>CAZWEY010000034.1:0-6413 GCA_964632055.1 uncultured Sphingomonadaceae bacterium
AACGGCCGGGTGCCGCCGGACGGTCCTGTTGCGCCATTTTGGCGAAGATCCCGAGGGCCAGTGCGGCAATTGCGACAATTGCCTGAACCCGCCCGAGGTGGTGGACGCGACGCAAACCGCCCAGAAGCTTCTCTCGGCCGCTTATCGGACCGGCCAGACTTATGGGCTGGGCCATCTACAAAAGGTGCTGACGGGCGCTAGCGATGACCGGATCATGCAGCGCGGGCACGACCAGCTGTCGGTTTTCGGCATTGTCGATCACGAGGAAGCCCGGCTGCTGCAAGGGGTCGCCCGAGCCCTACAGGCGCGCGGCAGCCTGATGCCGACAGAGCATGGCGGCCTGATGCTGGGCGGCGATGCGCGCGAAATCCTCAAAGGGGAGAGCGCAGTCAGCATTGTCGTTCAGCCCAGACGCGAGAGCCGCAGGAAGCGGCGGGGCGAGAGCGCCGAGAATCCGGTGGGCGATCCGCTGTTCGATGCCTTGCGCAGTTTGCGCCGCGAGCTTGCCTCAGAGGCCCAGGTGCCGCCCTATGTCATCTTTCATGATGCCACCTTGCGCGCAATGGCCGAAACCCGGCCCACCTCGCTTGGCGAACTGGCCGGAATTGCTGGCATCGGCGCCAAAAAACTGGATGCCTATGGCGAGGCTTTTCTTGGGGTCATCCGGCAATATTAGGCTTCCGCCTCGCGCCAGTCGTCGCTGAACCATTTGGGGCGGCCGACCAGCCAGGAATTGCCCCATAGCTGCTGCCCGCCATCGATCACCACCAGCTCGCCATTCATGAAGGCCGCGGCAGGGGAAGACATATAGACCATGGATTCAGCCATTTCCCATGCATCGGACGTTGATCGCATCGGGTTCTGGTAGAACTGGTCGAGATTTTCTTCCGGATATTGGCGGAAGCCTTCGGTCCGGGTTGCGCCGGGCGCAAGGCAATTGACGCGGATCTTGTAGGGCGCCCATTCGACCGCCACGCTCTTGGCCGCAGCGATCACTCCGGCCCGCGCGGCGACCGTGTGCACTACCTGCGGGCAACCGCGATCGACCGCGCACACGACATTGATGATGCTGCCAGCCTGCTTGCGCGCGATCCACAGCTTGGCCGCTTCCTGCATCATCCACCATGTTCCGGTAAGGTTGGTTTCGACCACCGAACTCCAGCCCTTGCGCGAGAGCTCTTCGGATTTGCTGACATATTGGCCGCCGGCATTGTTGATGAGGATGTCGAGACCGCCAAGCTCATCATGGACATCGGCCATCATCTTCTCGACTGCATCGGCATCGCGGATATTGAGGACACGCTTCATGGTCTTGCGGCCGGTCGTATCGCCAATCAGGTCGCAGGCCGTGTCCAGCAGCTCTTCGCGGCGCCCGCAAATCGCCACATCCGCGCCGAGGCGCGCAAAGAGCAGCGCGGTGGCCTTGCCTATGCCGGTGCCACCGCCAGACACCAGAACCCGTTTGCCCGCCATCAGATCGGGTGCGAATATCGTCTTGCGCTCGGCCAGCTGCTGATCGTCAATCGCGAATTCACGGCCCGATTTGCTGTGCGAGCGTGATTCCAGCTTGATTTCCAGCATCGTTCTCTCCCTTGCCTGGCATATGACTAATTCAACATAGCCTGACTAATTCAACACAGGAGGTGCTGCCAGCCCGATTTGCGCTGGTGCAGGCATGGCATTGTCAGCGCGTTAACCGGGTCATGCTATTTTTCGACCATGGACAGACGCATTGCACCCTTCCTTCTCGCCATGGCGGCATCTGGCGCATTCCTTGTGCCGATTGCGGGTCTCGCCGCCAGATCGGGCGAGGGCCCCTATGTCATCGCCGAAACCGGCCGCAGCTATGGCAGCCTGCAAGGCGCGGTCGATGCCATCGGCCGGGGCGCAGGCACCATCGCCATTGCGCCGGGCCGCTATGCCGATTGCGCGGTGCAGACCGCAGGGGCGGTGCATTATCTCGCATCCGAGCCGGGATCGGTCATTTTCGACGGCACTATCTGCGAAGGCAAGGCTGCCCTGGTGCTGCGCGGCCAGTCCGCAGGGGTAACGGGCATCATTTTCCAGAACATGAGCTCCAAATATACCGGCAATGGTTCCGGCATCCGCATGGAGCGGGGCGAGCTGGTGGTCAGCCAGAGCTGGTTTCGCGACAGCCAGCAGGGCATCCTTTCGGCGGATGATCCGGCGGGGCGCATCACCATCGACAAATCGACCTTCACCCGGCTTGGCACCTGCGAATTTTCGGCTGGCTGCGCCCATTCGGTCTATATCGGCCATTTCGGCTATCTGCGCGTGACCAACAGCCGCTTCGAGAAGGGAGCGGGGGGTCATTATCTCAAGAGCCGTTCCGCCCGGGTCGAGATCCTGTCCAACAGTTTCGACGATTCGCAAGGGCGGTGGAGCAATTACATGATCGACCTGCCCGCGGGATCGACCGGCCAGATCATCGGCAACTGGTTCGTGCAGGGACCGCATCACGAGAACCACTCCGCCCTGATCGCGATTGCCGCCGAAGCCCATGAGAACAGCGCCGACGGTTTGCAGATTTCCGGCAATGACGCGCGCCTTGCGCCCGGTGTGGACTGGACCACGAGTTTCGTGGCTGACTGGTCAGGAGACCGGATCGCGCTGGGCGAAAACCGGCTGGGCAAGGGCATCAGCCGCTTCGAACGGCGCTAGCGCGCTTGAGGCAGGACAAAAAAACGTCCAATGCCTGTGTATGACCGACTTTTCCCTTCCCGGGCTCGACCTCGCCCGCTTCATTCGCGAAACGCTTGACGAGGATCTGGGGATTGGCCTTCCCGGCGGCGGGCAGGATGTCACCTCGCAAAGCGTGATTCCGGCAGGGGCGCGCTTTTCAGGCATTATGGACAGCCGCGATCCGATCGTGGTGGCCGGATTGCCGATTGCCGAGGCGTTCTTTCGCGCGCTCGATCCCGCAATGGAGATCGAGATTCTGGCCGCAGAGGGAGAGAGCGTTGCGGCGGGTGCCGATCTGATGCGGTTGACAGGCAATGCCCGCGCCATGCTCACGGCCGAGCGCAGCGCGCTCAACACGGTGCAGCATCTCACGGGCATCGCCACCATGACCCGGCACTATGTTGATGCAATGAAGGGAACCGATTGCATCCTGCTCGATACCCGCAAGACCATTCCGGGCCTGAGGGTTCTGGAAAAATACGCCACCCGCATGGGCGGCGCGCAGAACCATCGCATGGGGCTGTGGGATGCGGCGATGATCAAGGACAATCACGTTCTGGTGGCAGGCGGCGTGGGCGAGGCGGTGCGCCGGGCGCGCGCAGCGGGCATCGCCAGCATCATTTGCGAGGTGGACCGGATCGACCAGATCGAACCCGCGCTGGCCGCAGGCGCAACCCATCTGTTGCTCGACAATATGAGCCCTGACATGCTGCGCGAGGCGCTGGAAGTTGTCGCTGGCCGGGTGCCGTGCGAGGCATCGGGCGGGGTCAATCTTCAGACCATCGGCGCCATTGCGGCAACAGGCGTCACCTATGTCTCGGTGGGCCGCCTTACGCAAAGCGCGCCGGCGGCTGATATCGGCCTCGACTTTACGCCATTGTGAGAAAGCTGGCCCTGTATCTTGCCGCTCTATGCGGTTTTGCAGGGCAGGCTCATGCCCAGGCCTATCAGTGTCGCGTTCCCAGTGAAGCGTTGGGCGTTCCGCCGGTTCACCGCGACGGGCCTGTGCGTCAGATGCCGGTTTCAGGCTATACGCTGGCGCTCAGCTGGTCGCCCCAGCACTGCCGCAATGCGGCGGACAGTGTGCAGTGTTCGGGCCGCAATGGCCGTTTCGGGCTGATCGTCCATGGGCTCTGGCCTGATGGCCAGCGCGGATCATGGCCGCAATGGTGCGGCAAGGGCCGCGCCGTCTCGCCCCAGACTGTCAAACGTCATCTGTGCATGACGCCCTCGCCCCGGCTCATGGCCCGGCAATGGGCCAAGCATGGCAGCTGCATGACCTCGTCGCCCGATGCCTATTTCAAGGTGACTGCGATCCTCTGGCGAAGCCTCCGCCTGCCCGATCTCGCAGCGCTGTCCCGCCGAAGCGAGCTTAGCGCAGGCGATGTGCGCCGGGCGATGGCGCGGGCCAACCCGGCCATCGCGCCGCAATCGATCGCCGTCATTACCGGGCGCGGCGGGTGGCTGGAGGAAATCCGGCTTTGCTATGGCAGGGATTTCATGCCCAAGCCTTGCGACAGGGGCCGGACGGGCGCAGCCGACAAAGCCGGGGTGCGCATCTGGAGGGGGCGCTAGTCGCCCCCTTCCTCGGTCAGGCTTTCGGCATGCATCAGCCGGGTGATGGCCGGAGCGATGATCATAACCGCCAGCCCTGCTGCCACCGCGATCCAGCCGATCTGGCTGTAAACATCGAGCACCACCTGCTGTGCCGCACCCTCGCCGCTGGCCTTGGCCGACCCGGTGGCAGACGCGATCAGCCCGGCGGTGAAATTGCCGGCGGCGGATGCAAAGAACCATGTGCCCATGATCAGCGAGGCCATATGCGCAGGCGCCAGCCGGTTCATGGCGGAAAGCCCCACCGGGCTGAGGCACAGCTCGCCCGTGGTGTGAAGGAGATAGATCAGGAAGATGAAGATGACGGCGGTCTTGCCCGCCTCGCCACCCAGCGCTGCACCCCAGACAAGGACGAGGAAGCCCAGCCCCAGCTGGACGATGCCCATGCCGAACTTGGCCGGGGTGGAGGGTTCGAGGCCATGGCGACCGAGCCAGGTCCATAGCCCCGCAAACAGAGGCGCCAGCAGCACGATATAGATCGAGTTGATCGACTGGAACATGGAAGCCGGAACGCCCGCGCGATCGACATAGCGGTCGGTATAGAGATTGAGCGAGCTGCCCGCCTGTTCGAACAGCGCCCAGAACAGGATGGAGCCGAGCATCAGGAACAGCGCAGCAAGAATGCGGTCGCGAGCATGGCGATCCAGCCGGGTGACAGCGGTCAGGAGGACATAACCGACCAGCGCCGCCCCGCAGACCAGCAGAAGCACGCCGATCATCTCCTGATACTGGATCAGGAACCAGACCAGCGCCACAGCACTTGCTC
Organism: uncultured Sphingomonadaceae bacterium; assembly: GCA_964632055.1. Lineage (GTDB taxonomy): Bacteria > Pseudomonadota > Alphaproteobacteria > Sphingomonadales > Sphingomonadaceae > CANJYE01. The sequence continues at coordinate 5,084 of CAZWEY010000034.1, forward strand.
CCACGAGATAAAGCAGCCACTCGAAGGGCAGGCCAAGCAGGCGGCGTTGCAGCAGGGCCGGATTGGCCGGTTCGCCGTGCCCCATCAACAGCGGTTTGTAGATGGCGAACACCAGCAGCCCCAGCAACATGCCGAAACCCGCCGCGCCGAAGCCATAGCTCCAGCCATAGGTCTGGCCCAGCCAGCCGCACAGCAGCGAGCCCATCGCCGCGCCGAGATTTATGCCCATGTAGAAGATCGTATAGGCCCCGTCGCGCCGCACATCCTCCCGGCGATAAAGCTGGCCGACGATGACGGATATGTTGGCTTTCAGGAAACCTGAGCCGACAATGATGAAGCTCAAGGCCAGCCAGAATAGCGACAGCGCCGCTGCATCGCCTTTGCCATCCCCCTCGAAGCCCATGAGGAAATGGCCGAAGGTCAGCAGCACCGCCCCGAACAACACCGCCTTCCTCTGGCCCAGCCAGCGATCGGCCAGATAGCCACCCATGACCGGGGTGATATAGACCAGCGAAGTATAAGCGCCGTAGATCAGCCCGCTTTTTTCGTCGGAAAACATCCAGTGCTGGGTCAGATAGAAGATCAGCAGCGCCTTCATGCCGTAATAGGAGAAGCGCTCCCACATTTCGGCAAAGAACAGCATGAACAGGCCCTTGGGGTGGCCCAGCAACGTGCCCGCCCTGTCTGCCTGAGGCGGGTCCATGGCGCCTGTCTGGCTGGTCATTTCGCGGAAGCTCTCCTGGTTGAAAGGCCTTGGCGTTAATCGGGTGTGACCCTAGCGCATTTGGCGGTCGTGTGAAGCGCTGCCGCAGTTCCCTGGAAACCTTGCGAGAATGGTTTCGATTTAGTTGACTTCAATGTCAATTTATCGCTCTCGGAAATTGCGCTTGCCTCAGCAATGTGGCAGTTTGCGCGCAAGGGTCGTTCCCGAAACGTCGCAGCCCGGGTTGACCATTCGCTTCAGTGCAAAGGCACGTTGCGCATGTCCGGGCCCAACGGGAGAATAAGAATGATTAGATCAGAGTTGCTGCAAGCTGTTGCCAGGGACAATCCCGATCTCCGCTCCGAAGAGGTGGAGCAGCTGGTCAGCATCTTTTTCGACGAGATTTCCAACCGCCTTGCAGAAGGCGGAAGGGTTGAACTGCGCGGGTTCGGAGCCTTTTCCACCCGCGCGCGCGATGCCCGCAAGGGCCGCAATCCGCGCACCGGCGAGAGCGTGGATGTGCCGGCCAAGCGCGCACCCTATTTCAAGCCGGGCAAGGAAATCCGGCGCAGCCTGAACGCCGACTGACACGATCCCATTGGCACGATCCCATTGGCACGATCCCAT
>CAZWEY010000034.1:6513-17025 GCA_964632055.1 uncultured Sphingomonadaceae bacterium
CCTGAACGCCGACTGACACGATCCCATTGGCACGATCCCATTGGCACGATCCCATGGGGATGAGGGGGAGATATGACGCCTGAAACGCTTTTGCTTCCCGGATTTCCATGGGCCGATCCCCTGGCCGGCCTGACAGGCGGGCTGGTCATCGGGCTTGCAGCGGCTGTCATGTTGCTCGGCCTTGGTCGCATCGCGGGTGTGTCAGGGATTGCGGCCAGGGCGCTCGGACTTGCCGGACAAGGCATGGGACGGGCTGCGGCTATCGCTTTTCTTGTTGGGCTTCCGCTTGGCGCCCTGCTTGTCTTCATCAGCACCGGAATGGGCAAGGGAGAGTTTCCTTCCGCACCGGCGCTGCTTGTCGCAGGTCTGGTAGTCGGTTTCGGCACGAGGCTTGGGTCCGGCTGCACCAGCGGGCATGGTGTATGCGGGATCAGCCGGGTTTCGGCCCGCTCCATCCTGGCAACGATCACCTTCATCGCCACCGGTGTCCTGACCGTCTGGCTGATGAATTTTGCGGGAGTGCAGATCTGATGCGGACCATTCTTGTCTCGCTCGGTTCCGGCACCCTGTTCGGTGCGGGTCTGGCCGTTTCGGGCATGACCGACCCGGCCAGGGTGCGCGGATTTCTCGATCTGTTCGGCCAATGGGATCCCACGCTGGTCTTTGTGATGGGTGGTGCTGTGGTGCTGATGAGCCTGGTCTGGCTGTTTCAGCGCCGCATGGCTGCGCCCTTTTTCGCTGATGCCTTCTCCTTGCCGACCCGCAAGGATGTCGATGGCAGGCTGCTGGGCGGCGCTGCATTGTTCGGTATCGGCTGGGGCATCGCAGGACTTTGTCCGGGGCCGGGCTTTGCCGCCCTTGCCCTTGCGCCGCAACAGGCGCTGATTTTCCTGGCCGGGCTGTTGGGAGGCATGGCGCTGTTCCGCTTCACCCTCGAGACTTGACGCTTGCGAGGGGATGGCCATAGCTCGCGCGCATGCGGGCGTGGCGGAATGGTAGACGCCGGGGACTTAAAATCCCCTGATCGCTGATCGTGCGGGTTCGAGTCCCGCCGCCCGCACCAGATTTTCCCGTTCAGCCGGGACGAAACGCCAATGCCACCCCGTTGATGCAATAGCGTTTGCCGGTGGGCGGAGGCCCATCATCAAACACATGGCCGAGATGGCCGCCGCAATCGGCGCAGTGGACTTCGGTGCGCCGATATCCAAGCAGACGATCGATCGAGGTGCCGATGGCGCCGGGCAAGGGCTTCCAGAAGCTGGGCCAGCCGGTGCCGCTGTCATATTTATGAGCCGAGCCGAACAGCGCATTGGCGCAACCGGCGCAATGATAGGTTCCGGGGCGTTTTTCATGATTGAGCGCCGAGGAGCCGGGCCGTTCGGTGCCATGTTTGCGCAGGATGCGATATTGTTCCGCCGATAAAAGGCCGCGCCATTCTGCCTCGCTTCTGCTGACAGGAAAATTCCGCGCACTGGCAGCGCTGGAACAGGCCGCGGCAAGGGGCAGGGCGGCAGCCCCTGCAAGCCAGCGCAGGGCAGTGCGGCGGGTGGGGCAATGATTGGTCATTCACTGCCTCTTGCACCCGGCAGATGAGGCTAGGCTGAACCGCCGCTCTCGGCCCGGTGGCGGCGCAGAAAAAACCCTCTCCGGTCAGGGGCCGGCCCCGATTTCATCACCCTTTTGCGAAAGATCGTCGCGCCTGCACGGATCAATAGCATCACCGCCAGAGCCTGCCAGAGGATCGCCGCCACATGCGGCCACAACAGCTCTTGCTGCGCTGCGCGCGCGACCATGGCGAAGGGGGAGCTGAGCGGGAAGGTGGCCGCGGCCAATTCCACCGGGCTGCCGGGGCGCGCCATGGCGTAAGTGGCGAAGAAGAACACCAGAAGCTGCATCATCGTCACCGGCATGGACAAGGTCTGCACCTCGCGCACGGTGGACGCCATGCCGCCGATGGCAAGGAAGATCGAGCCGAGCAGCAGATAGCCCATGGCAAAATAGATGATCGCAAGAACAATGAACAGCGGCCAGCCCAATGCCGGTTCGGCCAGCACGGGCAGGGATTGGCCACTTGCCAGCATTATCGCGCCGCCCGCCAGCCCCCACACGGCCATGCCGACAAGCGATACGCCGAGCATGGCGAACAGCTTGCCGCAAAACACCGCATCCATCGGGATCGCGGCGGCCAGCACCTCGATGATCTTGTTGGTCTTTTCCTCGACAAGGTTGGAGAGGACCATGCCTGCCAGCAGCATGATGAGCAGGAACAGCAGCGTCTGGGCGGCTTGCGCGGTCAGCACCCGGTTGACGTGGCGCTGAGCCGCGCTGCCGCTTGTCGGGTCAAGCTGCAGCTGCGGCCAGGTGCGGGCGCTTGGCGACAGCGCCTCTGCGGTGATGAGGGAAACCGGCCCTTGCCAGCGTTCCAGCCTCTCGGCAGGGCCGGTCAGGACGGGCGTTGCCCTTGTCCCTGTCAGGATTGCCCCCAGCCCCGCGTCGCCGTTGGCCAGCGCCTTGTCGGCATCAAAGCCTTCGCCCGGTTCCAGCCGCTTCAGAAGCCGTATCTCCGGCAGGCCCTGGGCCAGACGAGGCGACAGGCTGGCATGAGCGGCGATCACCGCTTCCGCTTCTGTCTGTTCCATCGCGATACCGATATGCGCGACTTCCACGCTGCTCGTGACGCTGCGCGAAACGCCGCCTGCCAACGCGCCAACGATGATCGGGAACAGCGGCCCCAGCAGGAAGAACAGGAAAGCACGGCTATAGAGCACCGCGACGAAATCGCGCCGGGCGACCACTGCGGCCGCGTTGAAGAAAGAGAGGCGGCCTCCCGTCATGCATCTTCCTCCGTTGCTGCGTCCTGCATCTCGCGGGCGACAGCTTCCCCGGCAATGGCGACAAAGGCATCGTGCAGCCCCGCCCGCTCGATCGACAGCGAGAGGATACCGGCATCCCCGTCGATCAGCGCGCGCAGCAGCGGTTCGACGCCGGTAGCGGGCAGGTCGAATGACCAGATCGCCCCGTTGCGGCGGGCATTGGTCGGCAACGCGGCCCGCCATGGCCCGTCAATTGCGCGGGTTTCCAGCCGGACTTGCGGTGCGATGCGGTCGCGCGCCTCGTCGACCGGCCCTGCAAACGACACCTTGCCGCCCGCGATGATCGCGACGCCTTCGCACATCCGTTCGGCATGGGCGATGACATGGGTTGAGAAGATCACGGTGGTTCCCTGTGCCGCCAGATCGCGGATCATCATTTCCAGCCGACCCTGGTTGATCGCATCAAGACCGGAGAACGGCTCGTCCAGAATGACAAGGCGCGGCTGGTGAACCAGCGTGCCGAGCAACTGGACCTGTTGCGCCATGCCCTTGGACAGCTGTCTGATCTGCCGGTTTGCCGCATGGCCAAGCCCGTGCGCCTCCAGCATTTCACGCCCCCGTTTGCGCCCTTGCGCCAAAGGCAGTCCTCGCAAAGCACCTATGAAGGCGATGGCCTCCACCGCGTTCATCGACGGGTAAAGCCCTCGTTCCTCGGGCAGATAGCCGATTGAGCGGGCTATATCATGCGGGCGATCATGGCCCAGAACGCGGCGGGTGCCGCTGTCGGGGTCGATGATTCCCACCAGCATCCGCAAGGTGGTGGTTTTCCCTGCGCCATTGGGGCCGAGGATGCCGTAAATCGCGCCTTCGGCAATGGTCAGGTCGACGCCGTTCACCGCAAGGGTGCCGTCGAAACGCTTGACCAGTCCCCTGGCCTCGATGGCGGGTGGACGGTTGCCGCTTGGCAAAGGATGACCTAGCTCGGATATCATGGGCGCTCGTTACCAATGGCTCATGCAGGAGAGGCTCACAAATTTTGGTTAACGCGGCGGTTCTTGTCACGCTGAAGCAGCGGGTTGCGAAGGAGGCGAAGCGGTTGGGCTTTGCCGCCGTCGGCTTTGCACCTGCCAGGGATGATCCGCATCGCCGCGAGCGGCTGGAACAATGGCTGGAGGCGGGCTTTCACGGCGAGATGGGCTGGATGGCAGAGCGCGCTTATCAGCGCCGCGGCCCGCAATCCCTCTGGCCGGAGGCGCAAAGCGTGATTGCGCTGGGCATGAGCTATGCGCCCGCGCTCGATCCACTGGCGCTTGCCGATGAAGGCTCGCGCGCGCGCATTTCCGTTTATGCGCAGGGGCGCGATTACCATGACACGGTGAAGAAAGCGCTGAAGTCGCTGGCGCGTTTCATGGTGACAGAGGCGGAAAAAGCGGGGCTGGGCACGCCCATGCTCAAGGTCTTTGTCGATACCGCGCCGGTGATGGAAAAGCCTTTGGCACAGGTCGCCGGGATCGGCTGGCAGGGCAAGCATACCAATGTCGTGAGCCGCAGCCATGGCAACTGGCTGTTTCTCGGTGCGATCTATACCGAACTGGAATTTCCACCCGATGTGCCGCACACCGACCGCTGCGGCAGTTGCACCGCCTGCCAGCAGGCTTGCCCGACACAGGCCTTTCCTGCGCCATACCGGCTCGATGCAAGACGCTGCATTTCCTATCTTACGATCGAGCACAAGGGGCCGGTGCCGGAGGAATTCCGCAAACCGCTGGGCAACCGGATTTATGGCTGCGACGATTGCCTTGCCGTCTGTCCGTGGAACAGCTTTGCCAGCGCGGCTCAGGCGAACCAGGCCTTCGCGCCGCGCGCTGAACTGATTGCGCCGAGGCTGGCGGATTTGCTGGCGCTGGATGATGCGGGGTTTCGCGCGCTGTTTTCCGGCTCGCCGATCAAGCGGATCGGGCGCGACAGGTTTGTAAGGAACTGCCTTTATGCCGCGGGCAACAGCGCGGATACAGCGCTGTTGCCCGTGATACGCTCGCTGCTGTCAGACCCGGACCCGGCGGTGGCAGAAGCCGCGCGCTGGGCCGAGGCGGAACTTACAGCATTTCCTTGAGCGCAACTTCGGTATTGGCCAGCATGTCGGGGGCGATCACCGCGCCTGCATCCACCAGCTTGCGGCCCTGGACATAGTCCTTGACCGAATTGACGCAATCAAGCGCGATGACCTTGCCGCCCTTGAGGTAAATCACCGAGAAGCTGCGATTGGCCGGATCGCCGCGCAGCACGGTGGCATCGTGGCCGACGGAAAGCCCGGCAGTCTGGAGCTTGAGGTCAAACTGGTTCGACCAGAACCACGGGAAGGCATGGTAAGGCTGCGCATCGCCGCAGATCGCCTTGGCGACACATGTGGCCTGATCATTGGCGTTCTGCACCGATTCGACCCGCATCACCGCGCCATCGGCATAATCGCAGGCAAAGGCGGCGCAATCGCCGATGGCATAGACATCGGGCAGCGAGGTGCGGCAATATTCGTCCACATCCACCCCGTTGGCACCCGCCGCGCCCGCTGCGATCAGCGGCTCGACGGCCGGGATGATGCCGATGCCCACAATCACCATGTCGGCCGGGATCACTTCGCCGCCGGCAAGCTTGACGCCTGTGACCTTGCCCTCCCTGCCCTCCAGCTCGGTGACGGAAACCTCGGTGCGCAGGTCCACGCCATGCGCCTTGTGGTCCGCCTCGTAGAAGGCGGAGAGTTCCGGGCCGGCGACGCGGGCCAGAACGCGAGGCAGGGCTTCGAGCAGCGTGACATGGCAGCCGAACTTGGTCAGCACAGCGGCCGCTTCCAGCCCGATATAGCCGCCGCCGATAACGACCACATTCTTCGCGCCTGCATCCACCTCGGCCATCATTCGGTCGGCGTCGGCCTTGTCGCGCACGCCGTGGACGCCAGCAAGATCGCCGCCGGGGCAGGGCAGGCGGCGTGGATCGCCGCCTGTTGCCCAGATTAGCGTGCCATAGCCAATGGTCGCGCCGCTGGAGAGGGAGAGGGCATGAGCGGCAGGGTCGACAGCGGTCACCTTGGTTTCGAGCATCATCTCGATGCCCTTGTCGGCCCAGAACTGCGGGGGGCGGATATAGAGGCGCTCGAACTCCTTCTCGCGGCTGAAATATTCCTTGGAGAGCGGCGGGCGTTCGTAAGGCGGTTCGCTGTCGCGGCCGATCATCAGGACGGAGCCTTCGAAGCTGTTCTGCCGAAGCGAAATTGCAGCCTGTGCGCCGCCATGCCCTGCCCCGACGATTACAACGTCATATCTATTCATCTGTCTGGCCTTTCCGCCGAATCGCGCATCGCGGGCCATCAGCCCGAAAGTGCCTCCATCGTCAAGGCAAGCGAGTGCCGCCGGGCCGATGGGTCATGCGTTGCACCGCACACGATCAACTCGTCGGCGCGGGTGCGCTCAAGGAAGCGCCCTACTTTCTCGCGCACACTCGCCGCACTGCCGATGGCGCTGGCCTGCCCGACATGATCGAGCATGGCGACTTCGGGGCCGGTCAGTTTCTCGCGGTAATCGGGGACAGGCGGCTGCACCTTCATCGTGCGCCCGGTCCTGACCGCGATGAACATCTGTTCCTGCGAACTGGCCAGCGTGCGCGCTTCGCGGTTGGTCTCGGCGACGAAGACGTTCATCGCGGCCATCACATGCGGCTTGTCGAGCTTTTCCGATGGCTGGAAGCGGTCGCGGTAAAGCGTCAGCGCGGCATCGAGATGGTCGGGCGCGAAATGGCTGGCAAAGGCATAGGGCATGCCCATCATCGCCGCCAGTTGCGCGCCGAACAGGCTGGAGCCGAGCACCCACATCTCCACTTTCGCGCCCCAGCCCGGCGTGGGATGCAAAGGGATTTGCGGGTCCATGTCGAAATAGGCGCGCAGTTCGGCGACGTCCTGCGGGAAGAATTCGGCGGCGCGGGCAATGTCCTTGCGCAGCGCATTCATCAGCCGCCCGTCGGCGCCGGGCGCCCGGCCAAGGCCAAGGTCGATCCGGCCGGGAAACAGCGCATCGAGCGTGCCGAACTGTTCGGCAATGACGAAGGGGTTGTGATTGGGCAGCATGATTCCGCCCGCGCCGATGCGGATGGAGGAGGTGGCATGGCCGACATGGGAAAGCACGACAGACGTCGCGCCGCCCGATATGCCCTCCATGCCGTGATGCTCGGCAATCCAGAAGCGGTGATAGCCCGCCTGCTCTGCCACAGCGGCCAGCGCGGCACAGGCCGCCATTGCTTCTTGTGCGCCATGGCCTTCGGAAATGGGGGCAAGGTCGAGGACGGAAAGTGGGATCATGGTGTATCCAGCTGTTCGATATAGGATCGGGCGGCAAGTGCAGCCTCGCTTCCCGGTGCTGCGTCGATCACCGATTGCCAGCTCTTGCGCGCGGCCTCCATGCGCCCGGCAAGCGCAGCGATCAACCCTGCTTCAAGGCCTGTTGCCAGATCCACAGGGCGCAGCGCGGCGGCAGTCTGGATATATGCCTGGGCATCGGCCAGCCCGCCCTGGCGCCGCGCAAGCGTTGCCGAAAGCAGCCATGCCTCATGGTTTTGCGGCGCATCGCGGCGCGCCCTTTGCAGTGCATCCTCGGCTTCCGCAGGCCGGCCCAGCGCCACCAGCGCCCGCGCGCGGTCGATTTCGATATCGCCCGCCCCCGCGGTGTCGCCAGCGCCCCGCGCATCGGGCATGCCCATGTCGATCAGGGCCATATCGAGCAGGGCCAGCGCGTCTTCTTCCCTTTCGTCCGCAAGGGCTGCATTTCCGGCCATCGCCCCCAGCCGGGCACGACGCCTGCCCTCTTGCTGCGACAAGGCGTCTCGAGCCTCGGTAAAGGCCTGCTCAGCCTCTGCCCACTGCATCTGGCGGGTATAGATGATGCCGAAACATTCCAGCGGATAGGCCCGTTCGGACCCTTTGAGGTGTTCCAGCCAGTCGTCCGCCACGACCACGGCGGTGGTGAGGTCTTCCCGCGCCTGTTTGATGCAGGCGGCAAGGCGCGCTTCAGGCAGGCTCGCTTGAGTTTCGGCAAGGGGGGCTTGTGCCAGCAGGGGGAGAAGAACGCTCAGCATATAACCTCAGGGCAGGGCGGCGACGGTGCGCAACAACAGGGCGATGTCCCGTTCGCGCGAGAGCCGGTGGTCGCCATCCTTGATGAAGGTCAGCTCGACATCGCTGGATTGAACCCGCGCGGCAATGTCGAGCGCCAGCTGCCAGGGCACATCCGGATCGGCCTGCCCATGGATCAGCCGCACCGGGCAATGGATCGGGACTGGCCCTGCCAGGAGCGAGGCCAGAGCCTGCGCATCCTTGTAGAAGCCGGGATGAGTCGGCGTCGGCTCAGGGCCATAGGCATTGTCTTCGTAGATCGTGCGGCCTGCTTCCAGCTCCGCCTTCTGTGCGTCGGTCAGCCCCCAGTCGGTAAAGCCGGGCGCGGCGGCGAGGCCGACAAGGGCATGGACCTGCGGGCCGAGGTCAAGCGCGAGAAGCTGCATCAGCCAGCCGCCCATGGAGGAGCCGACCAGCACAAGCTTGTATCCGGGAAAGAGTGCGCCGGTGAGGTCGATCACTTCTTCCTTCCAGCGCGACAAGGTGCCATCGGCAAAATCGCCATCGCTCATCCCGCAGCCGGAATAATCGAGCAGCAACGCGGCGCGGCCATGGGCCTTTGCCCAGTCGAACAAGGCGGTCGCCTTGCCGCCTAACATGTCGGACTTGTAGCCGGGCAGGAACACCAGCGATGGGCCATCGCCTTGGGTTGCGCGAAAGGCGATCCGGCGTCCATCGTCCATGAGGTGAAAGCGAATGTCGTTCATGATGCAGGTCATGCGGCCATTGCGCAGTTGAGGCAAGCATCACTCCCCGCTAAGGGCGAAGGCTATGTCAGAAATGCTCCAGATCAGCCTGCCCGATGGCTCGGTTCGTGAAATGCCGCGCGGCTCCAGCCCCGCCGATGTCGCCGCTGCGATCGGCCCCGGCCTTGCCAAGGCAGCAATTGCCGCTCGCGTCGATGGCGAATTGCGCGACCTTGCCCGCCCGTTCGACGGCGATTGTGCGCTGGCGCTCATCACCGCGCGCGACGAGGCCGACGCGCTGGACCTTGCCCGGCACGATTTCGCGCATGTGCTGGCAGAAGCGGTGCAGGCGCTGTTCCCCGGCACTCAGATTACCTTCGGCCCTTCGACCGATGATGGCTTTTATTACGATTTCGCAGCCAAGGATCGCCCGTTCACCGATGATGACCTGCCGCTCATCGAGGCGGAGATGCGCAAGATCATCGCCGCCAACAAACCCTTGCGCCGCGAGGAGTGGAGCCGCGAACAGCTGATCAGCCGCTGGAAGCAGCAGGGCGAGACGTTCAAGGCGGAATGGGCGGCGGAATTGCCCGGCGACGAGGCGCTGACGGTCTATTGGTCGGGTGATGACTGGCTCGACATGTGCCGCGGGCCGCATCTGCCCTCCACTGGCAAGCTCGACGCTGCCGCCTTCAAGCTCACCCGCGTTTCAGGCGCCTATTGGCGTGGCGACCAGAAGAACGCGATGCTCTCCCGCATCTATGGCACCGGCTGGCTCAACAAGAAGCAGCTGGACGCGTATCTTGTCCGGCTGGAAGAAGCGGCCAAGCGCGACCACCGCAAGCTGGGCGCCGAGATGGACCTGTTCCATCTCCAGCAAGAGGCCCATGGCAGCGTGTTCTGGCATCCCAAGGGCTACCTCATCTGGCGCGAGCTGGAAGCCTATATGCGCCGGGCGATTGATGGCGCGGGCTACAAGGAAGTGAAGACCCCGCAGGTGATGGATTCGCGCCAGTGGGAGCAATCGGGCCATTGGGGCAAATATCGCGAGAACATGTTCGTCATCCCCGACGAAGTGCCCAATGTCGACGATGAAGGCCCGATCATTTCGGGCGATGCGGACTGGATGGCATTGAAGCCGATGAATTGCCCGGCCCATGTCCTCATCTTCCGCCAGGGCATCAAATCCTATCGCGACTTGCCGCTGCGCATATACGAGAACGGTTGCTGCCACCGCAACGAACCGCATGGCGCACTGCACGGGCTGATGCGCGTGCGCCAGTTCACGCAGGACGATGCCCATATCTTCTGCCGCGAAGACCAGATCGTCGATGAAGTGCGCGCTTTCTGCGAGCTGGCCGACCGGATCTACAAGCATTTCGGCTTCACCTATTCGATCAAGCTCGCGCTGCGCCCGGAAAAGCGCTTTGGCAGCGACGAGGTGTGGGACAAGGCCGAGACCGAGCTGCGCACGGCGGTGGCGGCAGCTGGCCTTGCCACGCCGGACTATGGCTGGGAAGAATTGCCCGGTGAAGGCGCCTTCTACGCGCCTAAGCTGGAATGGCATTTGACTGACGCAATTGGCCGGACATGGCAGGTCGGCACGATCCAGTCAGACCGCGTTCTGCCCGAGCGTTTGGACGCAACCTATGTGGGGGATGATGGCGAAAAGCATCGCCCGGTCATGCTTCACCGCGCCATTTTCGGCTCTTATGAGCGGTTTATTGGCATTTTGATTGAGCATTTCGCAGGCCGCTTCCCCGTATGGTTGGCGCCGGTGCAAGCGGTGGTTGCGACTATTGTCTCGGATGCCGATGGCTATGCCAAGGATGTTGCCGCTAAGCTCGAAGCGGCGGGC
>CAZWEY010000035.1:0-16579 GCA_964632055.1 uncultured Sphingomonadaceae bacterium
GATCATGCGCGGTTCGTGATGGCGCGCTGCGGCGCGGCCCACGGCATGGACCATGGGAAATTCGCGCTCCAGCGTTTCTCCGCGCGTGATCCTGACGCTCGCGCCATGCTGGCGGGCCAGCGCCTCGACCTCGGCCTCCAGCGCGGCAGGCCCCATGTCTTCTGCGGGCGTGTTGACGAGATCGCGCACCATGGCGACGGCGCGCGCTTCGGCAAGGGCCGGCGGGATCGCCGCAACTTCGCCGGTCAGCAGGATACGCGGGCCGGCGGGCTCCTTGGGCTCCTTGTAGCGGGTGAAGCCATATTGGGCAGCCTGCCAGCCATGCAGCGCGCGGCCCGGCTCGCCCGCGGCCAGGCGATAGGTGCCGCCGGGCAGCCTTTCGGCCAGACGGGCCATGCACCAGCTGGAAAGGGAGGATATGCTGGCGACGCCGCCCGCGGCAAACCATCCATCGCCATCGGGCAGGATCGCGGTTTCCCCTGCTGCAGCTTGGAAGCCCTGCGCGTCGAGGCTCGCACGTTGCGGCGCCGAGAGTCCCTTGCGCCATTGGGGCAGGCTGTCAGTGTCGACGAGGTGAACAGGGGTCGCGTTCTGGCCGCGATCGGGCTGGATCAATGCGTATTTGTCGGTCATGCTGGCGGCTCAATAGCGCGATAAAGCGAAACTGCGCGAGTGGAAAACGACTCTTGAACGAGGCAGGGCGCTGCCGGTTTCCTGCGAAGTCGCTGAACTCTCGCATTTGCGGGCAAGGCGCGCTACATCGCTCTCTATGACAGACTATCAGACGATTACCGATGGCGACACCGTGCTGCGCGATGGGTCGATCAAGATTCATGGACCGCAGGCTTTCGAGGGTATGCGGCGAGCCGGGCGGCTGGCGGCTGAAATTCTCGATGCCATGGTGCCCCTGGTCAGGCCGGGCATCACCACCGCCGCTCTCGACGATGCGGTGCGCCAGATGACGCTGGATGGCGGCGCGGTGCCCGCCACGCTGGGCTATCGCGGCTATGCGCACAGCTGCTGCATTTCGATCAACCATGTCGTGTGCCATGGCATCCCTTCGGAGAAGGTTCTGAAGGACGGCGATATCGTCAATATCGACGTCACCCCGCTGCTCGATGGCTGGCATGGCGATTCCAGCCGGATGTATCTGGTGGGCGATGTGTCGCTGAAGGCGCGCCGTCTGGTCGATGTCACCTATGAATGCCTGATGATCGGCATCGAACAATGCCGCCCCGGCGCGCGGCTGGGCGATATCGGTGCTGCGATCCAGGCTCATGCCGAGGCGCATCGCTATGGCGTGGTGCGCGAATTTTGCGGCCATGGGCTGGGCCGCCTGTTTCATGATGCGCCAGAGGTGATCCATGCCGCCAAGGCCGGGACCGGGCCGGAGCTGAAACCTGGCATGTTCTTCACGATCGAGCCGATGATCAATGGCGGCAAGCCATGGGTGAAGATGCTGTCGGATGGCTGGACTGCCGTGACGCGCGACAAGTCGCTTTCGGCCCAGTTCGAACATTCGATCGGGATCACGGAAACGGGCTGCGAGATATTCACCAAAAGCCCGGCTGGGCTGGACGCTCCCTAATAACCTCCGCCAAGCTTGGAATGGTCCCAGCTGATATAGTCACTGGGTTTGAAGCGCAGCACAATCCGCTTGGGAACGCTGGCGGCGACCGTCTGCTTCGCTTCTTCCGAGAGCGCCGCGCGGTCCCCTTCCTTGGCGGCCAGAGCCAGCATGACATCACGCGTGAAATCCGCATCGTCGATGATTTCTGCATCTGCATAGGCAAGAACGGATTTCAACTCGCTGTAATGGCTTCCTGATTCCACCAGCAATGCGCAGCGTGGATCGCGCTGCATGTTCATCACTTTCTGGCTCTTGCGAAAGGTGGTCATCAGATAGGCGTCATTATCATCGAACAGAAAATTCATCGGCATGGGATGGGGGTAGCCGTCGGGGCCGTTCGATGTCAGGATCAGACGTTGCTGTGCTGTGAGATAGGCACGGATTTCGTCTGTCGACATGGCTATCGCATCGCGGCGTGAAGGCATGGTCCTGTTCCTTTGTGCAGGTCAATTTGTATAGACAAGTTTGGGTGAATTGGGCATTGTCTTGCCATGTTGGAGTGCTCGAATATCACGGGCAGACAAGTAATCTGCCTTGCCTTTTGACGGCCCCGGCTGGCACAGGCAATGGCAGCATAAATCACTGGAGGAGAGTATCATGAAGATCGGGGCTGTCTATCCGCAGATCGAACTGGGCGGCTCGCCCGAAGCTCTCGACAAGATCGGTCGCGCGGTGGAGGCGATGGGCCTCGATCACCTGGTCATGTATGACCATGTCGTGGGCGCTGTCCACGAAGGACGCGACCCGCCGCTCTGGGGCCCTTACACGGAAAACGATCCGTTTCATGATCCCTTCGTTGCCTTCGGCTATCTTGCAGGCATCACTAAGCGGATCGACTTCTACACCGGCGTCCTCATCCTGCCCCAGCGCCAGACGGTGCTGGTGGCCAAGCAGGCGACTGATGTCGATCTGCTCTCCAATGGCCGTCTCAATCTTGGCGTCGGCATCGGCTGGAACTACGTCGAGTATGATGCTCTCGGGCAGGACTTCAAGACGCGTGGCCGACGGATGGAGGAGCAGATCCCCTATCTTCGCCGCTTGTGGAGCGAGCACGGCTTCACCTTCAAGGGCGAGTTCGACGCGATCGAGCGCGCCAACATCATCCCGCGCCCGCGCCGCAAGATCCCGATTTTCGGCGGCGGCATGTCGGAACCGGCCTATCGCCGCGCCGCCCGTTTGTGCGACGGTTTCATGTTCGGCGGGCTGACCGGCGATGCGCTGCGTGAGGCATGGACCGACATTAAGCGCTGGGTTGCCGAGGCGGGCCGCAATGTGGATGATTTCATCGGCCATTCCTATATGATGAGCGCCGAGAATTACGGCGGCGCCAGCGTGCAGGAATGCGTCGATTTCGTCCGCGAATGGGAGGACATGGGCGGCCATGAGGTCTCCATCGTCAGCATGGGGCGTGGCTTCAAGGAAGTCGATCAGCATATCGATCATTATCAGGCAGTGCTTGCCAATCTCCGCTAGGAGTTTCACTTAAAATACTACAAAGACAAGGAAAGTTCATGAGCACAATCGCGATCCTCGGTGGCACCGGAAATCTTGGCTTCGGCCTCGCAAGGCGCTGGGCGCTGGCGGGCAAGCAGATTATCATCGGCTCGCGCACGGCCGACAAGGCGGAAGCTTCGGCAGCAGAGCTCAACGAGCTGTGCGCCTCGCGCGGGCTGGCGGGCAATGTCTCGGGCGCCGCCAATCTCGATGCAGCCACTGCGGCGGACATCGTGGTGCTGACCGTGCCATTCAGCCACCAGAAGCCAACGCTGGAAGAGGTGAAGCCGGCCCTTGCCGGCAAGATCCTGATCGACACCACCGTGCCGCTGGTGCCGCCCCGCGTGGCCCGTGTGCAGCTTCCGGCCGAAGGCTCTGCCGCGCAAATTGCGCAGGCCACCGTGGGCGAGGATGTGAAGGTCGTCTCCGCCTTCCAGAATGTCGCGGCAGACCTGCTCCAGTCGGATGCAGAGCTGGATTGCGACGTGCTGGTGACGAGCGACGACAAGGACGCCCGTGCACTCGTCTGCACATTGGTCGAAGAAGCTGGCATGCGCGGTTTCCAGGCGGGCGCGCTGGCCAACAGCGCGGCAGCCGAGGCGCTGACCTCTCTGCTCATCTTCATCAACAAGCAATACAGCACTCATGCCGGCATCCGCATCACCGGCATTGGCGAGGCGCACTGACCGGAAGGTTGCAATCGGGCATGGCCCAGCTGACCTGCACTGCCTTGCCCGGTTTGCCTCTGGTAGAGCCGGGTGACGATCTCGCCGCCATCATTGCGGGCGGGCTTGATCGTGCGGGCATTGATACCATGGATGGCGATATTCTGGTGATCGCCCAGAAGATCATTTCCAAGGCCGAAGGGCGCTATGTCGCGCTGGCCGATGTTGCTCCTGGTGCACGGGCGCTGGAGCTGGCCGGGGTTACCGGGCGCGATCCCAAGGTGATTGAGGTCGTCCTGTCGGAAAGCCGGGATGTGGTGAAGGCCGTTCCGGGGTTGCTAGTGGTGGAACACCGGTTGGGTTTCATCATGGCCAATGCCGGGATAGACCAGTCCAATATTGCCCATGAAGAAGGCGAGCGCGTCTTGCTGCTCCCGGCAGATCCCGATGGCGCCGCAGTTGCGATGCGGGCCAGCCTGCAGCAGAAAACTGGCGCCGCCATGGGCATCGTCATCAACGACAGCTGGGGCCGCCCCTTCCGCATGGGCGTCACCGGTGTCGCCATCGGTGCTGCGGGCATCCCTTCTTTCCTCGACATGCGAGGGCGCAGCGATCTGTTCGGCCGCCCGCTGCAAGCCACCGAACTGGCGATTGCCGACGAACTGGCCGCGCTCGGATCGCTCGTCATGGGGCAGGCGGCGGAAGGCTCGCCTGTCGTGCATCTGCGCGGCTACTCCCCTCCCGAAGGCGCGGCCGTTCCAGCCAGCGCCTTGCTCCGCCCTCGTGAAATGGACCGGTTTCGATGAGAGTTGTTGCAATCTGTGGCGGAATTGGCGGGGCCAAGCTGGCGCTGGGGCTTTACCGCACCCTGCCAGAGGGCGACCTCGCCATCATCGGCAATACCGGCGATGATTTCACCCATATGGGCTTTGCCATTTCGCCCGATCTCGACACCGTTTGCTATACGCTCTCCGGCCTTGCCGACCAGACGCGCGGCTGGGGCAGGGGCGATGAAAGCTGGGCCTTCATGGAGGCGGTGCGCCAGCTGGGCGGGCCGGACTGGTTCAACCTCGGCGACCGCGACCTGGCGCTGCATGCGCTTCGCAGCGATGGCCTGAGGGCGGGCCGCACGCTGACCGAGATCACCGCCGATGTGGTGCGCCAGTTCGGCATCAAGGCGACGCTTCTACCCATGTCGGACGATCCGGTGCGCACGATGATTGCCACGCCCGATGGCTGGCTGGCCTTCCAGGAATATTTCGTGCGCGAACGCTGCGCCCCGCGTGTCGTCGGCGTGCGCTATGAAGGTGCGGAACGGGCGCGGCCCAACCCCGCTGCGCTGGCCGCCATTGCCGACCCGGGAACGAGGGCGATCATCATCTGCCCGTCGAACCCGGTGCTCAGCATCGATCCCATTCTCGCCGTTCCCGGCATGCGCGCGGCACTCGCCAAGGCAAAGGCGCCCGTCATCGCCGTCTCGCCGCTCATCGGCGGACGGGCGGTCAAGGGACCGACTGCGGAGATCATGAACGAGATGGGCCTTGGCGCAACTGCTGCTTCAGTCGCGGCCCATTACGAAGATATCCTCGATGGATTCGTGCTGGATGAAGCGGATGCGGCGGAACACGGCAATCTGGCCATGCCCACCACCGTCACCCGCACCCTGATGACCACGCTGGAGGATCGCACCGCTCTTGCCCGTGTGGTGCTGGACTTTGCCGCTTCGCTATGACTGTCTGTCCGCCGCTCTGGGCGCTTGTCGCCATCCGCAGCAGCGCGGGAAAGCAGCGGCTTGCAGGCGTGCTCGATGAAGCGCAGCGCCACGCATTGGTCCTTGCCATGGCCGAGGACGTCCTTGCGGCACTTCTTGCATCGCCCCAAATCACCGGCGTCGCGCTGGTGACCGAGGATGCGCAACTGGGCGAGATGGCGCAGGCCATGGGGGCGCAGATCATTCCCGATCCCGGCGAGGGCGGGCTGAATGGCGCGCTGGCGCATGGCCGGGCCGTGCTGGTCGAAGAAGGCGCGCAGAGCCTGCTGATCGTTCATGGCGATGTTCCTGCAATCGCCGCCGCCGATATCGCTGCCATGTGCGCCGCGCATGACGGGGGCGTGACCATTGCCCCGGCAACAAGCGACGGCGGGACCAACGGTCTGTTGCTGACGCCACCTGACGCCATTGCGCTGCATTTCGGGAAGGACAGCTGTGCCGCCCATGTCGCGGCGGCCGAAAAGGCGGGATTTGCAGCCAAGGTGCTTGTCATTGCCGGTCTCAGCCATGATATCGATGAAGCGGAGGATCTGGGACTGCTCGCGGTGAGTGCGAGTGAAGGGAAAGCGGCCCGCCTTGCAAGAACATTGGCTGCCAACCCGTAATCGAGTGGATGAAGGATTGAGAGCGTTGACGCGCATCGAAGACAGGAACGAATGCATCGCACTTGCCGCCGAAACCGATACGGCGGAGCTGATGGCTCGCGCCGCTACCATGCGCGATGCGGGCTTTGGCGATATCGTCACCTATTCGCGCAAGGTTTTCATCCCGCTCACCCATCTGTGCCGCGATGTCTGCCATTACTGCACCTTTGCCGAGACCCCGCGCGAGACCGGTCCGGCCTTCATGTCGCTGGACGAGGTGCTGGAGATTGCCCGCCAGGGCGCGGCCGCTGGCTGCACCGAGGCGCTGTTCACCCTGGGCGACAAGCCGGAATTGCGCTACCGCGCCGCGCGCGAATGGCTGGACGAGCATGGCTATGCCAGCACGCTCGATTACCTCGCCGCCGCCGCCAAGGCGGTGCTGGAGGAAACCGGCCTCTTGCCGCACCTCAATGCCGGGCTGATGACGCTGGAGGAATATTCCGCGCTGCGCCGCGTCTCGGCCTCCATGGGCATCATGCTGGAAAGCGCGTCTCCCCGCCTCACGGAAAAAGGCATGCCGCACCATGGATCGCCCGACAAGGAACCGGTGATCCGGCTTGCCAATATAGGTCTTGCCGGGAAGGCAAACGTGCCGTTCACTTCCGGCCTGCTGATCGGCATCGGCGAGACGCGGGCAGAGCGGGTGGAAAGCCTTCTGGCGCTGCGCGAGCTCCACGATGCGCATGGGCATATCCAGGAAGTCATCATCCAGAACTTCCGCGCCAAGCCGGATACGAAAATGGCGAACGCGCCCGAACCGGACATGGAGGAGCACCTCTGGTCGATCGCCGTTGCGCGCCTCATCTTCGGGCCGAGCGTCACCATCCAGGCGCCGCCCAACCTCGCTGCGGGCGCGCTTGGCCGGCTGGTCGATGCCGGGATCAACGACTGGGGCGGGGTCAGCCCGGTCACGCCTGATTTCGTCAACCCCGAAGCGCCGTGGCCACACCTTGAAATGCTGGGACAGGCGACGGCGGCCGCGGGCAAGGTGCTGGCGCAGCGCCTGCCCGTTTATCCGGCATGGCTGAAAGAGGCCGACCGCTGGATCGCGCCTGAAATGCGCCAGCCGATCCGCGAATTGCAGGGTGTCGATGGCCTTGCACGCGAAGACCGCTGGCACCCCGGCAGGGGCGATGAGCTTCCATCCTATCCGCCGCGCAAGGTGGGCGGTCAGAGTGTCTCGCGCGTGCTCGACGCCATCGCGCGCGGCGACGAGGTGGGCGAGGCGGACATCGTCACCCTGTTTTCGGCGCGCGGCGAGCACTTTCACGCGGTTTGCGCGGCGGCGGACGATCTCAGGCGCAAGGTCAATGGCGATGTGGTCAGCTACGTCGTCACCCGCAACATCAACTACACCAATATCTGCTCGTTCCGCTGCACCTTCTGTGCCTTTTCCAAGGGGCGCGGGCACGCCAATCTGCGCGGCCCGGCCTATCAGCTTGCGGACGAGGAGATCGGCCGCAGGGTGACAGAAGCGTGGGATCGCGGCGCGACCGAGGTCTGCATGCAGGGCGGCATCCACCCCTCCTATACCGGCCAGACCTATCTCGATATCTGCCGCATCGTCAGGCAAGCGGCGCCGGACATGCACATCCACGCCTTCTCTCCATTGGAAGTGTGGCAAGGCGCGCAGACGCTGGGTGTTTCGGTTGCGTCACTGCTGGAGCGGTTGAAGAAGGCAGGCCTTGGCAGCCTTCCCGGCACCGCTGCCGAAATCCTCGATGACGAGGTCCGCGCGATTATCTGCAAGGACAAGATCACCACCGATCAGTGGCTCGACGTGATCGGCACCGCGCATGAGGTGGGCCTCAAGACCACGTCGACCATCATGTTCGGCCATGTCGAGAGGGTGGAGCACTGGGCGCGCCATTTGCTGAGGCTGCGCGGCCTTCAGGCGCGCACTGGCGGCATCACTGAATTCGTGCCGCTGCCTTTCGTCCACATGGAAGCGCCGATGTATCTGAAGGGCGCAGCCCGCCCCGGCCCGACATGGCGCGAGACGGTGCTGATCCATGCCGTGGCGCGGCTGGTGCTGCATCCGCTTATCCCCAACATCCAGGCGAGCTGGGTGAAGCTGGGCCATGAAGGCGTGGCGCGTTTGCTCGATGCAGGCGTCAACGATCTGGGTGGCACGCTGATGAACGAGACGATCTCGCGTTCCGCCGGCGCGTCGCACGGGCAGGAAATGACGCCGCAAGCAATGGAGGAGCTGATCCGCACCGCCGGGCGCACCCCGTGCCTCAGGACGACGCTTTATGCCGATGTGCCGGCCGAGCGCCGCGCCGCGGCTTTCGCGGCGGCTCCGCTCGAAGACATCTACGCGCAGGCGACGCCTGCCGAATAACTCCCAATCGGAAAGAGTAGCATGACCGGAAGGCTTGAAGGCAAGACCGCCATTATCCTTGGCGCATCCCAGCGCGGCGGCGCGGGCTGGACCATTGCGGAACATCTGGCGGCTGAGGGCGCGCATGTGTTCGTTGCCGCCCGGCGGCTGGAAAAGGTGCAGGAACTGGCGGACGAGATCGGCGGAACCGCCATCCGTTGCGATGCCAATATCGAAGCCGAAGTTGCCGCCTTCGTCGAAGCCGCCGCCGCCCGCAACGGGCGGATCGACATCGCGGTTGCCGCCGTTGGCATGGGCAGCATGGGCAGCATTGACGAGACCGGGCAAGACAAGCTTACAGAAGCCTTTTCGGTCAATTATTTCGGGCCGTTCCAGTTTGCGCGTTATGCAGCGCGCCACATGGGCGAGGGCGGTTCCATCGTGCTCTTCTCCAGCATCGTTTCCACCGATGTCCTGCCCGGCAGCGTCGCCTATGCGACCGCCAAGGCCGCGGTCAACGCTTTCACCCGATACGCCGCCGTCGAATATGCCGAGCGCGGTATCCGCGTGAACGCGATCAAGGCAGGCATGCTCGAAGGCCCGCAAGCCCGCCGCTGGCGCCGTGCGCAGATGTTCGACAAGTTCCTGCGCGAAATCCCGCTCGGCGCTGCTGTCGAAACAAGCGAACTCGCCAGGATGGTCATCTTCCTTGCGACCGACGCCGTCTCGATCACCGGCGAGGTGCTTCATGTCGACGGCGGAAGCCACCTGCGCCGCCAGCTCTGGCCCGACGAGACGTCGAGCGAGGGGCTGGAGTCGATGGGGCGACGGCGCGAGGGGTGATCTTCCTGTTTCTTGCGGCAGGCGCCGGTTCCCGTTAGCCTGGTATTTGCAAGCAAGGGAGAGCCGCGATGCTGGATCCGCAAAAGGCAATCGAAGTCGTCCGCGGCTGGTGGAAGGCGGTCGACAATGATTTTGACGCCTGCGAAGCGGCGATGGCTCCGGATATCATTCGCATCGGCCCGCAAGTGATCGATGAAAGCGACATTTCGCGGGGGCGGCGCGCCTATGGGGATTTCATCCGCTCGGTGATCGGCCAGATGCCGTCATACCACAACACAACGCACGAGGCGGTGGCATCGCCCGATGGAAGGCGGGTGTATATTCACTGCACCGAATGGTCGGCGCCGGGCAGCGGTTCCTCGACCGAGGTCGAGGTGCCTCTGGTCATGATTTGCACCGTGAATGACGACTACCTTATCGAGAAGGTGGATATTTACTGGAAGACTCCGTCCATACCCGTCGACTGGACCATAGCGGAGAGCATTGCTGTGGGGTAGGCCATCTTAGAGCCTCTCCCGCATCGTCGGGAAGAACGCCCTGATCTCGCGCACCATCGCTTCGGGCTGTTCCCACGCGCCGAAATGGCCGCCTTCGTCCATGTCGGTCCAGTGGTGGATGTCGTAGAGCTTTTCGAGATAGCTGCGCGGCGGGCTGATGACGAAATCGTGAGGGAAGTTGGCAAAGCCCAGCGGCACCTTCACCCGCTCTCCCGGAGGCACGGAAATGCCTTCGGCGCCTGCGCCGTAGTAGAACCAGGCGGCGGTGTTGAAGCTGCCGGTCACGATGTAATGCATGATGTTGGTCAGCATCCGGCCCCAGCCGCCCAGCACCTCGTGCGGTTCCCGGCCGCGCAGGTCCGGCCAGTCGTGCAGCTTCTCCATGATCCAGCCGGCGACGCCCATCGGGCTGTCGTTCATGCCATAGCCCAGCGTTTCGGGCTTGGTCGACTGGATGGCTATATAGCCGCCGCCCGCCACCATGCGCTGGCCAACTTCGGCCGCCCAGTCGAGTTCTTCGGGGGTGTCGAAGGACGCGACCATCGCCCCCATCATGCCAGCAATCTCGCCGCCGGGGCTGAGGCCGGGGCTGTTGAGGTGAAGGGCGGCGCAGTGGTCTGGATGATCATAGGCGATCCAGCTGGAGGTGAGCGAACCCCAATCGCCTCCTTGCGCAAAATAGCGGTCATAGCCCAGCACGCGGGTCATCAACGCGTTCATCTTGCCCGCCGACCAACGCGGGCCGATGGCTGTTTCAGGCTTGCCGGAAAAGCCGTGGCCGGGCTGCGAGGGGATGACGAGGTCGAAGCTCGCCTGCGGATCATGCCCGAATTTCGCAGGGTCGCTCAGCGGCTCCACCATATCCAGCAGCTCAACCGGCGATCCCGGCCAGCCATGCAGCAGCAAGAGCGGCATCGGGTTCGGTCCCTTGCCCCGGATATGGTAGAAATGCATGTCGAGGCCATCCACATCGGCGCGGAACTGCGGATAGCGGTTGAGCCAGCCCTCCCATTCGCGCCAGTCATATTCCGCCAGCCAGTAGTCCCTCAACCTTGCGAGATAGGCAGGATCGGTCCCGAAATGCCACGGCGCGCCCTTGGGCGCATGGGGGAACTCGAACTCCTCAACCCGGCGGCGGATGCGATCGAGCCGCTCCTGCGGCACGGCGACGGTAAACTCTTGCATGGCCTCTCCCTTTATGTTGCGCGAAGTGTAGCGGCTGGCGCGCACAAAAAAAGCGCCGGGGGGACCCGGCGCTTTTCTCTGACTGCAATCGGCGCGATCAGGCGGGGACGGCGGCCGCCTTCAACGCCACGGTCTCTGCCGCCAGCGCGTCGTAGCGTTTCAGCGCGGCCTGAAGGCGGGGGTGAGCCTTGGCCTTGCCCGGATCGTAGAAGGGGATCGCGATCTTGAGCGCACGCGGCAGGAACCAGCGCATGAAGCGCCAGTTGAATGCCCTCTCGCGCTTGATCGAGGCCTTGCGTTCCTCTGGCGTCATGCCTTCGCGATATTTCTCCATGAACAGCTTTACCCGCTTCTGGATATGGCCGTTCATGTGGAAGAAGGAATAGACCAGCCCCCACAGGCGAAGGAAATAATTGCCGCAGACATCGGCGTAGATGTCATGGCAGACCTTGCGATGCTCATATTCCTCGGCGAGGTGCCACATCATCACTTCGGAGATGCCATTGCCTTCGCGGCAGAAATCGGGCGCGGTTTCGAACAGCCATCGCGCCTGGAACAGAGTGAAATTCTCGAAGCCCGCGCAATAGGCCAAGAGCCAGTTCATCGACTTGTTTTTCAGGAGATCCCGGTAATCGTCGAGACCTTCCTGCTGCAACGCTTCGGGCACGGTAAAACCTGCCTCGCGGACATGAGCGTTGTATTCCTCGTGCATGTGATAGTGGTTCGATTCCTGCCGCACGAAATCGTCGATGTCTTGCTTCAGGTCAGGCCGGTCAGCGCTGACGAGTTTGCGCGACTTCACCATCACGCGGTTTAGCCATGGCTCGATCACCACAGGGAAGCTGGAGCCAGCAATCCAGATCAGCGAGGCTTCGGGATTGTCTTCCCAGAGAAGATCGTCCTTGCTGAACTTGAGGTTCGGCCAGCGGACTGTGAGATCGCTGCTCATTTTCTTCCGCTCCCTCAGGCTGCCATTGCCGGTTCGCTGAGCGCGCTGTAGCGGCCCAGAGCTTCCTCAAGACCGGGCGAGGGCGGGGCCTTGCCCGGATCGTAGAAGGGCACGAGGATGTGCAGCATGCGCGGCACGAAGAATTTGAGATAGCGGCGCTGATAGGCCTTGTGCCGCTTTTCCGAAGCGGCGCGCTGTTCCGGCGTCATGTTGGCGCGGTACAGCTCAAGGAAATGCTTGATGCGGCGGTTCACATGCTTGGAAAGGTGCCAGAAGCTGTAGAACAGCCCATGGACGCGGGTGAAGTAATTGCCCGAGATATGCGCATAGACATCGTGGCAGACCTTGCGATGCTCATACTCCTCGGCAAAGTGCCACAGCCAGAGGTCGCCAATGCCGTTGTCGCCCTCGTTGAACATGTCGCGCGCGTTCTCGAACAGGAATTGCGAGGAGAACAGCGTGTAGTTTTCAAAGCCGGCGCAATAGGCCGAGAGGAAGGCGATCGATTTCGTCTTGAGCAGGTCGCGCAGGCTGGCCTCGAACTCCTCGTCGAAATGCTTGGGTATCGTATAGCCCTGCTGTTCGAGAAAGACGTTGAAGCTTTCATGCATGCGGTAATGGTTCGATTCCTGCCGCACGAAATCGTCGATATCGGATTTCAGGTCCGGCCGGTCCGCGCTGATCTCCTTGCGGCAGCGGGTCATCACCCGGTTGAGCCACGGCTCCACGATGGGGGCCGAAGTGGACATTGCGTTCCACTCCATCGAAATTTCGGGGTTCTCGTCCCAGATGATATCCGCCTGATCGAATTTGAAATTCGGCCAGCGGACAATGAGATCACTCGCCATGATCGGTCCTCGTCTAGTTGCTTCGCGAGGCGGTTTGCCGCTCTCGTTCTCCACCCGGAACCATAATACTTTTTGGGACTTGATACAAATACCGACCAAAGGGCGTGCGCACTGGAGCAAGAAGTATGTCGGCGGCTGTGGGTTCTTTGCTGATATGCATCCCGACACGAGCCGCAGCCCTTGCATTCCTGTGCAAGGGCTGCAGACCTGCAAGGCGGAAACTGCCCTATTTCAGTTTGAAGCCTGTCGGCCCGTTTTTGCCGCTTTTGCGGGCATCGGCCGAGCCTGTGCGGATATATTGCCGCAGATCCTCGAGATCCTGATCGCTCAGTTCCTCGAATTGCGGCATCCCGTTGGCCTTCAAGGCGCCCCCATGGACGATCTGCTTGAACAGCTCGGCGGATTGGGGAATGGTCGAGGTGGCCAGTTCCGGTGCGGATCCGCCCGCTATGCCCGGCGCCGCATGGCAGACGAAACATCTTGCGTAATGCTGGGCACCGCGCGCTGCGCTGGCGGCATCGGGCTTGAAGGTAGGATCGTCGGGATAGACGAATTCGGCAGCAGGCGTGGCCGGCAAGGCGGCCTTGCCATCGAGCACAAAGGTCAGCACCCGGCGCGCCTGGGTCCGGTAATTGACCCTCATCGCCAGCTTGGAGCTGAGGATGCCGGCGCTGGTGCCGACGCCGGTCAGCACGGTGACATATTGCTTGCCGCCCGCGCTGTAGCTGATCGGCGGTGCGAGCACGGGGACCTTGGCGTCGAAGCTCCACAGCTTCTTGCCGTCGCGGGCATCATAAGCGATGAACTGGCCGGCCGAGGTGCCCTGGAACACCAGATTGCCGCCAGTTGCCAATACTCCGCCATTCCACGCGCCTGGCGTTGGGACGGCCCATTTGACCTCATGCGTAACCGGGTCGATGGCCGAAAGGCGGCTGTCGAGAATTTCCTTGTCAGCAACGTTCACCGCGGTCTGGACTTCGTTCCAACCGCTGAATTTCCAGTTCTTGTGGTCGATGCCGCGGTCATTGTAGGACCAGGTCATGTTGGCGATGGGCATGTACATCAGGCTGGTTGCCGGGCTGAAAGCCGAAGGCAGCCAGGTGTGCGAGCCGTTGGGACCAGGCGCAAGGATGAAGTCCTTGCCATCGGGATAGCGCGCATCAGGCACTTCTTTGGGGCGGCCCGTCTCCAGATCGATGCCGGTGGCCCAGGTTACCTTGGTATAAGGTTCGGCCGAGATCAGCTTTCCGTTGGTCCGGTCGATCACGTAGAAGAAGCCGTTCTTGGGCGCCTGCATCAAGACCTTGCGCGGCTTGCCGTCGATGGTGAGATCGGCCAGCTGCATGTCCATCGAGGCATTGTAGTCCCAGGTTTCGCCCGGGTTATATTGGTAGTGCCACTTGTATTTGCCGGTCTTGGCATCCAGCGCCACGACCGAGCAGACGAACCAGTTGTCGCCGCCTTCAGGGCTGCGCACGCGCTGGTTCCAGGGCGCGCCATTGCCGGTGCCGAGGAACACCGTGTCGGTTTGCTTGTCATAGGTGAAAGTGTTCCACACCGTGGCGCCGCCGCCATGCTTCCACCATTCGCCGGTCCAAGTCTTGGCGGCTTCTTCCATGATCGGATCGGAGACTTCGCCATCCTTGGTGCCGGGCTTGCCGGGGGCGAGGTAGAAACGCCACAGCTTCTTGCCGGTTTCCGCGTCATAGGTGGTGACATAGCCGCGGGTGGCCGAGCTGTCGGCACCGCCATGGCCGATGATGACCTTGCCGTCGAACACGCGAGGGGCGCCGGTGACGAAGCGCAGATCCTCCTTGCCCACTGTCATCGCGCTCCAGATTTCGTCGCCATTCTTGCCATCGAGCGCGACAAGACGGCCATCCTGAACGCCGACGATGACCTTGCCGTTCCACCAGGCAAGGCCACGGATGCCCCAGCCTTCGCGCAGCTTCAGACCGGCATTCTCTGCGCCGTTGAGATCCTTCTCCCACAAAAGCTTTCCTGTGGCCGGTTCGAAGGCGCGTACCACGCTGTAGCCGGTGGCGGTATAAAGCACGCCATTGACCGCGATCGGCCCGCTCATCGGGTTGCCGGCGGGCAGGTCATAGGACCATGCAAGGCCCAGCTTGCCGACGTTTTCGGCGTTGATTTCGGTCAGCGGGCTGAAATGCTGCTCGCCATAGGTGTTGCCGTAGCCAGTCCAGTCACCGCCTGTATTGCCGTCGATCAGGCCTGCCTCGGCCTTGGCGTTGTCCTGCGACTTGGGTGAACAGGCCGCTACAGCCCCGATCAATGCGATTGCAGCGATGGAACCGGCCAGTCTGTGGCTCAGTCGTGTCATGGCATTTCTCTCCGTCCGGGTTGTATCTGCAACTTTCGGTGTTTCATGCCCGCTTTTAGGGGGTTTGTCAGCAGCTTTGAAATAGCATCAGCAATTTCGCGTCGATCGCTATGCCGTGGTTGCGCTGATTTGCGATGAAGGCGGGAAGATCATGCAGGGCGACGCGGTGGACGGTGATGTTTTCGCCCTCCGTGCCGCCGCCTGGCCCGGCCTTGCTCAACCCTGATGCGCGCACCAGCGTGAAGCTCTCGCTGACAAGGCCGGGAGAGGAGAAAAACTCTCCGCAATTCTCCATGTGCTCGGCATGATATCCGGTTTCCTCGAACAACTCGCGTCTGGCAGCGGCCAGCGGGTCTTCGCCACTGTTGCCTTCATCATCGCCGACAAGTCCGGCGGGAAGCTCGATGCAGGGTTTGCCGAGAGGCACGCGATATTGCTCGACCAGCAACACATGGCCCTCTTCCACCGCAACGATCACCGCCGCCCTCATGCCGCGCGCCCGGCCGACATATTCCCAGCGTCCGCGCTTCTTGGCTTCGATGAAGCGGCCCTGCCACATCACTTCTTCGGGATCGTCACTATCGGGTATGGTCACAACTCAATCAGCCTGTCGGAAACTTCGTTCAGCCTCCCTTCGCCCTTCGGGAAGGGCTGCGCAAGAGCGGTTCCCGTCATTTCGATGCGCAGACAGAAGCATTTGCGATGTTTGCAAGCGTTTCCAACCAGCGCGAAACCGCTTGTGAGAAGGCGGCTTTACTGTCAGAACACCTAGGGAATAATAACTGGAGGGATAAGGGGAAATGTTGCAGGAATTCAGGGATTTCATCGCCAAGGGCAATGTCATGGACCTGGCTGTCGCAGTGATCATCGGTGCGGCCTTCGGAACGATCGTGTCCTCGCTTACCGACGACATGATCATGCCGCTGGTCGGTGCGGTGTTCGGCAATGTCGATTTCAGCAATCTCTATACCGTGCTGAGCGGCACGGTGGAGCCGGGCACCTCGCTTGCCGCCGCGCGCGAAGCGGGCGCCAATGTGCTGGCCTGGGGCAATTTCATCACCGTGGTGATCAATTTCGTGATCCTCGCTTTCGTCATCTTCATGCTGGTGCGCTATGCCAACAAGGTCATCAAGAAGGCGGAAGAGGCGGCAGGGCCGAGCGAAGTCGATCTGCTGACCGAAATTCGTGACGCTCTGAGGAAGTAGACGGGTTCGGGGCCGGCAGTCACTTCACATTAAGCTGCCGGTCCCTATATAGGGCCTGCCGGTTTCGGTCGGCTATGACGATAAACTGCGGCGTGCAATAGGCGCAGCGGACCCGGGGGCAGTACCCGGCGGCTCCACCACATCCCTCATTTGCGGGGGATATGACGGGGCCGAACCAGGATCG
>CAZWEY010000036.1:0-16214 GCA_964632055.1 uncultured Sphingomonadaceae bacterium
GAGCCGATCGCGGGGACCGGACCCGGCGGGCGGATCAAGGCGGCGGATGTCGAGGCGGCGCTGCAGGCGGCTCCGGCGCAGGAGCATCAGCCCGCTGCGGCTGCATCGCCCGCGACATCATCTTCTATTGCGTTGGCGCAGATCGATTGCACCGCCGCGCTGGCTCTGTGCGAGAGGTTCGCCTCAGCGGGAGAAAGCTTCGCCCTTGCCGACCTGCTTATGCGCGCCGCAGCGCGGACCGGGCAGGCCATTGCGCTGGCTCCGATGGCCGAAGGTCGCGCCTGGCTGCTGCCGCAAGCGGCGGCTGACACTGCAACGCTCGCGCTTGGTCCGCTGCGGGCGCAGTTCCGCCCCGATGTCGATGGCAAGCCGGATTTGCGTCAGGTTGCGGCGATCGCGCTGGCCACCGACCCCTCGCTCGATGCCGCCGTCCTTCTCGACGGTATCGTCGCGTCTCTCGAAAACCCGCTTCGACTGCTGCTCTAGGACAACCCCATGGACTTCACCCGGACCCCCGAACAGAACATGCTGATCGATACCGCCCGCAAGGTGGGCGAGAAGTTCGGCCTCGATTACTGGCGCGAGAAGGACGCGGCCAAGGCCTATCCGTCCGAGCTCTGGCAGGAGATCTGCAATGCAGGGCTCTGCGCCATCGCCGTGCCCGAAGAGCATGGCGGCGCTGGCCTTGGCATGCTGGAGCTGGCCATGGCGGTCGAGGCATTGTGCGCATCGGGCGGCGGCTCGACGCTGAGCCAGCTCTACATGCTCAGCCCCATCTTCGGCGGGGTCACCCTCTCCAAATATGGCACGAGCGAGCAGAAGCAGCTGCTGCATGGCATGGCCGACGGTTCCATCCAGTTCTGCATGGCGTTGACCGAACCCGATGCGGGCAGCAACGCGCTCAACATATCCACCTTCGCCAGGGCCGACGGCAAGGGCTGGCGTTTGAATGGCCGCAAGATCTGGATCACCTCGGTGGCGCAGGCGCAGAAGATGCTGGTCGTGTGCCGTACGCAATCGGCCAGCGAAGTGCAGCGCAAGACCGACGGCATGAGCCTGTTCATGATCGATACGGACCGTGCAGGTCTGGAACACACCGTCATCGACAAGACCGGCACCTGCACCCTGCCTTCAAGCGCGGTGTTCTTCGACGATGTGGAAGTGAAGCCGGACGAGCTGGTCGGCACGCTTCATGGCGGTTTCTTCGAACTGCTCGACACATTGAATACCGAACGCATCGTCACCGCGGCGGGCCTGCTCGGCACGGTCGATCTCTCCATCCGGCTGGCGGCTGATTATGCGCGCGAACGCAAGGTGTTTGGCGGCAAGCCCATCGGCTCCTACCAGGCGCTGCAGTTCCCGCTGGCCGAAGCCCACATCATGAGCGAGTGCGCGCGGCTGATGAACCACAAGGCCGCCGCCCTGCACGATGCGGGCGAGCCTTATGGCAGCGAGGCCAACCAGGCCAAGTGGCTGGCTGGCCATGCCTGCGCGCAGGCCACCGACCGCGCGATGCAGACGCTGGGCGGCATGGGCTACGCCAGGGAATACCACCTCGAACGCCTGTGGCGCGACGCCCGCCTGTTCCGCTTCGCCCCCGTCTCCGAGGAAATGGTGCTGAACTACGTCGCACAGCACGATCTTGGTCTTCCCCGCTCCTATTGAGCCTGCTGCCATTTGCGGGGGTGAACAGCGGCGTTGAAGCGGCTATGCCTGCATCCGGTCCGGGCCGAATCGTGCTCGCGTATCGATCTTCAACTGGGAGAATGAGCTGATGTTCAGTCACGTTATGGTCGGCACCAATGACATGGATGCCGCAAAGAAGTTCTATGACGCCACCATGGGTGCGCTCGGCTATGGCGAGGGTGTGATCGATCCGGCCGGCCGCCTGTTCTACATGACCCCGACCGGCAATTTCGCCGTCACCAAGCCGCTGAACGGCCAGCCAGCCTGCGGCGCCAATGGCGGCACCATCGGCCTTGCGGTCGATTCGCCCGAGAAGGCCGACGCATGGCACGCGGCCGGCATCGCCAATGGCGGCACCACCTGCGAAGACCCGCCGGGCGTGCGCGACATGGGCGCCTTCAAGCTCTATCTCGCCTATCTGCGCGATCCGGACGGCAACAAGCTCTGCACGCTGCAGATGATGGCCTGATGAACCCGGTGGGCCTGGACGAAATCATCAGGGAGCATCGTGGCCGGGAAGGGCCGCTTTTGCCGATCCTGCATGACGTTCAGGCCCGCTTTGGCTGCATCGATGCGGCGGCCGAGGCCGCAATCGCCGATGCGCTCAATCTCTCCCGCGCCGAGGTGCATGGCGTGGTGAGCTTTTATCATGATTTCCTCTCCAGCCCTGACCCCCGGCCCGAAGTGCAGATATGCCAGGCCGAAGCCTGTCAGGCGCGAGGGGCAAAAGCCCTGTTCGCCGCGGCACGCGAAGCGGCGGGCGAGCGCGTGCGTCTTTCAGATGTCTATTGCCTTGGCCTGTGTTCGGTCGGTCCCAATGCCCGCATTGGCGATGCGCTGCATGCCCGGCTTGATGCGGATCGCCTCCAATCGCTGATCGAGCAGGCCTGATGCGGGCCGTGCCCGTGGCGGTGGCGCGGCTTGGCTGCGGCGAGGAGGGGGGCGAAGGCGAGCGCGCGCCGCATATGCGCCCCGTTGCTTTGGAAACCCCGGTTGCGCTGGAATATAACGGCATCGCTTATGCGGTGATGATGGCCTCGCCCGCCGACCTTGAGGATTTTGCCGTGGGTTTGACCCTGTCCGAAGGGCTGGCGGCCGAAATCGGGGATATTGCCGATATAGCAGCAAGCACGATCGAGGGTGGCCGTGTGCTGCGCATCACCCTTGCCCGCAGCAGCGCGGAGCCGCTGATCGAGCGGGTCCGGATGCGGCTTTCGGAGGGAAGTTGCGGCTTGTGCGGGGTGGAGAGCATCGAACAGGTGCTGCGCCCGCTGCCCGCCGTTACTGCGCGGCTTCGCGTTGCGCCAAGTGCCATTTTCCGCGCGCTGGCAGGGCTGGAGGCGCATCAGCCCGATGGGCGCGCAACCGGCGCCCTGCATGCGGCCGCCTTTTGCGATTGTGACGGAAATATCCTCATGGCCCGCGAGGATGTCGGTCGGCACAATGCCTTCGACAAGTTGATCGGGGCGCTGGCCCGGGCGGGAATTTCGCCCACCGGCGGCTTTGCCCTGCTTTCGGCGCGATGCAGCTATGAGCTGGTCGAAAAGGCGGTGCGCGCCAATTGTCCGATGCTGGTGACGGTTTCGGCGCCGACCAGCCTGGCGGTGGAGCGGGCGCAGGCCAGCGGGCTTTCACTGCTGGCTCTGGCCAGGCCGGATTCGGTGCTGATTTGCAACGATCCGCATGATAGTATTGCGCGATGAACGGATATAGCCCGCAAGCCGATTTCGGAACGCCGCAAGGGCGCTCTGACGAGGCCGTGACGCTGACCATCGATGGGCGCGCGGTGACGGTTCCGGCGGGGTCCAGCGTGATGCGCGCGGCCGCGGAATCTGGCGGATCGATCCCCAAATTATGCGCGACAGACAACGTCGCCGCTTTCGGTTCGTGCCGCTTGTGCCTGGTCGAGATCGAGGGCGTGCGCGGGACGCCGGCCAGCTGCACCACGCCGGTGTCGCCCGGCATGGTCGTCCACACCCAGACGCCGCGCTTGCAGAAGCTCAGGCGCTCGGTGATGGAGCTGACCATCTCCGATCACCCGCTCGATTGCCTCACCTGCAGCGCCAATAATGATTGCGAGTTGCAGGATCAGGCCGCCGCCGTCGGCCTGCGCGATGTGCGCTATGGCTATGAGGGTGCGAACCATCTCGGCGCCTCTGCCGACACGTCCAACCCCTATTTCGATTTCGATCCGGCCAAATGCATCCTCTGCTCGCGTTGCGTACGCGCCTGCGACGAGGTGCAGGGAACGCTCGCCCTGACGATTGACGGGCGCGGCTTTGCTTCTGCGGTCAGCGCAGGCCAGGCGGGCGACGATTTCCTGTCGTCTGAATGCGTCAGCTGCGGCGCCTGTGTGCAGGCCTGCCCGACCGCCAGCTTGCAGGAAAAGGCGGTGAAGGAAATCGGCAAGCCGGAGCGCGCCGTCGTCACCACCTGCGCCTATTGCGGGGTGGGCTGCACCTTCCGCGCCGAAATGCGGGGGCAGCAACTGGTGCGCATGGTGCCGTGGAAGGACGGCAAGGCCAATCGCGGCCACTCTTGCGTCAAGGGCCGCTTCGCCTGGGGCTATGCCAAGCACAAGGACCGCATCCTTGCGCCCATGATCCGCGAGAGCATCGATCGGCCCTGGCGCGAGGTAAGCTGGGACGAGGCGCTGGCCTATACTGCGGGCAAGCTCAATGCGATCAAGGCGCAGCATGGCGCGCGGGCGCTGGGCGGGATCACCTCAAGCCGCTGCACCAACGAGGAGACCTTCCTCGTTCAGAAGCTGGTGCGATCCGGCTTTGGTTCCAACAATGTCGATACCTGCGCGCGGGTATGCCACTCGCCCACCGGCTATGGCCTCAAGACCACTTTCGGCACCAGCGCGGGCACGCAGGATTTCGACAGCGTCGAGGATGCGGATGTGATCCTCGTGATCGGCGCGAACCCGACCGACGCGCATCCGGTGTTCGCCAGCCGCATGAAGCGGCGGTTGCGGGCAGGGGCGAAGCTGATCGTGATCGACCCGCGCCGGATCGATCTTGTGCGCAGCCCGCATGTCGAGGCGGCGCATCACCTCGCGCTCCAGCCCGGCACCAATGTCGCGGTTTTGAGCGCGATGGCCCATGTCATCGTGACCGAAGGGCTGGCCGATGAAGCCTTCATTCGCGAGCGGTGCGAGTGCGATGCATATCAGGATTGGGCGGCCTTCGTCGCGGATGAACGCCACAGCCCGGAAGCGCTTGAAGCTGTCACCCGCGTTCCTGCGGCGGAATTGCGGGCGGCGGCGAGATTGTATGCGACGGGGGGCAATGCGGCGATCTACTACGGCCTTGGCGTGACAGAGCATTCGCAAGGCTCCTCCACCGTCATGGCCATCGCCAATCTCGCCATGGCGACGGGCAATATCGGCAGGCGCGGCGTGGGGGTGAACCCGCTGCGCGGCCAGAACAACGTGCAGGGCGCCTGCGACATGGGCAGCTTCCCGCATGAGCTTTCGGGCTATCGCCACATCTCCGACAGCGCCACCCGCAGCACCTTCGAGGCTGACTGGGGCGTGCCGCTCGACCCGGAGCCGGGGCTGCGCATCCCCAACATGCTCGATGCCGCGCTCGACGGGTCTTTCCGCGCAATCTACATCCAGGGCGAGGACATCCTCCAGTCCGACCCCAACACAACCCATGTCGCCGCAGGCCTTTCTGCCATGGATCTCGTCATCGTCCATGATCTGTTTCTCAATGAAACCGCGAACTACGCCCATGTCTTCCTGCCGGGCAGCACCTTCCTCGAAAAGGACGGCACTTTCACCAATGCAGAACGGCGCATCCAGCCGGTGAGGAAGGTGATGGAACCGGCGCAGGGGCTTGCAGACTGGCAAGTGACGCAGGCGCTTGCGAACGCCATGGGCCTATGCTGGAATTACGCGCATCCGAGCGAAATCCTCGACGAGATCGCGCGGCTAACCCCGAGTTTCGCGGGCGTCTCGTGGGAGAAGCTCGATCAGGCCGGCTCGCTGCAATGGCCGGTCAACGAGGCGCACCCCGATGGCAGCCCGATCATGCATGAGGATGGCTTCGTGCGCGGCAAGGGGCATTTCGTGGTGACGGATTACGTGCCGAGTGACGAGAAGACCGGTCCGCGCTTTCCGCTGCTGCTCACTACGGGCCGCATCCTTTCCCAGTATAATGTCGGTGCGCAGACGCGGCGCACCGCGAACAGCACGTGGCATGAGGAAGACGTGCTGGAGATGCATCCTCTCGACGCCGAAAACCGCGGGCTTGCCGATGGCAACTGGGTTCGCCTTGCCAGCCGCACCGGCGAGACGACGCTGCGCCTCAAGGTGACCGACCGGGTTGCGCCGGGCGTGGTCTATACGACCTTCCACCACCCGGCGACCCAGGCCAATGTGGTGACCACGGAGTTCTCCGACTGGGCCACCAATTGCCCGGAATACAAGGTGACAGCGGTGCAGGTCAGCCCTTCCAACGGACCGAGCGAATGGCAGGAGGATTATGCCGCGCAATCCGCCCGCTCGCGGCGGATAGAGGCGCAAGCGGCGGAGTAACGCATGGAGACAGAGCGCCTCGTCCATATGGCCAACCAGATCGCCCGCAACATGATGCGCGAGTCCGACCCGGCCGCCGCCACGTGCGAACATATCCGCCTGTTCTGGGACCCGCGCATGAAGGAAGCGATGGCGGCACATATCGCCGCAGGCGGTGAGGGGCTCGACCCGGTAGCCAGGGCAGCCCTATCCTAGGCCTTTTACCAGCCGTGCTGCTAGCTGCTCGTCCCTGCCATATAATGCATCGCGCAATTGTCGTTTGAGCAATTTTCCGGTTGGCAGGCGTGGCAATTCCTCGATGAAGGTGATGCGGCGCGGCATCTTCACCCTGCTTAACCGGCCTTCGAGGAAGGCGCGCAGCTCGGCTGCAAGCTTCGGTCCGGCTGCAGACATGTCGCGCGGTTCGACGATCGCTGCCACCTGCTCGCCCAAATCGTCATGGGGAGCGCCCACCACGGCAACGTCGCGCACGGCGTCATGCGCAAGAAGCGCTTCTTCCACTTCGCGGGGATAGATATTGACCCCGCCCGATATGATCAGGAAATCCTTGCGATCAGTAAGGTAGAGATAGCCGTCTTCGTCGAGATAGCCGGCATCCCCCATGGTTGCCCAACCATATTGGTTATAGCATGATAGAGTTTTAACCGGATCGTTGAGATATTCGAAGCGCTGCCCTTCGGCCATATAGACCGTGCCAATAGTGCCGGCGGGCAGAGGTTCGCCGTCATCATCGCAGATCTTGATGACGCAATTATGCGCCTTGCCCACCGTGCCCGGCCGTTCCAGCCATTCTTCGGGTGTGACGATGGTGTTGCCGATGCCCTCGCTGCCGCCATAGAATTCGTATAGGATCGGCCCCCACCATGCGATCATCCGGCGTTTCACCTCGACCGGGCACGGCGCGGCGGCATGGATCGCGACCTTGAGCGAGGAAAGATCACAACGGCCGCGCACCTCGCCCGGCAGGTCGAGCAGCCGGGAAAAATGGGTTGGAACGAATTGCGCATGGCTGACCTGGTGGCGCTCGATCATGCGCAGCACTTCCGGGGCATCGAATTTGCGCATGGCGATCACCGTGCCGCCAAGGCGATGCACGCCCATGCACCATTTGAGCGGTGCGGCGTGATAGATCGGCGCCGGGCTGAGATAGACGCTGTCCGGGCCGACGCCATAGCGCTCTGCTGCCATGGTGGCGATGCGGTTGGGCGCATCGATCGGGCCGAGCGGCACGAGCGGTTTGATACCCTTGGGGCGGCCTGTTGTGCCCGATGAATAGACCATGTCGATCCCGGCCGTTTCCTCATCCAGCGGGCCATCCTCACAGGCATCGCGCTGTTGCCTGTAGCTGTCGTCATTGAGCAGCATCGGGGTTGCAGCGGCTTGTGCGGCTTGTGTTGCTATCTTTGCCAAAGCGGGGGATGCGATCAGCAGTCTGGCGCCGCAATCGCGCAGGATATAGGCCAGCTCCTCTGCCGTCAGCCTTGAGGAAACCGGCACGAAACATACACCGATGCGCTGGCATGCCCATGCCAGTTCGAAATATTCCGGCTCGTTCTCCAGAAACAGGGCGAGATGGTCGCCCGCGCCTATGCCGTGGCTGCGGATAAGCCTTGCGGCGCGGTTGGCAGCGGATTCGAGCTGGGCGTAGCTTTGCACTTCGCCGCTCGAAAAGATCGTCGCCGGCTTGTCGGGGCTGATGCTGGCATGATGGCGCGGATGCATCTCGTGGGGCGTCTCCTTTCCCTCTCAGCTCTCAACCCTCAGCCCTCAGCCTGCAGGTCCGGCAAAGCTCCATCCCAGGCGGCTGGCGGCATGATAGGGCACCAGCTCGCCGCCGGGACAAGCTATGCTGTCTGGAACCAGAATTTCCTGGCGATGCAGCATTACCCGGCCGCTGTTGAGGGGAAGGCCATAGAAAGCCGGGCCATGTTCCGATGCGAAAGCTTCAAGCCGGTCGAGCGCGCCTTCCTCCTCGAACACCGTGGCATAGCTTTCCAGCGCATAAGGCGCGTTGAACAGACCGGCGCAACCGCAGGCCGATTGCTTGGCATGGGCGGTATGAGGCGCCGAATCCGTGCCCAGAAAGAAGCGCGGCGAGCCCGATGTTGCCGCCTTGCGAAGCGCCAGGCGATGCCTTTCGCGCTTGACCACAGGCAGGCAATAGGCATGGGGCCTCAACCCGCCATCGAACATGGCATTGCGGTTGAGCTGGAGATGATGCGGGGTGATGGTTGCGGCAAGCCGGTCGCCTGCGCTCATCACGAAATCGACCGCTTCGGCCGTGGTGATATGTTCGAATACGATTTTCAGGCCCGGAAAATCGCGGATGGTCTGCTGGAGAACCTTGTCGATGAACACTGCCTCGCGGTCGAAAATATCGACGTCGCGGCCGGTGACTTCGCCATGGACCAGCAAGGGCATGCCGATCGCTTCCATCCTCTCCAGCACCGCACGGATGGAGGCCATGTCAGTGACGCCATGAGAGGAATTGGTGGTCGCATGGGCAGGATAGAGCTTGCATGCCGTCACCTTGCCGCTTCTGAATCCTGCCTCTATGTCATCCGGATCGCTATGATCGGTGAGATAGATGGTCATCAACGGCTGGAAAGCGCTTCCCTCAGGCAAGGCGGCCAATATGCGGGTGCGGTAGGCTTCGGCCTGGCGCGTGTCGGTTACAGGGGGGGAAAGATTGGGCATGACGATCGCCCTGGCAAACTGGCTTGCGGTATATTCCAGCACGCAGCCGAGCATCTCTCCATCGCGCAGATGGACATGCCAGTCGTCGGGTTGACGGATTACCAGCGTTTCCGGGTTTGTCATGGCTATCGTTTTTCCTGCAGCTTGAGGCCCCTTGCCGCAAGCTGCGTCAGGATGGAACCCATCGTGATGGATCAAGCTAGAGAAAAAATGCCGCAGCAGCCAGGCTGCCACGGCATCCAAGTTTACTCCGCAGACCGATCAGCGGGAGTCTGGTTTGCCAGCCCTTGAGGCCTGGCCGCATCGCAAAGCTTAGGGGGCAAACTTGAAGCGATGCGTTACAAAACCAAAGCTCGCAAAGTTTTCGGCTATGCGGGAGTAGGAAAATTCTTGCCAGTGATGCAAAATTTTTAGAACAGAGGAAATGCCGTTCCCGCCCGTTCCCGGAGACTGATCATCATGGCTGGCCGACTGCCTTCGTTGCGAGGTCTGGAGGCCTTCCTGCATCTGGTTGAGGCGGGTGGTTTGCGGGCGGCGGCACGCGCGATGAATTTGAGCGTTTCTGCGGTGAGCCACCGTTTGCGGACATTCGAGGATGAGGTTGGAGCGACCTTGTTCGAACGAGGAGCCCGCTCGCTGCGCCTCACTCCTGCCGCCCGTCAGTTTCATGATGAGCTGATACCGATATCGCGGGATCTCATCGCGGCAACGGCCAGGCTGGCAAACCACAAGGTAAAAAGGGCGCTGCGCGTGTCGATATCCAGCGTGCTGGCATCAAATTGGCTCGCCGGGCGGCTTGGCGAATGGCAAAAGAACCATCCCGGCGTCAGGCTGGAAATAAGAACCGTGGACAGCAATACCCGGGAGGCCAGCGATATCTCCATCCTCACCCGCTACGACGACCAACCGGAGGAGGGGGAAGATCTGCTGTTTGGCTGGGAACTCACGCCGATCTGCCGGCCTGGACTGGTCGAGGAATATGGCATCGAAACACCGGCCGATCTTGCGCATGTCCCCCTGCTCGATGTCGGCAAGCCAAGGGGCGGCTGGTCTGCCTGGCTTGCCGGGCTTGGCTTGCCGCCGGATTATGGCGATCGTTCAATGGTTCTCGACAGCCATGATGTGCTGCTGGATGCGGCCACAAGGGGGCTGGGGGTGGCCATGGGCGCATTGGGGCTCTCGCGCGAATATGAAGCGCGCGGCCTCATCATGCCCTTTGCCTCGATCCGCGCCAGGATTCCCGGTGGCGCATATGCAAGCGGGCCGGGGCCGGGCGAAAGCCATCTGGTCAGCGAGTTCCGCCGCTGGCTGATCGAGCAGAGCAGGAGCTGATCCGTGTCCGGTTTCTTCCTCGCTTTCCTTCTCGTGGCGCTATGCTCTCTTGGTGCGCGCGATGCCATGCTGGTGGGGCAATTGTCGCGCGGTTTCGCAAAGGCCTTGCCCTTGCTGGCACCGGGCTGGATAGCCAGCTGTGCCAGCGCGTTGGCAGCAGGGGTTGGGGGAATGTGGCTGGCCCCGATGATGCCGCCGGGTGGCAAGGCGATGCTGGTGGCGATGGCTCTGGGCGCAGCGGCGGTGGAGATGATCTGGCGCAACCGACGCAGGCGGGAACCGGCGGAACCGACGCGGTCGATCTTTGCCATCGGGCTGGTTCTGCTGTTCCATCAGCTGGGCGATGCCGCCCGCTTTCTTGTTTTCGCGCTGGCGCTGTCCAGTGCCGAGCCGGTGCTTGTTATGGCTGGCGCCGCTTTGGGCGGCGGTGTCGCGCTGAGCCTTGCCTGGAATTTGCGATCTGGCGATGCAGGGCTGCGCCATGTGCGCGCGATCCGCATGGGACTGGTGGCTGTCTTTGTTCTGGCGGGCGCATCGATTGCGATCGCCACTCTTGGAATCGTATGAGTCCTCTCTAGAACAAGGCCAGCTGATCTTGCGGACTCTCTGCAACAGGCGGTGCTGCCGCTTCCTCGCCTTCCAGCGCTGAGAGGGTCAGGCCCATCAGGCGGATTGGCTGGGGCAGGGGGATCTGCTCCTCCAGAATGGCGCGGGCGATGGTGGCAAATTCTTCGCGTGTCGCAATGGGATGGTCGACGCTGTGCGCCCGCGTTGCCAGCTGGAAATCGGCGTAGCGCAGTTTCAGGGTCACCGTCCGCCCGCGCGCCTTGCTCTGCTCGATCCGTTCCCAGACTATGGCGATGATCCGCTCCAGGTTTTCGCGCAAACTGCTGCCGGAGGATATGTCGTGCTGGAAGGTGCGCTCGCCCCCGACCGATTTGCGGGTCCGGTTGGCCTCCACCTGCCTCAGGTCGATGCCGCGCGCCGCGCGATAGAGATAATCGGCCTGCGACCCGAAATTCTGGCGCAGGAAAGCGATGTCCTTCTCCCGCAATTGCGCGCCCGTTTCTATGCCGAGTGCCGCCATCTTTTCCGCGCCGCGCGGGCCGATGCCATGGAAGCGGCGAACGGGCAGGCTGGCCACGAATTGCGCGCCTTCGCCGGGTCTGATTACGCATAGCCCGTTGGGCTTGTTCTGGTCGCTGGCCAGCTTGGCAAGGAACTTGTTGTAAGACACGCCTGCGCTGGCCGTCAGCCCGGTCTCCGCCTGGATTCGTGCCCGGATAAGCTCGGCAATTCGGGTCGCAGAGCCAATACCGCGCAGATCCGCCGTCACATCGAGATAGGCTTCGTCCAGCGCCAGCGGCTCGATCAACGCGGTATAATCTGCAAAGATGGCCCTGATCTGGCGCGAGATGGCGCGATAGACTTCGAAACGGGGCGGGCAGAAGATCAGCTCAGGGCATAGCCGCATGGCTGTGGCCGAAGGCATCGCCGAGCGCACGCCGAAGCGGCGGGCTTCATAGCTGGCTGCGGCCACCACCCCGCGCTCGCCATGGAAGCCGACAGCCACCGGTTTGCCCCTGATCTGCTGATTGTCGCGCTGTTCGACGCTGGCATAGAAGGCATCCATGTCGACATGAATGATCTTGCGCAGCCCCTGGGCCTGTGTGTCTTCGGGGGAAGAGGGGTTGTAGTCGCCCATCGCCAAGCAATAAGACGCAAGTGAAACTGCGCAAAGGCGTTTTGCACTGGCATCGCGCGCCATGGCGGTCCATGGGCGGGCAGATGAGTGCCCTTCGAGACGACATTTCCGGCCGACAAACGAAGATAGGCGAGGCAGAACTGGTGGCGCTGATGGCCAGCGTCATGGCGCTTCAGGCGCTCTCGATAGATACGATGCTGCCCGCATTGCCGGAAATCGGCACGGATCTCGGTGCACCTGCCGGGAACAGCCGACAGCTTGTCGTCAGCCTCTATATCGTGTTCAACGGCATTGGCTGCCTCTTTCCCGGCGCGCTAGCGGATCGTTTCGGCCGGCGTCCCGTGGTGCTGACGGCGCTGATTTTCTATTTCGTGCTGTCGATTGCCTGTGTGCTGGTTACAGGCTTCAATGAGCTGATTGTGCTCCGCTGCATGCAGGGTGTGCTGGCTTCCAGCCTCTCCGTGATACCCGCAGCCATCATCCGCGACCGCTATGAGGGCGACCGGATGGCGCGGCTGATGTCCATGATTTCCGCCGTTTTCATCACGGTTCCGATCCTTGCACCAAGCCTTGGCCAGCTCATCCTGATTGTGGGGCATTGGCGCTGGATTTTCGCCTTTCTTGCACTGGCTTCGCTCGGCGTTGGGGTCTGGTTCTGGCGGCGCATGCCCGAAACCATGCATCCCGAATTCCGCCAGCCCATCCAGCTTGGACCCATGGCGGGCCATATGTGGAAGGCGATCAGCACCCGCGCCTCGTTTGGCTATGTGCTGTCGACCGCCCTCGTCATGTCGGGCATTTTCGGCTATCTCACCAGCGCCCAGCAGCTGATCGGCGAGCATTTCGGCGCGGGTCGCTATTTTGCCCTGATTTTCGGGATTTGCGCAGCCGCTATGATTGTTTCGAACATCACCAATGCCCGCATCGTCGAGCGGTTCGGCGCAAGGCGGGTGTCGCATACCGGGCTGTTGCTGTTCATCGCGGTCAGCGCGGCACAGGTCTGGTTCGCATTCGGGCAATGGCAGAGCCTTGTCTGGTTCATGCCGCTGATTGCGGCCAACATGGCGCTGCTCGGTTTTCTGGGCGCCAATTTCAGTTCCATCTCGATGCAGCCCTTTGCCCAATCGGCGGGGGCGGCATCTTCCGCGCAGAATTTCATTCGCCTGCTTGGCGGGGCGTTGCTCGGCATGCTGATCGGGCAGGCCTATGACGGAACATCGCGCACCATTGCCGTAGCGTTGCTGGCATCCGGTATTCTTGCGCTGATCCTGATCCTGTTCAGCGAGAAAGGCCGCCTGTTCCGTCGCCTTAACCCGCCACGCAGGCTGCAATAGAGGCGTTTTTGGACACTGCCTTCGACATCATCATCGCCGGTGGCGGGGTCAACGGGGCAGGCATAGCGCGCGATGCCGCCGGGCGCGGCGCCAGGGTGCTGCTGCTCGAAGCTCATGATCTTGCATCGGGCACCTCCTCTGCCTCCACCAAGCTGGTGCATGGTGGTTTGCGCTATCTCGAATATGGCGAATTTTCGCTGGTGCGCGAGGCGCTGCGCGAGCGTGAAGTGCTGTGGTCAATCGCGCCGCATCTGGTGCAGCCGATG
Source organism: uncultured Sphingomonadaceae bacterium (assembly GCA_964632055.1). Classification (GTDB taxonomy): domain Bacteria; phylum Pseudomonadota; class Alphaproteobacteria; order Sphingomonadales; family Sphingomonadaceae; genus CANJYE01. The sequence goes on from CAZWEY010000036.1 coordinate 13,567, forward strand.
CGCTTTGTCCTGCCGCATGACCGCCATCTGAGGCCACGCTGGATGCTGCGCGCCGGCCTGTTTCTCTATGATCATCTGGGTGGGCGCAAACATATGCCGAGCGCGCGCGCGATCCGCCTCGCCCGCCATGCGGCAGGAGCAGCGCTGAGGCCCGAATTCAGCCATGGCTTCGAATATTCCGATGGCTGGGTCGACGATGCGCGGCTGGTGGTGCTCAATGCGCGCGATGCAGCCGATCGCGGGGCCACGATCATGACCCGCACAGCCCTGCTTTCGGCCCGCAGGCAAGCGGGGCTATGGCGGGTGGAAACGCCTGCCGGATCATTTCATGGCCGCGCGATGGTCAATGCGGCGGGGCCGGGCGCAGACGATCTGGCGCGGCTGGTGGGCGAGGCGCCCGGCTTCACCCTGCGCCGGGTGCGCGGATCGCATATTATCACCCGCAAGCTGTTCGATCATCCCTTCGCCTATATCTTCCAGCTGCCCGATACGCGCATCTGCTTTGCCATTCCTTTCGAACGCGATTTCACCCTGATTGGCACCACCGACCGCGATCACACAGGCGCGCTTGTCCATGTCGAGGCGGCAGCAGACGAGATTGCCTATCTGTGCGAAGCGGCCAGCCGATATTTCGCAAGTCCCGTCACGCCTGACGATGTGGTACGCAGCTATGCGGGCGTCAGGGCGCTGGTCGATGACGGATCGGGGCGTCCCGAAGCGGCCAGCCGGGGATACAGGCTGCCTCTTTCCGACCTGAAAGAGGGCGCGCCGTTGCTGCATGTTCTGGGTGGCAAGATCACCAGCTATCGCCATCTGGGCGAGGCGGCGGTGGACAAGCTGGCACCCCTGCTTGGGCTGGAGGGGCCACGCTGGACGGCCAATGCGCCCCTGCCTGGCGGCGATTTTCCGATCGACGGGCTGGCTGAGCTTGCAGCGCGCTATCGCGCCCGCCACCCTTTTCTGGATGAGCGGCAAGCCAGCCGGATTGCGCGCGCCTATGGCACTCACGCGCAAGTGTGGCTGGGCAAGGCACAAGAACGCTGCCAACTGGGCCATGATTTCGGCGCCGGGCTAAGCGAAGCGGAGCTGCGCTACATGATGGCGCAGGAATGGGCGCAAACAGCCGAAGATGTCTTGTGGCGGCGCAGCAAGCTGGGCCTGCATATGGAGAGCAAACAGCAGGCGGCATTGGCGCGCTGGATGGATCAGGCGCAGGCCTGAGCCAGCGCCCTGATGATATGAGCAAGCTTGGCGGCTTTGGAGACCACCACGCGGCTGTCCCATGCCCGCTCTCCCCGCCGCACCACTTCGCGCGCAATCGCGCCATAGATGCCAGCCGCCGACAACACCGCCCAGCGCTGGCGAAAGCGCAATTTGCGTGCGCCCATGCGGGCGGAGGCTTCGTGATGTTTGGCCATGGCGGCTAGCCGCGCTGCCAGACGGGCAAGGGCGGGCCGGTTCTCAGGGGCGAGCAGAAGCTCGGGCGCAATCCCTGCTTCATCAAGCCATTGCGCGGGCAGATAGCAGCGGCCCGCCTCGGCATCTTCGCGCAGATCGCGGGCGATATTGGCGAGCTGGAAGGCAAGGCCCAGATCGGCGGCGCGGCCAAGCGTGTCCTGATCATCAGGCCGCACCCCCATGACCACCGCCATCATCACGCCGACGGCGCCTGCCACATGGAAGCAATAGCGCAGCAAATCGTTCTCGTCTTGCGGGCGCCATCCTTGCGCATCGAGCGCAAAGCCGGCGATCACGTCATCGGCCATGGCCTCTCTCAGCCCCGTCTCGCGCGCGACCACGCCCAGCGCATCGAAAGAGAGGTCGCCAGTCGGCTCGCCTGCAAATGCTTGCGCGGTGCGCTGGCGGATCAGCGCCAGCCTTTCGCCAAGGCCCGACTGTTCGCCCAGCGGCCCGCCATGGTCTTGCGCATCGGCCAGATCGTCGCAGGCGCGGCACCAGGCATAAAGCAGCCATGCCCTTTGCCGGGTGACCGGATCGAACAGGGTGGATGCAGCGGCAAAGCTTTTCGAGCCGCGCCGGATTGTGGCGCGGGCATGGGCAACCAGCCGCTCTCGCGCAGCATCGGTCACAGAGTATCGGGCTTCATCGCGAAAATCGGTTCATGGGGTTCATGCGCGGCCATGCGGGCGAGCAGCAGGTCCAGGTCCGGCTCGGCGATGATGATGCCGCGATGGGCGGGCCGGATGAAGCCCACATCGCCCATATGGCGGGTAAAGGCGATCAGCCCGTCGAAAAAGCCGAGAGCGTTCAGCAGGCCGATCGGTTTGGCGTGATAGCCAAGCTGCGCCCAGCTTGCCGCCTCCCAAAGCTCGTCCATGGTGCCGACGCCGCCGGGCAGGGTCAGAAATCCGTCGGCCAGCTCGGTGAACAGGGCCTTGCGCTCATGCATCCCGGCGACCACGTGAAGCCGGGTGCAGCCATGATGGGCGACCTCGCGGCTGACCATCGCTTCGGGGATGACGCCGGTGACTTCACCTCCCGCCGCAAGGGCCGCATCGGCCAGCGCGCCCATCAGGCCCAGCCTGCCGCCGCCATAGACGACGCCAATGCCGCGCTGCGCCAGCGCGATGCCTACGCTGCGCGCGAGCTCGGCATAGCGCGGATCGGCAGGGCTGGCCGAACCGCAA
>CAZWEY010000037.1:0-16210 GCA_964632055.1 uncultured Sphingomonadaceae bacterium
ACGGCAGCGCGCCCGATATCGCGGGCCAGGGCAAGGCCAATCCGATGGCGATGATGCTCTCTGCCGCGATGATGCTGCGCCACAGCTTCAGCCTCGAGGCGCAGGCAGCGCGGATCGAGGCTGCTGTCGCCAGGGCGCTGGAAGACGGCGTGCGCGGCGGCGATCTTGGCGGAAGTGCGGGATCCCGCGAAATCGGTGACGCGGTGCTGGCGCGGCTGTGATAGGCTGCATGGCAGACTGAAAGAACGGGCAAGATGAAAAAGACCACCGGAACCAATCGCGCGCTGACCCGCAAGTGGCATCCTGCAACGCAGGCCGTGCGCGGCGGCACCTGGCGCACAGAGCATCTGGAGACGAGCGAGGCGTTGTTCCTCACCTCGGGCTACACTTACGATCACGCGGCGGACGCCGCCGCGCGCTTTGCCGGCGAGCAGGAGGGCATGACCTATTCGCGCCTGCAGAACCCGACCGTCGCCATGCTGGAAGAACGCATCGCGCTGATGGAAGGGGCAGAAGCCTGTCGTGCGCAGGCCAGCGGCATGGCGGCGATGACGGCCGCGCTGCTGAGCCAGCTTTCCTGCGGCGATCATGTGGTGGCGGCGAAGGCTGCCTTCGGTTCATGCCGCTGGGTGGTGGATAATCTCCTGCCCCGCTTCGGCATCGAAAAGACGGTGATCGACGCGGCCGACAACGCCCAGTGGGAAGCTGCGATCAGGCCCAACACCAAGGTTTTCTTCTTCGAGACGCCCGCCAATCCGACGATGGACATCGTCGATCTCGAATATGTCTGCGGCCTCGCAAAGAAGCACGGCATCACCACCGTGGTCGACAACGCCTTTTGCACCCCGGTGCTCCAGCGCCCGATGGATTTTGGCGCGGATGTCGTCGCCTATTCGGCGACCAAGCTGATGGACGGGCAGGGGCGCGTGCTGGCTGGTGCCGTGTGCGGGAGCGAAGAATTCATCACCGGAACGCTGCTGCCGTTCCAGCGCAACACCGGGCCGAACCTTGCGCCCTTCAATGCCTGGGTGGTGCTCAAGGGACTGGAGACGCTGGACCTGCGCGCCCAGCGGCAGAGCGAGAATGCACTCAAGCTCGGCCAGTTCATGGAAGGCCGCGTGCCGCGCATCCTCCATCCCGGCCTTGCCAGCCACCCGCAACATGCGCTGGCGCAAAAGCAGATGACGGCTTGCGGGCCGATTTTCAGCTTCTTCCTCGATGGCGGCAGGAAGCAGGCCCATGCGCTGCTCGATGCCTTGCAGCTGATCGACATTTCCAACAACATCGGCGATGCCAAAAGCCTGATGTGCCACCCGGCCTCGACCACGCATCATTCAGTGGGCGCTGAAGTGCGCGAGGCGATGGGCGTGACCGAGGGGATGCTGCGGATCAGCGTGGGGCTGGAGCATGTAGACGATCTGATCGCCGATATCGATCAGGCGCTCAAGGCTGTCGGCCTGTAAGGCTGCACCCCCAGATTTCGAGACAGCGCCCCTTGCCCGACAGGGAAATCGCGCTAATTTGAGCGGGTGATGCACCAGCTCTTCCAGCACGCCGCCGTCACGGCAGGCATAACGGTCCGGGTGGCGGTCAATTTCCTGCCCGAACAATCCCATGTCGAGCAGGGCAAGTGGTTCTGGGTCTATCACATCCGCATCGAAAACGGGTCGGACCAGACCGTTCAGTTGCTCACCCGCCACTGGCGGATCACCGACGGGCGCGGCATGGTCAATTTCGTCGAAGGCGATGGCGTGGTGGGCGAACAGCCGGTGCTGGAGCCGGGGCAGGCCCATGATTACGTCTCGGGCTGCCCGCTGGCGACGCCCAACGGATCGATGCAGGGGCATTATACTTTCCGCCGCGACGACGGGGAGATGCTCGAAGTAGCGATCCCCTTCTTCAACCTTGCCGCCCCCGCCACCGCGGGCTGAGAGGATTTCAGGAAACCGATGGAAAAGATCGCCATAACCACGCCCGAGGGGCAATGCCCGGCGCAGGTCTTCACCCCGTCCGGCGGTGATGGCCCATGGCCTGGTGCCATTATCTACATGGATGCATTTGGCATCCGGCCAACGCTTCAGGCCATGGCGCAGCGTCTGGCCGATGCGGGCTATGTCGTGCTTCTGCCCGACCTCTATTACCGCGTTGGCGAATATGAGGCGCCCAATCCGGCGGCCGCCTTTGCTTCGGGCGATGTGATGGGCGCGATCGGGCATCTTTATGTCACCACCAGCCCGGTCAAGGCGGCGCAGGATAGCGGGCCGTTTCTCGACTATCTTGCCAGCCGCGCGGATGTGACGAAGGGCAGCAAGGTCGGCGTCACTGGCTATTGCATGGGCGGCGGCATGGCGATCGTTGCGGCGGCAACCTATCCCGACCGGATTGGCGCTGCTGCCAGCTTCCACGGTGGGGGTCTCGCCACCGACGATCCGCAAAGCCCGCATACATACGTCCCCGGTATCAAGGGCAAGGTCTATGTGGCGGCTGCGGTCGAAGACGATTTCTACACCCCTGCCATGCATGAACGGCTGGGCCAGGCGATGCGCGATGCCGGCGTCGATTATCGCGGCGAATTCTACGAAGGCGCGCTGCATGGCTGGACCATGGCCGATTTCCCGATCTACAACGAGGAAGCCGCCGAACGCCACTGGCGCGAACTGATCGCCCTGTTCGACGGGGCGCTGAAATAGCGCAGCGGTTGCGGCGCTCGCGCTCGCGGCCTAATGCGGAGCGATGAAGCGCACGCATCTTCCCCTTAACGCCTTGCGCGTGTTCGATGCTGCCGCACGGCATCTGTCTTTCACGCGGGCGGCAGACGAGCTGGCGGTGACGCCGGCTGCCGTCGGCCAGCAGATCCGCGCGCTCGAAGATGTGCTCGGCGTGGTGCTGTTCCGTCGCACCAGCAAGGGGCTGGAACTGACCGAAGAGGCCGCGGCCGGGCTGGATGGCTTGCGCGAGGGGTTTCTCCATTTCGAACAGGCGGTGAGCGCCATGCAGGCCGGACAGGCCAGCGACCGCTTCTCGATCGCAGCACCTCGCGATTTCTTCGCGGCATGGCTGGGAGAGCGGCTGGCCGCCTATCGCGCGCTGCACCCCGAAACGCGTTTTGTCCTGGCCGATGGCGACAGGGCCGATTTTGCCGAGGCCAATCTCGATCTCGCGGTGCGCTGGGCCGAGGGACCGGGCGAGCTGGAAGGCATCATGCTGGGCACGGCGCAGCGCATTGCGGTCATGGCGCCGGGCGGGGATCCCGGCGGTGTTCATATCCACTGGCAGGGCGATGGCGACAAGGGGGGCGACGAAGCAGCGATTGCCGTGCCCGATGCAGGCCAGGCTCTGGCGGCGGCATCGGCCGGGCTGGGCGTGGCCGATGTGCCCTTTCTGCTGGCGCAGGCGGCTATGGCGCGCGGGCTGGTGGAAGCGGCTGCGCCTGCGCGCGACTGCCGCCATGCCTACTGGCTGGTCGCACCTGCCCCGCAATGGCGCCAGAAGAAGGTGCGCGCGCTTGTCGCCCATCTGGCCGATGGAGCGGGCTGATGGGCTGAGGGATGAAAATCCAGTCAGGACAGCAATTTAACAAATTGGTAGGTAAATGCCGATAGGTAGCTCCTTCGAAGACAGGAGGAGTACGAGAAAATGGCAGATTTCCTTGGGACTAACGCCGACGATACCTTTGTTGGCGACGCAACTGACGAGCTCATCCATGGTGGTGGCGGCGACGACGACCTGAGCGGTGGTGATGGCAATGACACCATCTATGGTGATGGCGGCGACGACATCATCAACGGCAATGGCGGCGATGATCTGATCTATCTCACCCGCGGCGTCGACACGGTCGATGGCGGCATCGGTACCAACACGCTTTATGTCGATTATTCGGCGGTCAATGACGGCACCATGACGGTCGATCTGCGCGGCGCCTTCACGGGCGGCACGGGCAAGATCACCATCGGCGGGGTCAATGGCATCATCTCCAACATGCAGGTGCTGGGTCAGCTCGATGGCAGCGTGGCCAAGGACATCGTCTATATGGACGACATCACCGCAGGCTTCACCATCAACCTGCTGGCCGGACACGACAAGTTCATCGGCGGCTCCGGTGACGACGTGGTCGATGGCGGCGCTGGCAATGACGACCTCAAGGGCGGCGACGGCGACGATACGCTGATCGGAGGCAATGGCGACGACATCCTCAACGGCAATGCCGGCGCCGACGACATGACCGGCGGGGCTGGCAACGATCTCTACTACGTCAATGACGCAGGCGATATCGTCACCGAAACTTCCGCCACCGGCGGCAAGGACACGGTCAGCACGTCCGTCTCCTTCGCGCTTGGCAGCTTTGTCGAAAAGCTGCTGATGACCGGTGCGGGCGACATCGACGGCCTCGGCAACGATCTCAACAACCGCATGACCGGCAATATCGGCGCCAACATCCTCGATGGTGGCGCGGGCAACGACGTCCTCAAGGGCGGCGATGGCGACGACACGCTGATCGGCGGCGACGGCATCGACTTCCTCAACGGCAATGCCGGTGCGGACGACATGGCCGGCGGCAAGGGCAACGACACCTACAAGGTCAACGATCTTGGCGACACCGTCACCGAAGTTGAAAATGGCGGCGTTGACAAGGTCTATTCCTCGGTGTCCTTCACCCTGGGCGATTTCGTCGAGCGTCTGGTCCTGACCGGACAGGGCGACAATGACGGCATTGGCAACAGCCTCAACAACCGCATCGTCGGCAATGCCGGCGACAACTATCTCGAAGGCGGTGCTGGCGACGACATCATCTTCGGCATGGGCGGGGCCGACATCATCCTTGGCGGTGCCGGCAATGACGTGATCAACGGCTATACCGGCTCCGACGAGATGTATGGCGGTGCCGGCAACGATATCTATATCGTCAATGTCTCGACCGACATCGTCAGCGAGGATGACGGGCTTGGCGGCGATGCCGGCGGCACCGACCTCGTGAAGAGCAAGGCGAGCTTCCAGCTGGGCGATTATATCGAAAAGCTGACCCTTACCGGTTCGGCCGATATTGACGGCACCGGCAACGACAAGGGCAACGATATCGTCGGCAACAGCGGCAACAACGTCCTGTCGGGCGAAGGCGGCAAGGATACGATTCTTGGCGGCGGCGGCAACGACCAGATCCATGGCGGACTTGGCGCTGACATACTCGTCGGCGGCAGCGGGCAGGATCTTTTCGTCTTCGACGTGATGGAAACCAGCGGCAATCGCGACACGATCCGCGACTTCACCGTCGGGACCGATACTGTGGTTCTCGATGCCGCGACCTTCACCGGCTTTGACGGTGATGCGGCAGGTTTCATCGATGCCAGCCGTTTCGGCACCGGCACCGAAGCCACCACGCTTGATCAGCGCCTGGTCTACAACACCACCTCCGGCATTCTCTATTACGATGCCGACGGTTCGGATGTGACCATCGACCAGGTCGCAATCGCCTATTTCGACAACAAGGCTGCGTTGAGCGCGGAAGACATCTTCCTCAACATCGCCTGATCCCGGTCGCAACTGGCAAAGAAGTCCGGCGGGCCTGTGTGGTCCGCCGGATTTTTTGTGTCTGCTTGTGCTGGCCAAGCGGCGAAACAGACTTTATGAGACTTGCCTATACAACATGAATGTGTGGGAGTCGGAATATGGTTGGTGCGCGTGCACAGCAGCCCGTCAGGGGCGAGGTAGATGCGGTTATCGTGGGAGCCGGATTTTCCGGTATGTATGCGCTGCATCTGCTGCGCCAGCGGGGGCTTTCTGCCGTCGTGTTCGAGGCGGGCGAGAGCGTTGGCGGCACCTGGTACTGGAACCGCTATCCCGGCGCGCGCTGCGACGTCGAAAGCATCAACTATCAATACAGCTTCTCCGACGAGCTGCAGCGCAATTGGCACTGGAGCGAGCGCTATCCGGCGCAGCCCGAAATCATGGCCTATATGGAATATGTCGCCGATAATCTCGGCCTCAAGCAGGACATGCATTTCACCACCCGCGTCGAGGCGGCTCATTACGACGACGCCACCCGCCGCTGGACGGTGCGCACCGATCAGGGCGACGAGGTGTCCTGCACCTGGTGCATCATGGCCACGGGCTGCCTTTCTGCGGCTCAGGTTCCTTCCATTCCCGGACTCGAGAGCTTTGCGGGCGAATGGTATCACACCGGCGAATGGCCGCATGAAGGCGTGGAGCTTGCCGGCAAGCGGGTCGCCGTGATCGGCACGGGATCATCGGGTATCCAGGTCATCCCGGTCATTGCCGAGCAGGCCGCCGAGACCACCATATTCCAGCGCACCCCCAATTTCAGCCTGCCCGCCTTCAATCGCCCGCTCGAACCGGGTGAGCACGAGGCCGCCAAGGAAACCTTTGTGGAGGATTGGGCGCGGGCGCGTTACACGCCTGTCGGCCTGTTCCAGCCGCCGGGCACGCAGGCTATCGCCGAGACCCCGCGCGAGGAAGTCCTCGCCGTTCTGGAAGAGCGCTGGCAGCAGGGCGGATTTGCCTTCCTCGCCTCATACACCGATGTGGCCGTCAGCCCGGAATCCAACGCCATCGTTGGCGATTTCGTGCGCGAGAAGATTCGTGGCGTCGTCAAGGATCCGGTTGTTGCCGACCTTCTGACCCCGAAGGATTACCCCTTCGGAACCAAGCGCCTGTGTCTCGACACGCATTATTTCGAGACCTTCAACAAGCCCAATGTCCATCTGGTCAGTGTGCGCGATAACCCGATCGAGCAGATCACGCCGAAGGGCATCATTGCTGGCGGCACGCTGCACGAGTTCGACGTGATCGTCTTTGCCACCGGTTTCGACGCGATGACCGGCGCCTTGTCGCGCATCGATATCCGTGGTGCGGGCGGACAGGCTCTGGCCGAGAAATGGTCAGCCGGTCCGCGCTGCTATCTCGGCCTTGTTTCCTCCGGTTTCCCCAATCTGTTCACGGTGACCGGCCCGGGCAGCCCCTCGGTGATGACCGTGGTGATCGCCGCGATCGAACAGCATGTCGAATGGATCGTGGAATGCATCGACCACATGCGCGCGCATGGCCTGGCAACGATCGATTCGGACGGTGCGGCTGAAAACGAATGGGTCCAGCATGTGAACGATGTCGCCAACATGACGCTGATGCCTCAGGCCAACAGCTGGTATCTGGGCGCCAATGTTCCGGGCAAGCCGCGCATATTCATGCCCTATATTGCCGGCCTCGATGTCTATCGCCGCAAATGCGAGGATATCGTCGCCAATGGCTATGAGGGCTTCAGATTCGAAAAAATGCGCGAACTGGTCAGCTGACAGCGGCAGGCCCTTCGGCTGATCCTTCTGCGGGGTCTTCGATCACCTCGATGATGATGTCGCCGCTGGCAATGATCTGCTGTGACCGGGGGCCTGGAACGGCAACCCCGTTGCGCAGCAGGCGCAGGCCCAGGCCTGAGCTGATCGAGTCCAGCCGTGTGCCATGCTCTTCGGGGCGTGCCTTGCGTTCATTCAGCAGCACTTCGCCATGCGATGTGGCGAGATCGGTGAGATAGGCTACCGCCGAACGATGCGCACCGGCGCGCGCCAGCATGTGCCCTCCCATCCTCACCGGGTTGAGCACGCAGGTGGCCCCGGCCTGGGTCAGCAGATCCTCGTTTTCCTGGGCGCGGGCGGTCACGCTGATCGGAACATGCGGATTGAGCTGGCGGGCGGAAAGCACGGCAAGTGCTGCCACATCGTCCTTGCTCGTGGCGACCAGCAGGCAGGCCGCTTCGCCGATCCGGGCGGCCTTCAGCACATCGTTCTGCGTTGCATCCCCGCAAATGCCCAGCATGCCGAGCGTGACAGCAACGCCCACCCGGGTCTGGTCGGGATCGATCACCACCAGGCGGTTGGGCACATGGCCGCCCAGCAGCAGCTCGCGCGCCGCATATTCGCCCTTGGCGCCGAAACCGCAGATGATGGTGTGGCCGGTCAGTTTCTTCCTGATCATGGCAGTCCTTATCCGCTGGAAGATGTGCTTGAACATGAAATCATAGGCTGTGCCGAGAAAGATCAGCCAGACGAAGATGCGCACCGGCGTCACCACGAATGTATCGAACATGCGCGCGCGGTCGGAAACCGGCACGATATCGCCATAGCCCACCGTGGTCACGGTGATGGTGGTGAAATAGACCACGTCGGAAAAGGAGATGTGACCGTCGCTATTGTCGACCAGACCGTCGCGGTCGATCCAGTGCCCGGCCAGAGCAACCGCGATCAGCGAGAAGACCAGCCCGGCACGCAGCAGCAGCGATTGCCACATGCTGAGCGCGGGCCTCCTTTGCAGCGGGTGAAAGCTTCCCGCCAGAACTTCGGCCTGCTGGCTCCGGGGTCTGCGCATCAATAGCTCCAGCTGGCCATGGTTTCGCCGCTGGCCGGATCTTCGAAGGCAATGGCGCTGAAATCGACCGCAACGAGGCATACAGGCCGGGCTTCGGCCACACGCGCCTCGCAGCGCACCGGCTGCCCGTCGGGGAAGGACGAAAGCCGCCCTTTCAGCACCAGCCGGAAACCTTGCGAACCGGCCTCTGCTCCGGCCTCGATCTTGCGCGAAACGGCAAAGGGGCGACGGCCCAGATGCAGCCGCCGCGGGGCCTGCGCGGTGAGAAAATGCGCCAGGCCGATGCTTTGCGCTTCTGCGGCCGGAGTGTCCTCTGTTCCCTCAGCCTCCTGCGGGGCGGGCTGCTCTGCTGCCCCCGACGCGCCAGCGGCTTCATCGGGGGAGGCGGGGTGGGGCGGGCAGGCTTCCGACAAGGTCCATGGCCGCTCGATCCAGAAACCTTCGACCACCTCATAGCCGCCATCGGGAAGGAGAGCCTTGGCAAGCGGGGTCTTGCCCCATCGTTCGGGCCGGGCACGCAGCCTGAGCACACGGCTGCGAGAATCGAGGCTCCATCCGGCCCATTTTGCCGCTTCTCCCTCATCATCCTGACCGGCGCAGCCAAAGGGCAGCCGCAGTTCGAAATCGCGCCCGACCATCGCCTTGCCGGAAGCTGGCGGCACTGCGCCACTGGCCGCAGCATCGGCCGCAACAGAGGCCAGCGCCAGCATTGCCTTGCGGTCGACCGGCTGCAACGCGATGGGGAGGGCGGGTTTTCCGGCTTCACCTGCTTTTTGGGTGGCAGGCTTGGAGCTTGCGGGCTGATCGGCCTCGCCTCCACCCGAACAGGCCGCAAGCGCAAGGCTGGCGGCAAGCATTGCCGCAAGCGGCAGGCGATGTTCGGAAGCTCCGGCAATCCTCATGGGTCAGACCCTAACAGAGGCAAACCTGCGTTTCATCCGCAATTTTTCCTGCCGCAGTCCGATACAGATTGTCGCTGCCGTCTCAGGTGCTTACATTGGGAAGCGGGCATCCCATGACCATCGCGCAAATCATAACCCTGCTTGTTCTGACGGGCGTCGTCGCGGCGCTGGTGATGGACCGGATGAAGGCCGAGGTCGTGGCCCTTGCCGGAGCTGCCATCCTGCTGATTTCAGGCGCGGTCAGGCCCAGCGAGGTGCAAGGCGCCTTTGCCGGTCCGGCGATCATAGCGCTCGCCTCGCTCTTTGTTATCGCTCATGCCATGGATCACGCGGGCCTGCTAAACCTGCTGATCCGCAAGGCCGTCTCGCTCACACGGCGTATCGGGGCGGCCGGGATCTGGGGGCTGATCGGCCTGTCGGGCTTTGCGTCCGCCTTTCTCAACAACACGCCGATCGTGGTCATCGCGGCCCCTGTGGTGCGCGACATGGCCCATTCGCTCAAACTCGATCCGCGCCGTTTCCTCATTCCCCTGTCCTATGTCGCGGTGCTTGGTGGCTGCTGCACCCTGATCGGCACCTCGACCAATCTGCTGGTCGACGACATGGCGCGCTCTTCGGGTCAGCCGCCTTTCGGCCTGTTCGAAATCGCGCCTGTGGGGCTGGCGGTGGCGCTGGCAGGGGGCATATTCCTGCTGCTGTTTGCCGGCCAGCTCGAACGCGGCGGCAAGCGGCAGACCAGGCTCGATCGCGAGCGGCTGGAGCAGCACCCGGTGAGCCATCTCGAAGTGACCGGCGACACGCTGAGCGATCTGGCCGATTACGAGGGCAGCAAGGAGTTTTCCTTCACGAAATCGCTGATGTCGGGCGGCGTTTTTCTGGGCGTGGTGGCGCTGGCGGGCTTCGATCTTGCGCCGATTGCGGCGGCCGCCTTTGCAGGTGCTGTGCTGCTGATCCTGGCGGGCGCCATTCCGGCCGAGGAAGCCTATCGCGGGTTGCGCCCGGAAATCCTGTTTCTCATCGCCGGCATGGTGGTGATCGGGATTGCGCTGGAACAGACCGGGCTTGCCGCAGAAGCCACGGGCTGGCTGGTGCGCTCGGTCGAAACGGTCAGCCCGCTGACCGCACTCATCCTGCTTTATGGTGGAACCCTGCTGCTGACCGAGCTGCTCTCCAATGCCACCGTCGCGGTCCTGCTCACGCCTGTCGCTGTGGCTCTTGCCGAAAGCCTGGGCGTCAGCCCGCGTCCCTTTCTGGTGGCGATCATGATCGCGGCGAGTGCTGCCTTTGCCACCCCGTTCGGCTATCAGACCAATGTGCTGGTCTATCAGATGGGCAATTACCGTTATCTCGATTTCCTCAAGATCGGCCTGCCGCTCAATCTGGTCACATGGGTGGCTGCTGTCATCGCCATTCAGGCGTTTTTCCCCTTCTGAAGTTCGCGGTGCCCGGGGCATAAATACAGTAGTGATTGCCACATGGTATGGCACTCACTACTGCCATGGCCATGTTCCGCCGCCGCATCTTCTATCTCAGTGGCTTCGATCCGCGCGGCGCCCGCTTCTACCGCCAGCTTCACCGCGATGCGATGGCGGGCCATGCGGCGCTGAGGGGCGCAGCCATCGAGGTCTCCGCGCGCAGCCGTGGCACGGGGATGAGCGTCGACTGGTGGGTGAAAGATGCCACCGCCGCTGCCGAGGCGCGCTGCAGCTTCCTGCGCTGGGACGATCTGGTGGCGCGGGCCTGGGGCAAGAAATGGCTGGCGCTCGCCCGGAGCATGATCGTCAGCGCCGCGGGTTTTCTGCGTCATCTGGAATGGCGCGCGGCCTGGCATCTGGGCAGGGGGCCGTGCATCACGCTGGTCTATCCCTATCTGGCGGTGCTGCTGCTTCCGCTTCTTGCCGGATTGCCGTTGGCGGCGCTGCTGGCGCTGGTGCCGGGGGTGCCCGTCTGGCTGGCTCTGGCGGCCGGACTTGGCGCCGGACTGCTGCTTGCCCGCAAGCCGATAGACGCCATGCGGGCGATGTGGCTGATCCGCCTGTACATCCAGAGCGACAGGACCGCGCGCCATGGGCTGGATGACCGTCTGGCTGAGCGGCTGGACGAGTTTGCCGGGCTGATCAGCCATGCGCTGGATGATGGCGATGACGAAGTGCTGCTGATAGCGCACAGCTATGGCACGGCCATGGCGGTGCCGCTGATGCTGCGGCTGATTGCGCACAGGGGCGGGGCCTTGCCTGAGCATTTTGTGCTGGTCACGCTGGGCCATTGCGTCGGATTGCTGGGGTGCAGGCGCGATGCGACGCAATTTCACGCGATGCAGCGCGAGCTGGCGGGCCATGCGTTCGAATGGGTCGATATCGGCTCGCCGCCCGATGGCGCGGCTTTCAGCCTGGTCAACCCGCTGGCCCCGGCGGCGGAAGCAGGGGCGATCCGGCTGACCCTGCTCAGCCCGCGCTTTCACCGGTTCTACAACCCCGAAACATACCACAAGGGGCTGGCCGCAAAATATGACATCCACTTCGATTATCTGCGCTGCGGCGACCGGGTGTCGCCGATCGATTATCCCAGCCTCACCATAGGCGCGCGGCGGCTGGCCGATGCCATCGCCGCATTCAGGCAGCTGGCATGAAGCAGCCTTACACCCCGCCATTCCCCGCGCCTCACAAGACCCGCTCCAGCCTGGCCCTGCGCTTTGTCAGGGCGTGGACCTCGTGGATCCATGGCCTGTTCGAGAAAAGCTATACCATGCTGATGGGCGAGATCCGCATGCCGGGTCTGCATATCTTCCTGCCCAACGAGCTGCATCTGGTCGACGAAGTGATGCAGGAGGCGAAGCGTTTTCCCAAGCACGCGCTGATGGTCGAGGTGCTCAAGCCGGCGATCGGCATTTCCACCTTCACCGCCAATGGCGAGAACTGGGAACAGCAGCGCGCGATGATCAACCCCGCTTTCCAGCATACCGCGCTGGCCAAGACGCTGGGGCTGATGTGCGATGCCGCCATGGCGCTGGTGGAACGCATCGATGGCGCCTTGCCGCAGGGCGAAGCAAAGGGGCGGGGCGGGGTGATCGACATCGATCCGCTGATGACTCATGTCGCGGCCGACATCATTTTCCGCACGCTGTTTTCGGTGGCGCTTGATCCAGCCGGCTCGGCAGTGATCCATCGCCGCTTCAACCGCTTCCAGCGTTTTGCCCAGAGCGCTTCGGTGCTGCGGCTCTATCGTCTGCCCGGTTTCGGGTTCAAGCAGCGCTCCGAGCGCGAGGCGCGCGCGATCCACGATGTTTTCGCGCCGATCGTCGAGGGGCGCTATGCCCGTTTCCACGAGCATGGCGAGATCGTCCATCGCGATATTCTGCAATCGATCTTCGAGGCGCGCCATCCTGTGAGCGGGGCGCCTTTCACCTGCCAGGAAGTGATGGAGCAGGTGTCGCTGATCTTTCTGGCCGGTCATGAAACCTCGGCCAGCCTGATGGCCTGGGCGGCGTTTTTGCTGGGGGAATGCCCGGAAATCCAGCACCGGATGCGCGACGAGGTGGAGCGCGAGACCGGCGGCGGGCCGCTTACCACCGATGCCCTCAAAGCGATGAGCCTGACGCGCAATGTGGTGCGTGAAACGCTGCGGCTCTATCCGCCGGTCGCGTTTCTGCCGCGCGAGACCACCTGCCCTGTCACCATGCGCGACAAGCCCATCGCGCCGGGCGATATGGTGGTCATCTCGCCATGGCTGGTCCAGCGCAACGCCAGGAACTGGACCTGTCCGCACGCTTTCGATCCCGACCGTTTCGAAGAGGCCGGGGGGCAGGACATGCTCAAGCGGGCCTGGTTGCCCTTCGGCAAGGGTCCGCGCCTGTGCGTTGGGGCAGGCTTTGCACAGCAGGAAGCCGCCGTGGTGCTGGCCATGGTGTTGCGCCATTTCGATGTGGAAAGCCTGGCCAGCGACCAGCCGGAACCGGTCAGCCGTCTGACCTTGCGGCCCAAGCGCGGGATCAGGCTGAAACTGACCCCGCGGGCACGGCCTACTTGACCGCGCACCCGTTCCGCACTAGTGGCGGCCCCTTCCCAGGCGGGCATCCCCCGCAGGGACGAGCTGAACATTGCCGGAGAGCAGGGGCAAACCCCCGGTAAACCGTCAAAGTAACCCGGCATATTCTCTATGCGGGTGGAGTGTTTTCGGCTCATGTGGCGATTCGTGCGGTTGCGGCTTCTGCCTGCACCACAAGACGATCCGCATGAGATCACCCGATCATTCTTCACCGCTGGCGATGAAGCCAACAATCAAGGTGAAGAGTATTTCATGCCTACGATCAACCAGCTGATCCGCAAGGGCCGCGTGCCGCAGAAGGCCAAGAGCAAGGTCCCTGCGATGGAGCAGAACCCGCAGAAGCGCGGCGTCTGCACGCGCGTCTATACCACGACGCCGAAGAAGCCGAACTCCGCTCTGCGCAAGGTTGCCAAGGTGCGCCTGACCAACCAGCGCGAAGTCATCTCCTACATCCCCGGCGAAGGCCACAACCTGCAGGAACACAGCGTCGTGCTGATCCGCGGCGGCCGTGTGCGCGACCTTCCGGGCGTGCGCTATCACGTGCTTCGCGGCGTGCTCGACACGCAGGGTGTGAAGGACCGCAAGCAGAGCCGTTCGAAGTACGGCGCCAAGCGGCCGAAGTAAGGTTTAGGCGCGGGAAGGTCCGGCTCCGGCCCGATGCGCCACCCGGCTACCTACAGGGTAGTCTTTGGGTGGCCGGGTGGGGGAGCGGGCTGGAGCCGCAAGGCAACACGGAGGTGTTGCCGCACTCCGAAGGAGTTAAGATAAGATGTCACGTCGTCGTCGTCCCGAGAAGCGGGAAATCCTGCCTGACCCGAAGTTCGGGGATCAGGTTCTGTCGAAGTTCATGAACAACCTCATGCTGGACGGTAAGAAGTCCGTTGCCGAGCGCATCGTCTATGGCGCGCTCGAAACGGTCGAAGCGAAGGCCAAGTCCGATCCGATCCAGATGTTCCACGATGCGCTCAACAATGTGAAGCCGCAGGTGGAAGTGCGCAGCCGCCGCGTTGGTGGTGCGACCTACCAGGTGCCGGTCGAGGTTCGCCCCGAGCGTGCCCAGGCGCTCGCCATCCGCTGGCTGATCAATGCCGCTCGCGGTCGCCCCGAAACCACCATGGCTGCACGCCTCTCGGGCGAACTGCTCGATGCGGCGAACAACCGTGGCAATGCCGTCAAGAAGCGCGAAGACACGCACCGCATGGCTGACGCCAACCGCGCGTTCTCGCACTATCGCTGGTAATTTTGGCGCTGGTAAAACCTATCTAGGGGGAAGCCCCCCTCACGGAGACTTAACATGGCACGCGAATATCCGCTGGAGCGGTACCGCAATATCGGCATCATGGCTCACATCGATGCCGGCAAGACCACGACTACCGAGCGTATCCTTTACTACACCGGCAAGTCCTACAAGATCGGCGAAGTGCACGATGGTGCCGCGACGATGGACTGGATGGAGCAGGAGCAGGAGCGCGGGATCACCATTACCTCGGCTGCGACCACCACTTTCTGGTCGGCTGAAGACGGGAAGGGCCCCAAGCACCGGATCAACATCATCGACACCCCCGGGCACGTCGACTTCACCATCGAAGTCGAACGTTCGCTGCGCGTGCTCGACGGTGCGGTCGCGGTGTTCGACGGCGTCGCGGGCGTGGAGCCGCAGTCGGAAACCGTGTGGCGCCAGGCTGACAAGTACGGCGTTCCGCGGATGTGCTTCATCAACAAGCTCGACCGTACTGGCGCAGACTTCTACTATTGCGTGCAGTCGATTATCGACCGTCTCGGCGCCACTCCGCTGGTGCTGTATCTCCCGATTGGCGCGGAAAGCAGCCTCAAGGGCGTTGTCGACCTAGTCAACAACCGCGGCATCGTCTGGAAGGACGAAAGCCTTGGCGCGGAATTCGAATATGTCGAAATCCCTGCCGAGCTCGCCGACAAGGCGGCTGAATACCGCGAGAAGCTGATCGAGACCGCCGTCGAGCAAGACGACGATGTCATGGAAGCCTATCTCGAAGGCAACGAGCCTGACGCTGCGACGCTCAAGCGTCTCATCCGCAAGGGCACCATGGCGCGCGACTTCGTGCCTGTGACCTGCGGTTCGGCGTTCAAGAACAAGGGCGTGCAGCCGCTGCTCGACGCAGTGGTCGACTACATGCCTTCGCCGCTCGATGTTCCCGCGATCAAGGGCGTCCTGCCTGACAGCGATGAAGAAGCCGAGCGTCCTTCGAGCGACGATGCGCCGTTCAGCGCGCTGGCGTTCAAGATCATGAACGATCCATTCGTCGGTTCGCTGACCTTCACCCGCATCTATTCGGGCAAGCTGACGAAGGGCCAGGTCCTGAACTCGGTGAAGGACAAGAAGGAAAAGATCGGCCGCATGCTGCTGATGCACTCGAACAACCGCGAGGACATCGAAGAAGCATTCGCTGGCGATATCGTTGCGCTGGCGGGCATGAAGGACACGACCACGGGCGATACGCTGTGCGATCCGGCCAAGCCGATCATCCTCGAGCGTATGGAATTCCCCGAGCCGGTGATCGAACTGTCGGTGGAACCCAAGACCAAGGCCGACCAGGAAAAGATGGGCGTCGCCCTCAACCGCCTGGCCGCTGAGGATCCTTCGTTCCGCGTCGCGACCGATCACGAATCGGGCCAGACGATCATCAAGGGTATGGGCGAGCTCCACCTCGACATTCTCGTCGATCGCATGCGTCGTGAATTCAAGGTCGAAGCGAACGTCGGTGCGCCGCAGGTGGCTTACCGCGAGTCGCTCGCACGTGAAGTCGAAGTCGACTACACCCACAAGAAGCAGACGGGTGGCTCGGGCCAGTTCGGTCGCGTCAAGGTTGTCGTCACTCCGGGTGAGCGCGGCCGGGGCGGCATTTTCGAAGACGAGA
>CAZWEY010000038.1:0-15296 GCA_964632055.1 uncultured Sphingomonadaceae bacterium
ACCGCCAATTCGATGAACTGCCTGACCGAAGCACTGGGCCTCTCGCTGCCGGGCAATGGATCGACTTTGGCGACGCATGCCGACCGCAAGGAGCTGTTCCTGCGCGCCGGCCGCATGATCGTCGAGATGTGCCGCCGTTATTACGAGCAGGACGACGAAAGCGTGCTTCCGCGCGCCATCGCCAGCTTCGAGGCTTTCGAAAACGCCATGTCGCTGGACATCGCCATGGGCGGTTCGACCAACACCGTGCTTCACCTCCTTGCCGCCGCCCATGAGGCGGGCGTTGACTTCACTATGAAGGACATCGACCGCCTGTCGCGCCGGGTGCCTTGCCTCAGCAAAGTCGCGCCTGCCAAGAACGATGTGCACATGGAAGATGTCCACCGCGCGGGCGGCATCATGGCGATCCTGGGCCAGCTGGAGCGTGCGGGTCTGCTGCACACCCATCTGCCGACAGTTCACAGCGCCACCATGGGCGATGCGCTCAATCAGTGGGACATCTCGCGCACCAACGATCCCGATGTGCAGAACTTCTTCCTCGCAGCGCCCGGCGGCGTGCCGACGCAGACCGCGTTCAGCCAGAACCGCCGCTGGGACGATCTGGACCTCGACCGGCAGGGCGGCGTCATCCGTTCTGCCGAACACGCCTTCAGCAAGGATGGCGGCCTTGCCGTGCTTTACGGCAATATCGCAGCGGACGGTTGCATCGTGAAGACGGCGGGCGTCGACGAGAAGATCCTGAAGTTCTCCGGCCCGGCCAGGGTCTTTGAAAGCCAGGATGCCTCCGTCACCGCGATCCTCACCGGACAGGTGCAGGCGGGCGATGTCGTGGTGATCCGCTATGAAGGCCCCAAGGGCGGCCCCGGCATGCAGGAAATGCTTTATCCGACGAGCTACCTGAAATCCAAGGGGCTGGGCGCTGCCTGCGCGCTGCTGACAGATGGGCGTTTTTCCGGCGGCACATCGGGTCTGTCCATCGGCCATGTTTCTCCCGAAGCAGCGGAAGGTGGCGCGATCGGCCTTGTCGAGAATGGCGACATTATCGAAATCGACATCCCCGCCCGCACCATCCATCTGGCAGTGAGCGACGAGGAACTGGCCAGCCGCCGGGCCGCGATGGAGGCAAAGGGCGATGCGGCATGGCAGCCTGCCAAGGATCGCCCGCGCAAGGTCTCGGTGGCGCTGCAGGCTTATGCGGCAATGACCACCAGTGCCGCACGCGGCGCGGTGCGTGATATTTCTCAGCTTAAGGGCGGAAAGAGCCGTTGAAATGATGCGTCGGGGCCTGGTTGCCATGGGGCTGGCACTTGCCGCCTGTGCCCCTGATGCTCCGTCAGGTGATAGCGCTGCACAGGCCCCCTTGCCGGACGCGAAGTCTGCTCAGGGTCGCACCTCCGGTCCCCTGCCTGTGGAATGCGCCCTGGCTGGCGCACAGACATTCCGGCGCGATTGCCTGCTGGAGCTGGAGCGGGGCGAAGAAGGCCATATTCTGGTCGTGCGTCACAAGGATGGCGGTTTCCGGCGCTTCTCGCTTAAGGATGGAGAGCTTGCGGCGATGGACGGCTCCTTGCCTGCACGCCAGATTGGCACAGGCAAGCTTCTGGAAGTGGCGCTGGGCGAGGACCGCTATCGCTTCCCGGCCAGCATCGACCTGCAGCAATGACGGGACAGAGCGCGATTCTGACGGTGGCAGAGATGATAGCCGCCGAACAGGCGCTGATCGCGGGCGGAACCGGTGTTGACGCGCTGATGCAGCGAGCAGGGCGCGGTGCGGCAGACTGGATATGGCGCGTGGCCGCAGGGCGTCCGGTCAGCGTGCTTTGCGGTCCGGGCAATAATGGCGGCGATGGCTATGTGATCGCGCAAGCGGTCCGTGAGCGGGGTGGCGAGGCCAGCGTCATTGCGCCTGCGGAACCGCGCACCGATGCGGCGCGCAAGGCTCGTGATGCCTATTCGGGAGAGATCGCCGAGCATGCCGCTGGCGGTGGCGGCGGGGTCTTCGTCGATTGCCTGTTCGGCAGCGGGCTGGCCCGTCCATTGGATGAGGCCATGACGTCACTTTTGCGCGGGTTGTGCGCAAGTCATGCAACGCGCATCGCGGTCGATCTGCCGAGCGGAGTGGAGGCCGATAGCGGCCAGCCGCTCAACCCCGATCTTCCGCACTATGATCTGACCCTCGCGCTGGGGGCCTGGAAATTCGCCCATTGGCTGATGCCGGCCTGTGCGATGATGGGGAGCAGGCGGCTGGTGCCGATCGGGGTGGCAGCGGGGCAGGGCGATGCCCGGCTGCTGGAACGGCCTCGCTTGCAGGCACCCGCAGCCGATACCCATAAATACCGGCGCGGGATGCTCGGGATCGTCGGCGGGGCGATGCCGGGTGCCGCGCTATTGGCCGCTCAGGCGGCGATGCGGGGTGGGGCGGGCTATGTGAAGCTGCTTGCCCAATCTGCGATTCCGGTGCCTGCCGATTTGGTATGCGAGGCTGGCTCGCTCGAAACCATGCTTGAGGATGGCCGCTTTTCCGCCCTTCTGGTCGGCCCTGGTCTGGGCCGTGACGCTCTGGCAGCAGAGCGGTTACGCCTCGCGATGTCGCGCGATCTGCCCTGTGTGCTGGATGCCGATGCGTTGATGCTGCTGGAGCCTGCCATGCTCGAAAACCGCTCCGCCCCGCTTGTTGCCACCCCGCATGAAGGCGAACTGGCCAGGCTATGCCAGAGCTTTGCCATCGAA
Source organism: uncultured Sphingomonadaceae bacterium (assembly GCA_964632055.1). Lineage (GTDB taxonomy): Bacteria > Pseudomonadota > Alphaproteobacteria > Sphingomonadales > Sphingomonadaceae > CANJYE01. The sequence goes on from CAZWEY010000038.1 coordinate 2,731, forward strand.
ACTGACGGAAAACTGCATATGGCCCGCGCATTGGCAAGGGCAGCCGGGATGGTGGTCATTGCCAAGGGGCCGGATACGGTCATCGCCTCGCCTGAAGGCGAGCTTGTGATCGCACCGCCTGCATCCAGCTGGCTTTCGATCGCTGGCACGGGCGATGTTCTGGCAGGTCTTGTCGCCAGTCGGCTGGCCAGGGGCAGCCAGCCTTGCGCTGCTGCCTGCGAGGCGGTGTGGCTGCATGGAGAGGCTGCGCGCCTGGCGGGCGCTGCCTGCACCCCGGGCGATCTTGTCGCCTGCGTTTCGGCGGCCGTGGAAGAGGCGTTGTGAACGAGGGACAAGCCATTACCCATCTGGCCGCGCGCGGCGACGGGGTTGCCGCAGACGGTTCCTATGTCGCAGGCGCGGTTCCGGGCGACTGCGTCGAGCCGGATGGCTCGCTTGTCCGCGGACCGCATCACCGCGAACCGGAATGCAGGCATTTTGGCATCTGCGGCGGCTGCCAGCTCCAGCATTGCGACGATGCGGCGCTGGCGGATTTCGTGACCGGGCGCATTGTCCATGCGGCGCGGGGCAAGGGGCTGGAAGCGGCAAGGGTCAAGCCTGCCCACCTCTCTGCGCCACGCAGCCGTCGCAGGGCTTCCTTGCGGGCGATCAATGGCGGAGGCCAGCCGTTGATCGGTTTTCGCGAGGAAGGCACGCACAAGGTGGTCGGCCTGAAAGAATGCCCGGTGCTCGATCCTCGTCTGTTTGCGGTGCTTGCCCCGTTGCGCACCATACTGAGCCGCCGCAATGGCCGCTATGGGGTCGATATCGAACTGAGCCTGGCTGAGCAGGGCGTGGACATGGCGCTTAAAGGACTGGCAGTGGAAGGATTGGCGCAGACCGAGGCCATGCTCGATCTTGCCCGCGATCACGGCCTTGCACGGCTGACCATTGATCAGGGTTATGGACATGAGACAATCTGGGAGCCTGAGCCTGTAACCATATCTCTCTCAAGGATTTCAGTTCCATTTCCGGTCGGTTCCTTCCTTCAGGCAACAACTGACGGGGAGCAGGCCCTGACCAGTGCCGCGCAGCAATGGCTGGTGGGAGCATCGACCATTGCCGATCTTTTTTCCGGGCTTGGCACCTTTGCCTTTGCGCTTGCCGGATCAGCCAGGGTTCTGGCGGCAGAAGGGGCGGCATCGACACATCTCGCCTGCCAGGCAGCCGCGCGCCAGCATGGCCTGCCGGTTCATACCATGCACAGGGATCTTTTCAGGAACCCGCTTCAAGCAGAAGAAATCAATCGTTTTTCTGCAATCCTTCTCGATCCGCCACGCGCCGGAGCCAGGGAGCAGGTGGCGCACATCGCCGCCAGCACGGTGGAACGGGTGGTTTATATCAGCTGCAACCCGGCGACATGGGCGCGCGATGCCCAGATGCTGGCCGCGGGTGGCTATCGTCTGGAAGAACTGCGTCCTGTGGGCCAGTTTCGCTGGTCCACTCATGTCGAGCTGGCGAGCCTGTTTACGCGCTGAGCACTTCGGCAAGCTGTTCTGTCAGCCAGTCGCGCGAATCCGGTTCTACAAAGGCATGGCTGGCATCGGCGCAGCGCATGATGCGCCGGTCTGCCTTGTCCCATGCGGCCTCGAAGGCGAGGCCTGTCCGGTCTCTGCCGGAAATCAGGAAGCGAACCGGGCCAGCAAAGCCGGAAAGGCCACCGGCCATTGCGCCGACCAGCAAGCTTTTTGGCGCTGAGGGCCGCACGGCCTGCATCAGCCCGCGCAGGAGCTTGGCGAGGGAAACCTGTCCGCGCAGCAGGCGCAACAGCTCGCGCGGGTCCTTGAGCTTTTGTGCATAGCGTTGCCGGACCGCTTGGGGGGCGGGCTGGCTTTCTTCCTCGCCCTCGAAGGTCCATGGGTTGGCCAGCACCAGCGCATCGCAGCCGGTGCCACCTGCCAGCATCAGCGCGCTTGCTGCATCGCAATTGCCAAAGCCTACAATCCGGCAAAGTGGCGCTTGTGCGCGAAAAGCGGCAATGGCGGCGGCGATGTCAGCAGAACTGTCTCGAAAACCGCGATTTTCGCCTTCGCTGTCGCCCACTCCGCGCCGGTCGTAACGGAACACTGCAAAACCTTGCGCGGCAAGCCGTGCGGCCAGTTGCGCCTGGCCCGAAAAGGCACCCGCACGGGTTTCGTTGCCTCCGGTCACGATGACCAATCCCGCCATGCTTTCTGCGGGATCGGCGGGCAGATCCAGCGTGGCGGCGAGCTGGTCGAACCCGCAGGAGAAGCTCAGATGGTGCCGGGTCATGCTCTCATCCCGATCGCCAGCAGTGCCGCCAGCGCATCGGCCTGTTCTGCATCATAATCCGGCTCGGCGCGCAGCCACGGCCCGCTGCCGCCCAGCATGTCCTGTTCGATATCGGCCAGATAGCCATTATCGGGCAGGCGGGCAGCTTCCAGATCCGCAAAAAGCTGAGAGCCGATATGATATCCGGCAAGCTCGACCCCCTGGCTGCGGCCCAGCTCCGCCAGTTCATCCATGCGTTCGTCGCGGCCCGTTTCGCGCGTTGCAATTTGCCTGGCGCGCATCAGCGCGCGCAAGGCATTGGCGCCGCCATGGGCGGCATAGCGCCAGCCCTTGAGCCCGGCTGGAGCAAGGATGGCGGACGCGCGAATGGTGAGCAGATGCGTTGCTCGAAAATGGCTGGCGGCAGCTGTGGCGGCCTCGCGCCAGCGGGCCAGCGACTGGTCTTCGAGCGGCTGCGTGCTCTCGTTCCAGCCCGGCAGATCGGGCAGGAAGCTGTCCACGCCCGCGCCATCCAGCCTTCGCATAACCTCGACTGTCTGGCGCCGTGTCTTGTTGGCTTCGTCGAACAGGGCGGGAAGCACCAGCAAGCGGCGATTGCGCGACCGGTCAAAGCACAGCGCATATTCGGACGAATGGCCGCCCGCAGGCAGGGGGCAGGGCCAGTTTGCGATCACCGGCGGATCAGTCCTCGCCCCGCTTGGCACGAGCAAAGGCGAGCAGCGAGCCATAGGATTCCAGCAATTCGCCATCGATTTCGTCGTCTTCAACGATGAAATCGAGCCGGTCTTCCATTTCGGTAAGCAGCGTGGCCACAGCCATGGAGTCAAGCTCGGGCAGATGGCCGAACAGGCCGGTTTCGGCAGTGAAGCCGTTTACCCGGCCGGAATCAAGGCCGAGAATGTCGACAAGGATGGCGCGCAGCTTGACATCGGTCTGGCTGCGACTTTCCGAAGCATTTGCAGTCATTCCGGCCCACTAGCCATGCTGGCCCGCCTGCGCAAGCGATGGAACAATGCGCGCCCGATATGAGGCCAGCTGCGCGGGCTGCGTGGATCATGGCAATCCAGCCGGAAGCGGGGACGGTTTTCCTCCATCCAGTCGCGCTTGTAGGGATCGTTGCCGGTTCCGAAATCGACCAGGGCGACCTTGTCGCGGTCGATCACCTGTTCGAGCAGGGCTGCAGTCAGAGTGGTTCCCGGAGACAGGGGCTGGGCATCTTCAAGATGGGCGAGCTTGTGAATCCAGGCGGTTCCCGCCTCGACTGTCCAGAACTGGGCGGCAACCGGACGGCCTTCATGCCGGGCCATGCCGAAGCGGATGCGCCCGGCCGCCCCTTCCTGCCTGGCAAATTCCCGCAACAAGGCAGGATCGCCCTCGGCTGGCTTCCAGCTATGAGCGTAGATTTCTTCGTAAATATCCCACAGATCATCATCAAAATATGGCATAATTTCGATTTCTACCTTCTTTGCCTTGCGTTTGAGCGTGGTGCGCAAAGGGCCGGGCCGTGAGGCCAGATATTCGGCATAGCTGCGACCATTCAGGCTCAGCACATGGTTGTCATCGCATTTTTCACGGGTGACGAACCAGCCAGCGGACTTGAAGGCGGCTTCGAGCCTGCTTGCTGCGCCGTCCTCATCGGGTAGCGGCCAAAGCGTGATGCGACCGGTTCGGGCGCGCAGCTCACGCGCGAGAGCGGCGGCCAATTCCGGGGTGGCGTTGTTCTCGAAGGGGCGCCATGTAAAGCTATACCAGTTGACGATCGGCTCAAGTCGGCCATTGCGTTCCAGCAGGGGGAGCGCCATGGATGCAGTTTCATCGCCTGCGGTCGCGATAACCAGCGGATCGCGGGCGCTGGCAGCCAGCAGGGCAAACCAGTCGGCGCGGTCGAATGGCCCGCGCTCTGCAAGTCCGTTGGTTTGGAGGGCATTAACCTTGTCGTGATAGCGCACTGCAATCACACGATTTCTTCCTTCATACGGAGCAATTCCTGAGCGATGCCTGTCCCGACCGACCCGACCCCGAGGCCGCTGGACCATATCGCGACCTTTGGCGCGGATGACGCCCCGGCGCTTATCCTGCGAGACCGCACCCTTAACTTCAAGGAGTTAAGGAGCCGTGTTGCTGCCTTGGCGGCATGGCTACAGGTGAAAATTCCCGAACACGGCGCGCGGGTGGCCAGCTGGGCTGCCAAGGGCGAGCTGACTTGCCTGCTGCCACTGGCCGCCGCGCGTGCCGGTCTGGTGCATGTCCCGATCAATCCGCTGCTCAAACATGCGCAGGTGGCGCATATTCTGGCCGATAGCGGCGCGTGTATGCTGATGGGCAATGCCGCCCGCCTTGCTTCGCTGGAGCCGGGCGACAGGCCCAAAGAATGCGCGATGTTCGATGAAGCTGCGGTCTGGGCCGGGGTCGAGGAGCTGGGGGGCGCAATCGGTGAATCCACCTCCGATCCGAAGGACTTATGCGCCATTCTCTATACCAGCGGCTCTACCGGGCGGCCTAAGGGGGTGATGCTGAGCCATGCCAATCTCTGGCTGGGCGCTGTCAGCGTCGCTCATTATCTGGGGCTGGAGGCGGACGATGTGGTGCTGGGCGTGCTGCCGCTGTCTTTCGATTACGGGCAGAACCAGCTGCTCTCGGCCTGGCGCGCCGGGGGCTGTGTCGTCCCGCTCGATTATCTGACGCCGCGCGATGTCATCAAGGCCTGCGCGCGTCATGGCGTCACCACGCTTGCCGCCGTGCCGCCGCTCTGGGTGCAGCTGGTCGAGCTTGACTGGCCCCCCGAAGCAGCAGCCCCGCTGCGCCGCCTGACCAATAGCGGGGGCGCGCTGACGGTCGATCTTGTGGCGCGGCTGACAGTGCTTTTCCCGCAGGCGCGGCTTTTTCCGATGTATGGGCTGACCGAGGCCTTCCGCTCGACCTATCTCGATCCTGCGCTGGTCGCTTCGCACCCCACCTCGATGGGCAAGGCGATCCCCTTCGCAGAAATCCTTGTCATCACCGATGATGGCCGCGTGGCAGAGGCGAATGAGGAGGGTGAGCTGGTCCATTGCGGGCCATTGGTGGCGCAAGGCTATTGGCAGGATGCGGAGCGCACCGCGGAAAGGTTCAGGCCTGCGCCTGCCCAATCGCATCATGGCGGCATGGCGGTCTGGTCGGGCGACAGGGTGCGGCGCGACGAGGATGGCTTGCTCTATTTCGTGGGGCGGCGCGACGCGATGATCAAATGCGCGGGAAACCGGATCAGCCCGCAGGAAATAGAGGAAGCGGCGCTGGCGACAGGGATGGTTGCCGAGGCAGTGGCGATTGGCGTAGCAGATGTCCGTCTGGGACAGGCGATCCATCTGGTGGTTCGCCCTGTTGGCAGGCTGGAAGGGGCAGGGGAGGCGATCTTGCAGGAATTACGAAAAACCCTTCCCAACTTCATGGTTCCTCAGGTAATTCATGTGAAAGACGCGATGCCTGTCAATCCCAATGGCAAGATCGACCGGGCCCTGTTGGCCAGGGAGCTTGGCGCATGAAGCCGCTTGGGCCGATCCCGGCCGGATATGAGACGATCGGCGGCGAGCTGGCGATTGGCGGCAGGCGCGCGAGCGAGCTTGTGGCCGAGGCGGGCGGAACGCCTCTGTTTGTCTATTCCAGTGCCCATCTGAAAGCCCGTATTGCCCAGCTGCGCGCCGCCATGCCCCGGCGGCTTGCCATTCATTATGCGGTCAAGGCCAATCCCTTCGGCCCCTGGCTGAAGGCGATGGACCATCTGGTCGATGGGTTCGACATCGCTTCTGGTGGAGAACTCGCGCTGGTGCGCGCGGCGGGGATCGATCCGGCAAGGGTCAGCTTTGCGGGCCCCGGCAAGCGCGACGAGGAGCTGGAAGCGGCAATCGGCGCGGGCGTCACGCTGAATTGCGAATCCGAAAACGAGGCACGGCGCGCGCTGGCCATTGCCGGGCGGATGAGCAAGACGCCGCGCATCGCCATCCGGGTCAATCCCGATTTCGAGCTGCGCGGATCGGGCATGAAGATGGGCGGCGGATCCAAGCCCTTTGGCCTTGATGCCGAACGGGTGCCGGCATTGGCGCGCGAAATCATCACGGCAGGCGCACAATTTTGCGGTTTTCACATATACAGCGGTAGCCAGGCTCTGTCGGCCGACGCGCTGATCGAGGCGCAGTCCAACACGCTCGACCTTGCAGCGCGGCTGGCGCAAGAGATCGGGCAATCTCCGCCCAGGCTCAACATGGGCGGCGGCTTCGGCATTCCCTATTTCGCGGGCGATGAACCGCTGGACATTGCAGCCATCGGCAAAGCGCTTGAAAGCCGCTTTGAAAGCCTGCCTGAAATCCTTGAAAATACGCAATTCTGCGTAGAGCTTGGCCGCTATATCGCGGGCGAGGCCGGTGTCTATCTCGCCCGCGTGATCGACCGCAAGATCAGCCATGGCGAGGTCTATCTCGTCACCGATGGCGGGTTGCACCATCAGCTGGCCGCATCGGGCAATTTCGGCACGGTGGTGCGTCGCAACTATCCGGTGGCCATCGCCACACGGTTTGATGCAGAGCCATGCGAAGAGGCCAGTGTGGTGGGCTGCCTTTGCACTCCGCTCGACCGGCTGGCCGACAAGGCGCTGCTGCCTGAGGCGCGCGAAGGCGATCTGGTCGCGGTATTCTGCGCCGGTGCCTATGGCGCCAGCGCCTCTCCGGCGGCTTTTCTGGGGCAGGGCCCGGCGCGCGAGATGCTGGTTTAACCATTAGCCGGCTGGCTGTCCCGATATGGGAAATCTGTTTCAAAAAGAGGCGGATCGGCGGCTCAGGGCCAGAAAGCTAACGGTATATTCACCCTTTTGCGGGAAGACGCATCCTTGAAGTGCGAGGTCCATGGCATCCGCCAGCGGGCCACGCATCGATCGAAGCAAGGATGCGATCATGCACAGGACACGTTTTGCCCGTCTGGTTTCGGCCACGGCCCTTGGCGCGCTGGCGCTGACGGGATGTTCGGGCGCGGGCGGCGGCACCGAACTGAAGCCTGCCCAATTCGTGGCGATGCAGGAAGGGCCGGGCGAGGATTACGTGATCGGCCCGCTTGACGAGCTGACCATTCATGTCTGGCGCAATCCGGAACTGGGCGCGAGCGTGCAGGTCCGCCCCGACGGGCGTATCACAACTCCGCTGGTCACCGACATGCCCGCCGTGGGCAAGACGCCCGCCATGCTGGCCGACGATATCAAGCTCCAGCTGTCCCAATATATCAGCGAGCCGCTGGTCTCGGTCATCGTCAACAAGTTTGCCGGCACTTTCAGCCAGCAGATCCGCATTGTCGGCGCGACCGAGAAGCCCGCCTCGATCCCCTATCGCGCCAATATGACCATTCTTGATGCGATGATCGCGGTGGGCGGCCTGTCCGAATATGCCGCGGGCAACCGGGCCAAGCTGGTGCGCTTCGACAAGCAGTCGGGCGCACAACGTGAATATCGCGTGCGGCTGGGCGACCTTCTCAAGAAGGGCGACAGCAAGGCCAATGTCCTTCTTCAGCCGGGCGATGTGATCATTATCCCCGAAAGCATGTTCTGAGGGGCGCCGGGTGAACGCTCTTTACGACGAATTGCGCGCGGCGCTCCATGCGGTCTGGCACCGGCGCTGGCTGGCGCTGGCGGTGGCCTGGGGCATTTGCGTGCTGGGCTGGCTGGCGGTGGCGCTGGTGCCCAACAGCTATGAATCGCATGCGCGCATCTATGTCGAGCTGGACGATCCGCTCTCGCAGCAGATCGGGCTGGGCGAACAGGACCGCAAGCGTTCGGTCGATCGCGTGCGCCAGGTGATGACGGGGGCGGGCAGCCTTGAAAAGGTGATCCGTTCAACCCCGCTCGGCAAGGAAATCACGACCGATCGCCAGATGCAGGGCGCCATCGCAGCGCTCTCCAAGAATATCCAGGTGGTCAGCCAGCAGGACAATCTGTTCGAGATCATCGCAGAATCGGGCAGGAGCGACCTGTCGGATGCGACCAACGCCCAGCTCTCGCAGCAGATCGTCGCCAAGATGATCGAGATCTTCCGCGACGAGAATCTGGCCGGAACCCGCGGCGAGATGAATGAGACGATCGAGTTTCTCGACCAGCAGCTGGCCAGCCGGCAAAAGCAGCTGGAGGAAGCCGAACAGCGCCGCGTGGCTTTCGAAGCGCAACATCCCGAACTGATCGGCGGCACGCAGGCCTTGCTGGCCAAGGTCGAGGGGACGCGTTCGGAAATCCGCAGCATCGATGCCGATATAGCGGCCGCGCAAAGCGCGCTTGCCGCGATCAACGGCCAGCTGGCCAGCACGCCGCGCACCATCATCGTGCCCGGCGCAGGCGGCGGGGCCAAGGGCGCGCTCTATCAGGCGCAGTCCGATCTCGCCGGGATGAAGGCGCGCGGCCTGACCGACGAGCATCCCGATGTGGCCTCCTTGCAGCGCCAGATCAATGCGCTGCGCCGTCAGGCCGACAGCCAGCCCGATTCCGGCACGCCCAACCCGGCCTATGCCTCGCTGCAATCGATTGCGGCGGAACGCCATGCCAATGTCCAGGCGTTGATGTCGCGCCGGGCGGCCGCACAGGCCGAGCTGGCTTCGATCGCGGCCAACCAGTCGACCGATCCGATCATCGCCACCGAAGCCCAGCGCATCAGCCGCGATTATGAGGTGCTGCGCAAGCAATATGACGAGCTGCTGCAGGATCGCGAGGAATTGCGCCTGCGCGGACAGGTGGAAAACGACCGTAGCGGGGTCAAGTTCGAGGTGATCGATCCGCCGGTGGTGCCGACCGCTCCGGCTGCGCCCAATCGACCGCTGTTGCTGTTCGGGGTGTTGCTGCTCGGTATCGTGGCCGGGGCGGGTGCTGCCTTTGGTCTGGGCCAGCTGCGTTCCACCTTCATGACCGAAAGCCAGCTCGAACGCGCGCTCGATCTGCCGGTTCTGGGGACGGTTTCGGAAATCGTCAGCACACGCACAGCCGCAATGCGGGCCAAGCGCGGCAAGCAATTCTTCGCAGCATCGGGCGCCCTTGGCGGGCTGTTCGTCATGCTGCTGATCGCCGAATTCGTCCAGCGCGGCAGCGTGGCGTGAGGGGGAGACAATGACCGATCAAAGCAACCCTCCCAAGGCGCCAGGAGCCAAATCGCTGATCGAGCTGGCGGGCGAGAAATATGATTTCGCGCGTCTGGCTCCCGCCCCCTTCCCGCAAGGGATGACCGCAGCCGAGCCGCGTCCGCGCAAGGTTCCTGCGCCGGTCAGAGCGCCCGCTCCGGTTTCTGCGCCCGCAATCGCGGTGGAACCAGCCAATGCAGCAGTGCAAGAAGCGAAGCCAGCCGCGCTTCCGGTGAAATTTTCCGGCGCCCGGCATGCGCTCGATCGCAAGCTGCTCTCGGAGATGGGCTTCATTCAGCCCGAAGGCGGGGTGAGCCGGCTGTTCGAGGAATTCCGCATTATCAAGCGCAAGCTGTTGCTGGGCGCGCGCGAATCCCTCGCGGGCAGGGCGCCTGCCAACGGGCAACGCATTCTGGTGTGCTCGCCGCATCCGGGCGAGGGCAAGAGTTTCTGTTCGCTCAATCTGGCTCTGGCCATGGCCGCGGAAAAGGACATCGAGGTTCTGCTGGTCGATGCCGATATTGCCAAGCCCTCGATCCCCGCATTGCTGGGCCTGCCCGATGGGCTGCCCGGCCTGATGGACGCGCTGAGCGATGCGGAGCGCAAGGTCGAGGAACTGGTGATTACCACCGATATTCCGGGCCTGTTTGTCCTGCCTGCGGGCAAGCGCACCGAGGTGGACAGCGAATATCTCTCCAGCGCGCGCACCGCCCAGGTGCTCGACCGGCTTACGGAAAATGCACCCAACCGGATCGTGATATTCGATTCCCCCCCGGCGCTGGCGGCATCGCCCGCGGCAGAGCTTGCTCCGCATGTCGGACAGGTCGTGCTGGTGGTCCGGGCTGAAATGACCGGGCGCAGCGCCCTCGAAGACGCCATCTCGCTGCTGTCGACCGAGGCCGAACTCTGTCTTCTTTTGAACGGGGCGCAATTCAGCCCCAGCGGCCGCCGTTTCGGGGCCTATTATTCGCAAGGTGAAAAGCCATGATCAGCTTTCGCACATCTATCAGATCAGCCATTCTGGCGAGCGCGTGTAGCGCGGCCATGCTGCCTGTTGCAGCCATGGCGCGCGATGGCGGGCCGGGCATCCAGGCAGGCCGGGCTGAAATCCGGCCCTATATCGAGGCCGCCCAGGTGCTCACCTCGCAGCTCTCGCCCGAAAGCGACAGCGTGACCTATACGAGGCTTGCGGCAGGGGTGGACGCCTCGATCAACGGGCGCAACAATCAGGGCGCGGTTTCGCTGCGCTATGAACGCCAGATCGGCTGGGGCAAGGACAACCCGGATGCCGACCTGCTGAGCGGCATTGCGCGTGTTTCAGCGAGCGTGATCCCCCAGACCCTGACATTCGAAGCTGGCGGGCTTGCCACCAGCACGCGTGTCACGGGCAATGGCGGCGCGGTGATCAGCCCGCTACGGCCCGATGACAGCACCACCAAGGCCTATTCGGTCTATGCCGGGCCAAGCCTGCAGACCCATGCCGGCGATGTCGCCGTGACGGCGGCCTATCGCATCGGCTACAGCCGGATCGAAGCGCCCGATGCGGTGGTTTCGGCCCCCGGCGCCGAGCCGGTCGACGTGTTCGACGACAGCACCGTCCATGTCGCCAATGTCCATGCAGGGACCAAGGCGGGCGATGTTCTGCCGGTCGGCGTTGGCGTGGGCGCGGGCTGGTATCGCGAAGATATATCCAATCTCGATCAGCGTGTGGACGACAAGCATGTGCGTGGCGATATCACCGTGCCGCTTGGCCCCGATCTCGCCGCAGTGGGCGGGGTGGGTTATGAAAAGGTCAGGATTTCGAACCGCGACGCCCTGCGCGACGGGGTGGGCGATCCTGTCATTGGCGCTGATGGCCGCTATGTCACTGACAAGGGCTCGCCCCGCCAGATTGCCTATGAAACCGACGGGCTGATCTGGGATGCTGGCCTTGTCTGGCGGCCCAGCGACCGCACCGCGGCCGAAGCCCATGTCGGGCGGCGCTATGGCGGCATGACCTATTATGGCAGCTTTGCCTGGCGGCCTTCGCAGCGCAGCACGCTCAACATCTCGGTCTATGACGCGATCGGCGGTCTGGGCGGCAGGCTGAACAGCGCGCTGGTCGATCTGCCGACCGAATTCGAGGCCAATCGCAATCCGCTGACGGGCAATCTCGGCCAATGCGTCACCAGTTCGCAAAAGGGCAGTTGCATTGGCGGGCTGTTCGGTTCTGTCCGCTCTGCCGCCTTCCGCTCTCGCGGGATCGCCGCCACCTATGCCGCCAGTCTCGGCCGCATCCAGGCGGGCGTTGGCGCTGGCTATGACCGGCGCAAGTTCAAGGCCGCGCAAGGCACGATCCTTGGCGTTGCCGACGGGCTGAAAGACGAAAACATCTGGGTCACCGCCTATGTCAACGGCACGATCGACGAACGCTCTAACTTCACCACCAGCGTTTACGCCAATTGGTTCGATAGCGGATTCGATCTGGCTGGAAGTGCCCATGCGATGGGCGCAACCGCTGCTTACAACCGCTCGCTGACACGGCGCCTCACGGCGACCGCGGCGGTGGGTCTCGATGGCATCAGCCGCAAGGCGCTGGAGGATGAATGGATCGCCTCCGCGCTGCTCGGCATGCGTTATTCTTTCTGATCCCAAGGGAGTATTGGGGCAATGTTTGAAACTTTCTACGGTCTCACCGGCAAGCCATTCCAGCTGACGCCAGACCCGGCTTTCTATTTCGAGAGCGTGACGCACAGAAAGGCGCTGTCCTATCTGGGCTACGGGCTGGCGCAGGCCGAAGGCTTCATCGTCATCACCGGCGATGTGGGGGCGGGCAAGTCCACCCTCGTCGCGCATCTCATGGCCACGATCGATCATGACCGGCTGACCGTCGGCCAGGTCGTGACCAGCAATCTCGATGCCGAGGAAGTGGTGCATGTCGTTGCCCGCAGCTTCGGGCTGGATATCGAAGGCCATGACAAGGCTTCGGCGCTGAGCGCGATTGAGGGTTTCCTGCAGGAAGAGGCAAGGGCCGGGCGGCGCTGCCTGCTGGTGGTCGATGAATCGCAGAACCTTCAGGTCGATGCGCTGGAAGAGCTGCGCATGCTCTCGAACTTCCAGCTGGGCGGTCAGTCTCTTTTGCAGACACTGCTGCTCGGCCAGCCGGAATTCCGCGCCAC
>CAZWEY010000039.1:0-15286 GCA_964632055.1 uncultured Sphingomonadaceae bacterium
ATGGTTGCAAGGAATCGCTGGTCGATGCCATCCGCCGGGCTACCGATGTGATGCTGGCGGGCAAGGTCGCTTGCGTTGCCGGTTTCGGCGATGTCGGCAAGGGATCTGCTGCATCGCTGCGCAATGGCGGGGCGAGGGTGCTGGTGACCGAAATCGACCCGATTTGCGCACTTCAGGCGGCGATGGAAGGCTATGAAGTGGTGACGATGGAGGACGCGGTGAGCCGCGCCGACATTTTCGTGACCGCCACAGGCAATGAAGACGTGATCACTGCCGGGCACATGAAGGCGATGAAGAACATGGCCATCGTGTGCAATATCGGGCACTTCGATTCCGAGATACAGATCAGCGCGCTCGACAATTATGGCTGGAACGAGGTGAAGCCGGGAACCGATCTCGTTACCTTCCCTGACGGCAAGCAGATCATCGTTCTGGCCAAGGGGCGGCTGGTCAATCTGGGCTGTGCCACCGGCCATCCCAGCTTCGTGATGAGTTCGAGCTTCACCAATCAGGTGCTGGCCCAGATCGAGCTGTTCACCAAGGGCGATGAATATGGCCACAAGGTCTATGTCCTGCCCAAGCATCTCGATGAAAAGGTTGCAGAGCTGCATCTGGAAAAGCTGGGTGTGAAACTGACGAAGCTCAGCCAGGAACAGGCCGATTACATCGGCGTCCCGCGCGAGGGGCCGTTCAAGCCGGATCATTACCGCTACTGAGACCTTCCGCCTGTCGCGGCAGGGTTTCGGATTGTGCGGATTGAGCGGGTGCCGGTGTTGTAATCGCGCAGCCTTGCGCATAGCTGGACAGATGGAATTTTCTAACACGGCGCTTGTGCTGCTTGGTCTTCTGCTTGCGGGCTGGACCCTTGCTGCGCTGTGGCTCGTTCTCTCGGCGCGGGCGAGGGCAAGAAAGGCCGAAACCGCCCGCAAAAACGCGCGCAGGCTGGCGCGCATGATCGAGGATGCACCCGCAGCGCCCTTGCTGGTTCGCGCCGATGGGCGGATTGAAGGTCCGCCCCGGCTGGCTTCTTGGCTCGGCCTTGATGCCATGCCTGGCTATCTGAGCGAATTGTCGCAAGAGCAGGGAGGGCTGGATGAAGCCGGGCTTGCCAGTCTTACCGAGGCGGTTCGCAATGCCCAGAAACTGGCGCGCCCTGTCCGCCTGACCATCACCCCGCGTGGCTCGCAACGCAGCCTTTCGGTCCATGGCAATCTTGCAGACCCCCAGCTTTATCCTGGCGGCGCGGCTTTGCTCTGGGTGTTCGATTATTCCGATTCTGCCACCGAACTCGTGCAATTGCGCCATGATGCGGCGCGAGCGCGCGAGGATTTCTCAGCTCTCGTCGGCCTGATCGAAGCAGCGCCCTTGCCGATGTGGTTTCGTGGCCCTGATGCGCGTTTGCAATTGGTCAACAGCGCTTATGTCAACGCTGTCGGCGCCGAAAGCGGACCGGAGGTCGTCGCCGGGCAGATCGAGCTGGTCGAATCTGTCGATGGATTAACTCCCGCCCAGATCGCGGCGCAAGCTAGTGCGCAAGGCATGGCGATCGAACGGATCGTGACCGCGACGATAGAGGGCGAGCGCCGAAGCTTGCGGGTCAGCGACCTGCCGCTTGGCACCGAAGGTATCGCCGGATATGCGCTTGATATCGAGGATGTCGAATTGCAGGCCCGCGAGTTGCGCGCCTTCCGCGAAGCGCAGCGCTCGATGCTCGACCAGCTGTCCGAAGGGGTGGCACAATTCGATGCCGAACATCGCCTGGCCTTTGCCAATCTGCCGTTTCATAGGCTTTTCGCCCTGCCTGCTTCCGCATCCATCGATCCGCCCGATTTCGAGGGCTTGCTTGATATGATGCGCGATGCGGGCAGGCTGCCGGAAGTGCGCGACTATCCGGCATGGCGGCGCGAGTTGTCGGAATGGTTCCACCAGAAGGAGCCTCAGGAAGATGCCTGGCCGCTGCGCGACGGAACCCATTTGCGCATCGTTGCCCATCCCATGCCCGATGGCGGGCTGGTGCTGATCGCCGAGGATCGGACCGAGCAGCTTGCCGTTTCGGCCACGCGCGACACCTTGCTGCGCACCCGCACCGCGACCTTCGACAGCCTGTTTGAATCACTGGCGGTCTTTGCTCCCGATGGCAGGATGGAATTGTGGAACCGCCGCTTTGCTGCAGACTGGGGGCTGGATGACAGCTTCCTCGACCAGCACCCCCGGATCGAGGCCCTGCTTGAAAAGATCGCCGAGAAACTGGAGCGCCCGGCTCAGCACAAGGCGATTGGGGATGTGGTGCGCGCCGCCACGCTCGACAGGCAGCAACAGGGCGGGCGGGTTGCACTGAAAGATGGCCGAGTGGTCGAGTTTGGCGGCGTTCCCTTGCCCGATGGGAATGGCCTGCTGACCGTGCTCGACATCACCGATTCGCAAAAGGCAGAGCAAGCGCTTCGCGAACGCAATGCAGCACTCGAAGAAGCCGATGCGCTCAAGACCCGTTTCCTGGCCAACATGTCTTATGAATTCCGCACACCGTTGACCTCGATCGGCGGATTTGCCGAGCTTTTGCAGGCCGGTGTTGCCGGTGACTTGTCAGAGCAGGGCCGGGAATATGTCGCCGCCATTCTCGAATCGGTCGGCAGGCTGGGCGAACAGATCGAAAGCGTGCTTGATCTCACGCAAAGCGAGGCCGGGCTGCTGCCGCTTGCGCTGGAAGAAGTCGAACTGCTGCCCTTCGTGACCCGGATCGTGCGCGAGCGCGAAACGGCTATCAAGGCGGGCGGGCTGACGCTTGACCTGAGGGGTGACAAATCCGCGGGCAAGGTGAGTCTCGACCAGCGCCGCATGGGCCGCGCTCTGGGCCATCTGCTCGACAATGCCATTGCCGCAACGCCTGAGGGCGGGCGTATTCTGGTGGAGCTGAGCCGACGCAAGACAGGCGCGCGCATCGTCATCTCCGACAATGGCCGGGGCATGGACGAAAAAGAGGCCGCCAGCGCGCTCGACGGGGTGCGTCTGGCGCCGGACGGGCAGGGTGTCGAGCGGCGTCAGGGGCTGGGTCTGCCATTGGCGCGCAAGCTGATCGAGGACCATGGCGGCCGGGTCGAACTCATGAGCGAAAAGGGCGCGGGCACCACGGTGACTGTCCTTCTGCCATGAGGCGCGACCTGCCCGACCTTGCGGCGATGGAGCGTTTCGGCGCGGATATCGCTGCGCGCTTGCGGCCGGGCGATGTGGTGGCGCTGGCTGGCGGGCTGGGCGTTGGCAAGACGACGCTCGCACGCGCCATCATCAGGGCGCTGGGGCACATTGGCGAGGTGCCTTCGCCAAGTTTTGCAATTCTGGAGACTTACGATCCGCCCGAGCTGCGCCTTCCACTGGTTCATGCCGATTTCTACCGGCTGGCCAGCCCGTCAGAGGCCGGTGAACTGGGACTGGACGATTATCGTTCAGGGGCCGCGCTGATTGCGGAATGGCCTGAAAATGCAGGCGGTTTTTCCGGTGAGCCGGGGTGTCTTTCGATCGCGCTGGCAATTGCGGATGACGGGCGCGAAGCCATTGTCGAAGGTGGGGCTGATTGGCTAGAACGGATGCCATGAGCACTTCCTTGTCCCATGGCATTTCCGAATTTCTGGCTGGCGCAGGCTGGGGCGGGGCTAGCATAGACCCTTTGCCCGGCGATGCTTCCTTCCGGAGATATTTCCGCATTCGCTCCGATGCCGGTCCGGCCATGCTGATGCATGCGCCGCCACCCCATGAAAACCCGTCGCCCTTCCTGCTTGCCGCGCGCTGGCTGGATGAAAAGGGCATGCGCGCGCCGCGCATTCTGGCGCAGGATGCCGCACAGGGTTTCGTGCTGCTCGAGGATTTTGGCGATGGGCGGATGCGGGATCATCTCGACGAAAACCCGCAGGACGAGACAGCTGCCTATACCGCTGCGGTCGATGCGCTGGTGGCGCTGCACCGCCTGCCACCCGGGCCCTTTGCGCCCTATGGGATGGCTGAATATCTGCGCGAGGCGCGGCTGTTCGTCGAATGGTTCTGCCCGGCCATGGGGCTGGAGGTGGATGCCCCGGCGCATGACGCGGCATGGGAAGAAGCTCTGGCTCCGTTGCTGGAGCGTCAATCGCCCGGCATCACCGTGCTGCGTGATTACCATGCCGAAAACATCATGCTGCTTGGCCAGCCTGACAAACAGGGCCTGCTCGACTTTCAGGACGCGCTGATCGGCCATCCGGCCTATGATCTGGTGTCGCTGCTGCAGGATGCGCGGCGCGATGTTGCCCCCGAACTCGAACGCCGCATGATCGATCATTATATCGCGCAAAGCGGCGCGGGCGCTGATTTCGAGGCGGATTATGCGCGGCTTGGCGCGCAGCGCAACGTCAAGATCGTCGGCATTTTCACTCGCCTGTGCAAGCGCGACGGCAAGCCGCGCTATCTGGCAATGATCCCGCGGGTTTGGGAGGCGATGGAGCGCGATCTGGCGCATCCCGCACTTGTCCCAGTGGCGCGCTGGTTCGATGCGAATATACCGCAGGCAATCCGGGCGGCCAGGGGCGGAACCATCGCATGACGAAGGCTTTTCTGGCGTCGGATGTAGCGATGGTGATGGCCGCCGGGCTGGGCACCCGGATGCGCCCTTTGACCAACGACCGCCCCAAGCCATTGGTGGAAGTGGCCGGCAAGCCATTGATCGACCACGCACTCGACAGCCTGGCAGCCGCAGGGGTGGCGCGCGCCGTGGTCAATCTGCATTACAAGGCCGATCAGCTCGAAGCTCATCTGGCAGGGCGAAAGGCTCCTGTCTGCGCCCTGTCCGATGAACGCGCACAGTTGCTCGATACAGGCGGTGGCTTGGTAAAGGCGCATCGCGACGGCTTGCTGGCCGACCCGTCCTTCTGCCTCAACAGCGACAATATCTGGATCGACGGGCCATGCGATGCCTATCGGGAATTGTCGGCGGCTTGGGATGCATCCCGCATGGATGCGCTATTGCTGCTGGTGCCCCATGAACGCGCGCATAATTATGCGGGGCGTGGCGATTTCCATCTCGATCCCCAAGGCCGCATTGCGCGGCGCCAGCCCGATGCAGACGCGCCCTTCATTTATACCGGCGTTCAGATCGTCTCGCATCGCCTGCTGCGCGATCCGCCGCTGGGCCCCTTTTCCACCAATGTGCTGTGGAGCCGGGCGATAGAAGAAGGGCGGCTCTTCGGGACGATCTATAGCGGGCAGTGGTTCGAGGTGGGTGAGCCTCATGCCATCGCGCCCACCCAAGCGGCGCTGGCGCGTGGCTGAGGCGCGGTTTCCCGAAATCTATTCCATCGCCGCCCATCGCGGCTTTGCCGATGCACTCGTGGCAGGCCTTGTTCCGCGCTATCGCGAGCCGGATGTGGGGCTTGCCCGCCTGACTTTGCTGCTGCCCAGCCAGCGCGCGGTGCGCACCGTTACCGAAGCCTTCATCCGGCATTCGGGCGCGGGGCTGCTGATGCCGCGCATGGCGGTGGTAGGCGATCTCGATCTTGACGAAACGCTGGGTGCATTGCTCGATCCGATCGGCGCAGGAGCGCATATTGCAGCGCCTGCCGATCCTGCGCGGCGCTGGCTGCGTCTGGCCGAGCTTATCCGGCAGGAACAGGGCGATGAGGCTCCGCGCGGTGCTGCATTGTTGCGTCTGGCCCGCGATATGGCGCGCAGCATGGACCGGCTGCTGGTGGAGGATATTGGCCCGGAGGAGCTGGTTGGCGAGCGGGTGCGCGACGTTCTGGGCGATCTGTCGCATCACTGGCTGGAAGGATTGCGCCTGTTTGCGCGGGTGCAGCAGCGCTGGCTGGCGGAGCTGGAGGAGCGGGGAGAGATTGACCCCGCCGCTAGGCGCAACCGGTTGTTCGATCATGCTGCGGCGCGCTGGCGTGAAAGCCCACCGTCTCATCCGGTGGTGGCTGCAGGCGTGACCAGCGCTGCGCCTGCGCTTGCCCGGCTGTTGCGGGTGATTGCCGACATGCCCAAGGGCGCGGTGATCCTGCCCGATCTCGATCTGGCGCTCAATGATGCGGCATGGGACGAGCTGGGTCATGCGGGCATGCCGCCAGCCCCCGATGCTGCGCCAGTTGCGCGCCATGATGCGGTGAGCCATCCGCAATATCATCTCAAGCTGCTGCTCAACCGGATGGGCATTGCGCGAGGCGAGGTTCGCCCATGGCATCGCGCCGGGCAAACTGCAGCACCGCCAGCGCGCAGCCGGGCGATCACGTCTGTTTTCCTGCCTCCCGAAGCCAGCAAGAGCTGGGTCGATCTTGGTGCCGAAGATCGCCGCCTTTCGGCTGTCCGGCTCATGGAAAGCGCCAATCCCGAAGCAGAGGCGCAGGCCATCGCGTTGCTGCTACGCGAAGCTCTCGAGACGCCGGAACGGCGGGCGGCGCTGGTCACGCCCGATCGCGGGCTGGCAGGCCGGGTGGTGGCGAATTTGCGGCGCTGGAACATTGCGGCCGACGATTCCGCCGGGCGGCCTTTGTCGCAAACGGCGGCGGGCCGGGTTATGCTGTTGCTGGCCGAAGTTATGGCCGAACAGGCAGCGCCGGTGCCTCTCATGGCGCTGCTGATTCATCCGCTGGTGCATCAGGGCGAAGACCGCGCAGCCTGGCTCGATCGTTGTCGGGCACTGGAATTGAAGCTGCGTGGGCCGCGACCGGGTCCGGGGATGGAAGCGATCGCATTGGCGGTCGATAAACTCGCCAAAATGGATGCGGGCGCGCAAGACTGGTGGGCGACACTTCGCGCCACGCTCGATCCCTTGATGTTTGCAGATGATACCGAGCGCCCGATGGCCGAGCTGATCGATGGGCTGACACTGGCCGCCGAAACGCTGTGTGGTGATGCGGTCTGGGCGCGGGAGGATGGCAGGGCGCTTGCCGGATTGATCGAGGAGCTGCGCGGGGCGGCGCGCGATGTGGGCACGGTTGCAAGCCCTGCCGATATGCCCAGAATCCTGCGCGATGCGATGGATCTGGTGGCGGTCCGCCCTCCTTTTGGCGGTCATCCTCGCATCGCCATCTATGGATTGCTTGAATCGCGCATGAGCAGGGCTGATCTGGTCATTTGCGCGGGGCTTAACGAGGGGACATGGCCGCAGCGCCCATCACCCGATCCTTTGCTGGCGCCCGGCGTGCTGCGCGCGCTGGGTGTTCCGGGCGGGGATTTCCGGATCGGTCTTTCCGCGCATGATCTTGCAGGCGCATTGGGTGCGCCTCAGGTGGTGCTGAGCCGGTCGCTGCGCGATGGCGATGGAAAGGCGGTGCCATCGCGCTTCTGGTTGCGGGTCAAGGCCTTGCTGGGCAGTCTTATCGAAACGCATGAGGAAAAGGCGATGCCGGCGTTGGCTCAGGCGCTTGATGTCGGTTCGCCCGCACCGCCTTATCCAAGGCCCGAGCCGGTGCCCAGCGCCGAGCAGCGCAATGTCGCCGTGGCCGTCACCGCGCTCGACCGGCTGCGCAGCGATCCTTATCAATTCTATGCTCGGGCCATATTGCAGCTGCGCAGCCTCGACGCGCTGGATGCAGAGCCATCGGCTGCGTGGCGCGGCGTGGTGGCGCATGACATTCTGGAACATTGGCACAAGGATGACGGGCACAAGAAGGGCGTGCCAATCCGCGATGTGGCGCTGGCCAGGCTGGAGGATATGAAAGCGCACCCGTTGATGAGCGCGCTATGGGCGCCGCGCCTGCTGGCAGCTCTCGACTGGGTGGAGCGGAGGATCGCGCAACAGCCCGAGCGCGATCTGGCCCTGGCCGAAAAGCACGGCGAGATGAAATATATGGGCGTCACCATTCATGGCAGGGCTGACCGGATAGACCGGTTGCCGGGCGGCGAGCTGGCGATTGTCGATTACAAGAGCGGCCATGTGCCATCGGGCCGCGAGGTGGAAAATGGCTATGCCCTGCAATTGGGCACGCTGGGCCTGATGGCGCGGGCAGGGGCTTTTGCAGGCGTTTCAGGCGAGCCGGTACGGTTCGAATATTGGTCATTGGGGCGGGATCGCAAAAGCGGCGAATTCGGCGTGATGAGCGAGCCGGTCAGGGAAGGGCAAAAGCGCAGCGGGATCCCGCGCGACGAATTTCTGGACAAGACAGAGGAATTTCTGAGCGATGCGTTGACCGACTGGATCAAGGGCAACAAGCCCTTTACCGCGAGGCTCAATCCCGATGCGACGGGCTATGCCGATTACGACCAGCTGATGCGTCTGGACGAATGGCAGGGCCGCGAGGCCAGCGAGAACGCGGAAGGAAAAGGCCGGTGAGCGCGGTTCACCCCCTGCAGGGCGAACAGGCGCTGGCGGTCGATCCGGAGCACAGCGTCTGGCTGTCCGCTTCGGCCGGAACCGGCAAGACGCAGGTGCTTTCCGCCCGCGTGCTGCGCTTGCTGCTGCAGCCAGACGTGCGCCCATCGCAGATTTTGTGCCTGACCTTCACCAAGGCGGGGGCTGCCGAAATGGCCGAGCGGGTCAACGATGTTCTGGCGCGCTGGGTGCGCTTGCCTTCCACCCGACTGGCGGCAGAGTTGCAGGCGATCGGGGCCGATTTCAAGCCGGTTGCTATAGACCGGGCGCGCAGCCTGTTTGCCAGTGTACTCGATTGTCCCGGAGGGGGACTGCGGATCGACACGATCCATGCCTTCGCACAATGGCTTCTCTCGGCCTTCCCGGAAGAAGCCGGCCTTTCTGCGGGCACGCGGGCGATGGAGGATCGCGATCGCGATTTGCTGTCGCACGAGGTGCTGGCCTCCATGCTGCTGAAGGCGAGGCAGAGCGATGACCGCGCAACGCTGGATGCGATTGCGGCCCTCAGCCTCGATATCGGGCCGGACGGGGTGCAGAAATGGTTGATGCGTTGCGCCGCCATGCCCGATCTGTGGTTCGGGCCGGGCGCATGGGCGCCGCCGCTCGATGGCCGGGTCAAGCAATTGCTGGGTCTGGCGAGCGATGCAAGCGAAGCCGACCTTGTGGCGATGTGCGGCGATGACGCTTTCCCGCTCGACGCGCTGCGCCTGTGCCATTCGGCCTTTCACCAGTGGAACGTCAAGACAGGGCAGGCTGGCCGGGTGGTCATCGCCCGGTGGCTTTCGGCCGATCCGGAAGAGCGGCTGTCCGCTCTGGAGGATCTCTTCAAAGTGCTGTTCACCAAGAACGACACGGTGAAGGATGCCGCATCGCTCGCCAAGTTCGAGCCGGATTACGAGAGCGCTGCCACAGAGGTGCTTGAGCACTGTCTGGCCTTGCGGGATCTGCGCATCCTGCTCGATCTTTCCAGCCGGATGACGCCAGCGCTGGAACTGGGCCGACATTTCGCCATTGCCTGGGACGAAGCAAAACGGCGTGAAGGGCTGATCGATTTCGACGACCAGATCCGCGCTGCTGCGGCCCTTCTGGGGCAAAGGGACCTGTCGGACTGGATCCGCTACAAGCTCGACCGCGAATTCGATCATGTGCTCATCGACGAGGCGCAGGATACCAATGCCGCGCAATGGGACATCATTTTCGGGCTGATCGACGAATATTTCTCCGGCGAAGGCGCTCGCGGCCAGAAGATCCGCACCGTCTTTACCGTCGGCGACTACAAGCAGGCGATCTTCCGCTTTCAGGGAACCAGCCCCGAAAATTTCGAGCAGGCCCGCAAAAGGGTGCGCGATGCGATGGAGCAGGCGGCGCATAATGCCGAGCAATTGCGCGCCAGTCATCGCCACGCCCGTTTGCGCGAACTGGGGTTGGGGCGGTCGTTTCGCACCGGGCAGCCGGTGCTCGATTTCGTCAATGCCGTGCTGGAAAAGATGGGCCACGCCCGCTTCGGTCTGAAACAACCGTCCGAACGCCATGAGGGCGATGAACGGCCTGGTCTGGTGGTGCTCTGGCCTGCTCTGGGCGGCAAGAGCGAAAGCGAGGATGGCGAGATTGCCGAGACGTTCCCGGAGGTTGATGCAGAGGCCGATGATGCCTGGCTTTCGGCTCCCGAACGCCAGATGGCGGACAAGATCGCAGAGCAGGTCAAGGCCTGGCTCGATGTCGGATTTCCGCTGGCGAAGGGCAGGAATCGCAATGCCGGGCCGGGCG
Source organism: uncultured Sphingomonadaceae bacterium (assembly GCA_964632055.1). Taxonomy (GTDB): domain Bacteria; phylum Pseudomonadota; class Alphaproteobacteria; order Sphingomonadales; family Sphingomonadaceae; genus CANJYE01. The sequence continues at coordinate 10,097 of CAZWEY010000039.1, forward strand.
ATATCATGGTGCTGGTGCGCAAGCGCGGTGCCCTGGCCGGGCTGATTGTCGCACGGCTCTATGCCGCTGGCGTGCCGGTGGCGGGTGTTGACCGGTTGAGGCTGGGTGCGCCGCTGGCGGTGAAGGACCTGCTTGCCGCATTGCGTTTTGCGGTGCAGCCCTTCGACGATCTCTCGCTTGCCAGTCTGCTCGTTTCCCCGTTGATCGGATGGAGCCAGCAGCAATTGCTCGATCATGGCTGGCGGCCGGAAAAGGTCCCGCTATGGTCGCATCTGCGCGCCTCGCGCGATCCCGAGGTGGTGCAGGCGCGCGAGATGCTGGGCGACTTGCTGGCCCGGGCCGATTTCGAGCCGCCGCAAGCCTTGCTGCACTGGATGTTGATCGGGCCATGGCAAGGGCGGCGCAAGCTGACCGCGCGTCTGGGGCGCGAGGCGAATGATCCCATCGACGAATTGCTCAACGCGGCGCTCGCCTTCAGCTCCAGCCACACGCCGAGCCTTCAGGGTTTCATCCAGTGGTTCGATGCGAACCGGAGCGACCTCAAGCGCGAGGCGGTCGCTTCGGACACACTTGTCCGGGTCATGACCGTGCATGGGTCCAAGGGACTTCAGGCGCCAATCGTCATTCTGGCCGATGCGACGGGAAATCCGGAAAATGGCAAGGATAGCGGCCTGGTGCTGGAAGAGGATGCCAATCCTGCCATCGCGCATCGCCACAAGGTGCCGATCCTGCCGGTGCCCAAGGCGCAGCGTGCAGGCCGTCTGTCCGAAGCGTTTGATCGTGCGGCGGCAGAGGAAATGGAGGAGCATTGGCGGTTGCTTTATGTCGCGATGACCCGCGCGGAAGAGGCGTTATTCATCGGCGGGGCATTGGGCAGGAGGGAAAAGGAGCCGGCCGAGCAAAGCTGGTATCGTAACCTGATGCCGCTGTTTGGCGACGAGATGGTGGATGACGCAATCTGGGGCTGGCGCAAGCAATGGGGGCGTGCTCCAGTCGCAACCGCAACCGGGCTATCCCAGGCCATGCCCGAAGCGGCCCTGCCATTCATTCCGCCATGGGCGCATGAACCAGTGAGCGCAGAGCCGCGTCCGCCGCGCCCCCTGGCTCCCTCGGCTCTTGGCAATGACGAAGCCGCCGATCCCCCGCTGGGCGGTGCGGAAATGCAATTGGCCGCAAGGCGTGGCACGCTGATCCATGCCATGCTGGAACGATTGCCTGCGATTGAGCCGAGCGGGCGGCGCGCCGCGACGATTGCCTGGCTGGAGCGGCGCGGTGGAGGGTTTTCAGCCGCCGAGCGCGCGGAAATGGCCGATGCTGTGCTGGCGGTGATCGAAGATTCGCGTTGGGCGGAGATTTTTGCCCCGGATGCTCTTGCCGAAGTGCCACTGGCAGGCGTGGTCGAAGGGCAGGTGGTGGCCGGAACGATCGACCGGCTACTGGTTACGCCTGAAGGGATTCTCGTCGTCGATTTCAAATCGGCGCGCCGCCCGCCTGCGCGACTGGAGGAAGTGCCGGTTTCCACTCTGCGCCAGATGGCAGCCTATCTTGCCGCATTGGAAGCGATTTATCCCGGGCGCAAGGTGGAGGCGGCATTGCTTTATACCCACACCCCCCTGCTGATTGCGCTTCCCGAAGATTATCTCATAGCTCACCGACCTCGTGGCGATGGTTGATTGCAGCCATGCCATTGTCGAACAGCCTCGGCCTGCCTAGATAGATCCACAGCCTTCAGGAGATTCCCATGCCTACCAAAGCCGTGACCGATGCCAGCTTCGCAGCTGACGTGCTCCAGTCCGACAAGCCCGTGCTGGTCGATTTCTGGGCCGAATGGTGCGGGCCTTGCAAGATGATCGGCCCGGCTCTGGAAGAAATTTCCGACGAACTGGCCGACCAGGTGACCATCGCCAAGATGGATATCATGGAGAACACCGACGTTCCCGCGCAGGTAGGGGTTCAGTCGATCCCGCTGATGGTGCTGTTCAAGGATGGCAAGCCGGTGGCGCAGAAGCTGGGGGCGGCCCCCAAGGGGCAATTGAAGGGCTGGCTGGAGAGCGTGCTCTAAATTTCCAGCATCCGCGCGGCGATCTCTTCCCACAGGGCAGGGCTCGCTGCGCCGATCAGTCCGGTGCGCTTTTCATCCACGCGATAAGGCGTTCCATCGGGGCGCAGGGCTACTCCGCCTGCTTCGTTGAGGAACAGCACTCCCGCCGCATGATCCCAGGCGAGGGTGCGCTCGAAAATCGAGACGTCGTTCTGGCCCAGGACCAGCCGGGGATATTGCTCTGCCGCGCAGCGTGGAATGTCGACCATCCGATAATGCGGGGCGATATGCGTTTTCATCGCATCGCGCCGGGAGGGGTCGAGAAACAGCATGGAAATGCCCGCGACAGGCGGTGTTTCGCCGCTGGCTCTGGCAAAGATGCGCTCTCCGTTCATAAAGGCGCCTGCGCCTTTGTGGCTTGAGCAAAATCGCCCCGACAAAGGGTCATAGATCCACCCGGCCTGCGCCATGCCACCATCGGCAAGCGCGACGAGGATGCCGAAGGGCGGTTTGCCGGAAGCAAAATTTCCGGTCCCGTCCAGCGGATCGATGATCCAGCATAAATCGCCGAGACGATTGAGCAGGCGAGGGTCAGTATGGGCGGCTTCTTCGCCCACGATGGCCGCTTCGGGCAGGATCGCTGCCAGTCCTTCGGCCAGGATCGCCTCGCTTTCATGGTCGGCAATGGTGACGAAATCGTCGGCTGCTTTCTGCTCTATCTGATGTGCGGCAAGGCTTTGCCAGCGAGGCAATATCGCTTGCTCGGCAGCCTTGCGCATCACCGCCATCACGGCCGTGTCCATGGTCTTGTTCAAGAGCGGTAATCCGCGTTGATCGATATGTATCCATGCGTGAGGTCACAGGTCCACACTTGCGCCCTTCCTTGGCCAAGGCCGATATCGACCTCGATCGTGATGTCTTGCCCCTTGAGATGGGCAGCCACCGGCGCTTCGTCGTAATCGGCAAGAGGGAGGCCATTTTTTGCAGCCCAATATCCCCCAAATCCTATCGACAACCTGTCGCGATCTGCCGGCTCGCCAGCCTTGCCAACGGCCATGACCACCCGGCCCCAATTAGCGTCTTCACCCGCTATGGCGGTTTTGACCAGGGGCGAATTGGCGATGGCAAGGCCGATACGGCGCGCGCTCTCGTCGGAAACCGCACCTGTTACGTGCACGGAAATGAATTTCTGCGCCCCTTCGCCATCGCGCACGACGAGATGGGCCAGCTGGCGGCATATATCGCCAAGCGCGGCGGCAAAGGCATCGGCGCCGGGGCTCTCGAAGCTGGCCAGCGGTGCGTTGTCCGCCTTGCCGGTAGCAAAGGCCATTACCGTGTCGCTGGTGGAGGTGTCGCTGTCGACCGTTATGCAGTTGAAGCTCGCATCGCTGGCGGCGCAGAGCAGCTGTTGCAAGAAGGCAGGCTCGACCGCCGCATCGGTGAAGATATAGCCCAGCATCGTCGCCATGTCGGGCGCGATCATGCCGCTGCCCTTGATGAAGGCGCAGAGATTGATGCGTTTGCCTTCAACAATGGCCGACGCTGTTGCCCCCTTGGCAAAAGTGTCGGTTGTGCCAATCGTATTGGCCGCATCAAGCCATGAGCAAGGCTTTGCGCCAAGTGCTGCGTCAACGCCTGCGCGCGCCTTGTCCTTGGGCAAGGGCACGCCGATCACGCCTGTGGATGATACGAAGACCTGCTCGCGCGGGCAGCCGAGATGCCCTGCCACCTGGTCCATGATCTGCTCCACTGCCTCGCGTCCGCGATAGCCGGTAAAGGCGTTGGAATTGCCCGCATTGACGATGAGCGCGCGTGCGCGGCCCTGGGCGATATTGGTCCGGCCAAGCTCCACTTCGGAAGAGCAGCAGATATTGCGGGTAAAGACGCCCGCCACAGCGGTGCCTTCGGCCAGCTCGGCAAAGGTCAGGTCGCAGCGGTCCCAGTCCTTGTAACGCGCCCTTGCCACGCGCAGGGTCACGCCCTTGATGGCGGGCATGTCGGGGAAGGGCCGGGCGAGGGGCGAGGTGGCGATGTCCATGAAAATGCCCTCTAGTCGCCTGCCAGCCCAAGGTAAACGCGCTTTCTAGGTGGACCTTTGGCCGCGGCGGGCCTATTTCGCACTGTGATGCTTCGCCAGATAGTCACCCTTCTTGCTCTGATTGCCGGCCTGACCGCTCTTCCGGCCCAGGCCGAAACACGCGCATCTGCTGCCCATGGCGGGCAGGTCGAGGTTTCGGCTGGCGAAATAGCACTGGTGCGCCACTGCACCGCATCAGGCTCGGGCAAGCGCTCTGCCAATGCCCTTGCGGCACGCGAAGCGGTGCCGGCCCTGTGGCCGCAAACGGCCGGCCTTTTCGGGGGCGCCGTCTGCATCGGGGTGGATCGCGCCCGCGAATAGGCGGTTTTGCATTCACGCCTTCCCACTGTGCGGGCTCCGCGCTGCACAATCATACCATTTCTGAGACAGGATTTCCGCCCATGTTCGGCGCAGTAGCCAAGGCCATTTTCGGCTCTTCCAACGATCGTTACGTCAAGTCGATTGAAAAAATCGTCAAGCAGATCAACGCTTTCGAGCCTGCGATGGAGGCCTTGTCGGATGCCGACCTCGCCGCCCAGACGCAGAAATTCCGCGCCGAGCTGGAAGCTGGACGATCGCTCGATGCGATCCTGCCCGAAGCCTTCGCCACGGTGCGCGAAGCTTCGAAACGCGTGCTTGGCATGCGGCATTTCGATGTCCAGATGATCGGCGGCGTAGTGTTGCATCGCGGCGAGATTGCCGAGATGCGCACCGGCGAGGGCAAGACCCTGGTGGCAACGCTTGCCACCTATCTGAACGCCATCGAGGGCAAGGGCGTCCATGTTGTCACGGTCAATGATTATCTCGCCCGGCGCGATGCGGAATGGATGGGGCAGATCCACCAGTTCCTCGGCCTCACCGTCGGCGTGATCGTGCCCAATCTGGGCGAAAACGAACGGCGCGCGGCCTATGCCTGCGATATCACCTATGGCACCAATAATGAATTCGGCTTCGACTATCTGCGCGACAACATGAAGCATGAGCGTGGTCAGATGGTCCACCGCCCGTTCAACCATGCCATCGTCGACGAAGTGGACTCGATCCTGATCGACGAGGCGCGCACCCCGCTGAT
>CAZWEY010000040.1:0-15259 GCA_964632055.1 uncultured Sphingomonadaceae bacterium
GGACAGTGGATGCTCACCTCGTAATTGCGGCACAATTCGACGCGTTGCATGGCTTCTGCCCCTTCCGTTAATGCCCTGATCGATTTTTAATTTCCGGAACTTGCTAACACGGCGCATTGAGAAGGCAACAACGCCGAAGTGAAAATCCCAATTGGCTTGCCCTAAATATGTCCCCGAGTGGCATACATTCTAAAACATCTCTCGCCCGTACCAGCGTATTCGTCCGATGATGTTCACCTCGTCGGCCAGGCAATCGTAGGGCGGGTAGCGGGTGTTGTCCGAAATGATCTGCACGCGTGGCGGATCGCTCATCGGGACGTGCTCTAAGCGCTTAGCCACAAGCCCGAGGCCGTCGTGGAGAACGAAGATCCCGGGTGGCTGAGGGATTTTCTGGGACATGTCCACCAGCACCGTGTCACCATCTTCGAGCGTTGGCTTCATGCTATCCCCTTCCACCTGCATGACGCGAAGCATCGATGGGGCCGCTTTCAAGCGATCCTTGATCCAGGCTCGGCGGAAGTGAAAATCACGCCCAGGCTTTGCCTCTTCATCCAGGATGGAGCCGCCGCCCATCGACGGGCGGGCATTGACGTAGGCAATCCCAATGAAGTCAGACTGCGCGCCTTCATCCAACGGGGTTTCGCCCTGAACGTCTCCCTGTCCGTGAAGCAGCCACTCAACGTCGACCTTCACCACAGCGGCCACGCTCTTGAGACGCTCCAGATTGGGCGTCTGCGATCGGCCGCGGATGATATCGTACAAGAACGACCGGTTCACACCGGCCAGAGAGGCAACGTCGGCGACGTTCATGCCTAGCTGGCGAATGCGTGCGCGGAGGCGCTCCTGCAAAGTTGTCGACATAACTATCCTCAGAAATTTGGATTGTGTGGACAGAACAGGATTGCCGCTCTCCTGTCAAGCTGATATGAGAACAATACCGGAACAAAGGGAATCGGCAATGGGGCGGATCAAGAAGGATTATCACGAGCTCGACGAACTCATCGCCCGCTGGAATCTCTCTGAGTCAGATCTGCGTTATGTGGTCGAGAACGGTAAGCTGCCCCTCTCCGTCCGCATCTACGCTCAGCCCATGGAGCTTGGCTCTTACGAGGCTGAGGACTGGGGCCAGATGCCGGTACCTTATCATCAGGGCACATTCGACGGCGTGGCAGACTTGCTGCGCTACGATATCTATCGCCTGTTTCTGGAGGGGGAAGTTAAGGCCAGCGAGTTCTCCTTGCCGAATGGCGATTATGCTAGCCTGCTGAACCCAGCGGAGGCCCGCTCGATCAACCGCGCAAATCTCGTGGTGCGCGAGGATGTTCGCCTTGAGTTTGAACAGGCAGTGCTGGGAACCCTCAGCCAAACAGAGCCAGAGAAACCAGACTTTCGGCGCTTTTCCTACGCGGGCCGGATCTGGAACTTCACCGAAATGCAGGCCCGCGGTATGCTGTTCTTGTTCGAGGCAGCCAAGAGCGGTGATCCCGAACAGCACTTCCGCAAGATCCTCGACGCTGCCCATTCTGGCTCGGACAAGATTGCCCATCTCTACTCAAGCCGGCGCGACTGGACGAAGGTGATCCTGAAGGCAAAAGGAAGGCTTGGCTGGTACTTTATGGAGCCAAGCCTGGTCGTTGCCATGTCGCGCTAATCGATCGCCTGCCATTTACCAACCCGGAAACGAGCCCGCCTTGCGCGGGCTTTTTCGTGTCTGCGTTTTGCCCGATTCGGTCGCGCGGAACGGCCTTTGGTGGGAGATCGGTCGGGATTAGGTTGGCGGACGGTTGGTAAAGGTTGGTGCCCACCTCCCAGCGCCCGCAAACTCACGCACAAGCGAAGGGCTTAGGTTGGTGGATCTGCCAACCACTTCTGTGACGACCACCAACCATATCTCGCTTTAGTCCAGTTTCAGGATGAAGAAACAGGACGAACTCATGACCCCTCACACGCTCGCCACGCTTCAGCGTGAAGCCCAAAGTGCCGCCCGCCGTTTGGCCCGTAGCCTGAACCTATGCCGCGATGCTGAAGCCGATATCTGCCAGGATTTGCTGGCCGATCTGCTTTCCCGGCTCCACCGCTTCGATCCGGATCGCGGCACACTTGGTGCTTTTGCCGGTCGCATTGTTGCCAACCAGGCCAGTTGCATTGCCAAGCAGATCCAGCGCGAGCGGCGTGTCATGCCATGCTCGCTTGATCAGGATGAAGGTTGTCCGATCAAGCGGGATCAGATCGCCGAAGACCAGAGCCTCGGCGCGCTATTTGCTCTGCCTGGGGACGCCCGCCGCGCGATTGAGCAGCGGCTTGATGTGGCACGTTGCGGCACCCGTCTCACTGATGCCGAAACTGCCCTGTGCGGCTGGCTGGCCGAACATCCCGTCACTGAACTTGTACGCATGGGGCTGGGCAGCCGCAGCAGCCTCTACCGCCGCATTGCCGAACTGCGCGCGCTGTTCGCCGCCAGCGGTCTGGCGAGCGCCTGAGACACTTTCCCCGATCCCCCAGTAGAGGTGAACATGAACACCATTTCTTTCATCAGCTCCCAGTCTCGCAGCACCGCGAAGGCAAAGGCGAGCAAGGTCGCCATGACCGAGTTCGACCTATGCATGTGGCTGGGTGATGCCATGCCTGGCGACACGCTCGAATATTACCGCGGCTTTCTCGCCAAAGATGCCTGGAAAGGCCCGGGACAGCGGCTGAGGGAGCCCGAGCGCTCGGTGCTTGAGAGGCTCGCGGGCCGAGCACGCTGGGCATCCGAGCGCGGGTTTGCCCACCTGGTTCAGCGCCGCATTGCGCCTGAGCAATTCAGCTACCTCGTGATTGCCAGGCCGCGCCCACGCGGCGCGCGCGGGCAGCTTCTCCTTAACGAACTGGCGAAAGCGGCCTGATGCGCAGCTCTGCCTGTTCCTGACCCAGCTTGGGCAGTGGGGGCCAACCGTGAGGCGCCCACGGATCTTCGATCGCCGCGTCAACCACTGCCCCGACCATGCACCGACGCAAACCCGAACCACTCACTGAAGGACCCATTCAATGACACTTGAGGAACTCCTCCACGAACCGCCAGCGAGGCTTGATGGGCTGCCGATTAGCCTCCTTGCAAATTTGCAAACGCAGGCCCAATCGCATCTGGCCCAAGCATCCCAGATTGTTGCCATCCTTCATGGGGTGTTCTCCCGGCGCTATGCCGCCGGCCTCAACACAACCGGCACGCATCGTCGCATTGATGGCGATTATGAAATCCGTATTGAGGTCCCCAAGAACGTAGCTTGGGATCAAGCCAAGCTTGCCGCAGCCATCGAGACAATCCGTGGCTGGGGCGAAAACCCGGCAGACTATATCGACACCAAGCTGTCGGTTTCGGAAACCAGCTACAAGGCCTGGCCTCCTGCCATCCGCGATCTGTTCACGCCTGCTCGCACGGTAAAGCCTGGCAAGAAGAAGTTCGAAGTCGCGCTCGCCCGGAAGGAGACAGCGTGATGGCTATCTCCCTTTCTTCGCTCAACCGCCTGTCTGTACCGAAGCCCCCGCGGATTGTGATCTATGGACCGCATGGCATCGGCAAGAACAGCTTCGCCGGTAGCGCACCGCGCCCTGTCCTCATCAACATCGAAGACGGACATCCCACAGGTCAGCCAATTGATGCCTTTCCGAAGGCTGAAGGCTTCCAGGATGTCATGGATGCGATGGCCGCGCTTTACGCCGAGAAGCATGACTTCGAGACGCTGGTGGTGGACAGTCTGGATTGGCTTGAGCCGCTGGTTTGGGCCGAGACTGTCCGCCGCAATAACGTAGCCAACCCGAGCAAGCCTTGGGCGTCGATCGAAGACGCAGGCTATGGCCGAGGATTTGTCGCTACGCTTGATGTCTGGCGTGAATATCTCGACGCCATCAATGCCCTGCGGAACGACAAGGGCATGGCAGTCATCCAGACCGCGCACGCTGAAGTGAAGCGCTTCGACAGCCCTGAGACCGAACCGTTCGACCGCTACCAGATCAAGCTGCACAAGCTGGCCTCTGCGCTGGTCCAGGAACACGCCGACATGGTGCTGTTCGCCAATTTCAAAACCAGCGTCACCAGAACGGACGTTGGAATGAAGAAGGTGGTCCGCGGTGTCGGGGCCGGAACCCGTGCGCTTTACACCGAAGAGCGGCCCGCCTTCCTCGCGAAGAACCGGCACAATCTCCCTTCAGAACTCCCGCTGTCCTGGGAGGCGCTGGCCTCCGCCATGGCCGCGTCGAGCGCGGCTGCCCGCACCAGCGAAGCGGCCTGACAAACAACCCCTGACTGACAGAAAGGATTGCCGCAATGGCACAACTCGGAGGCATGTTCGACGCCACACAAGTCGAACCCCAAGGCGACTACACGCCAATTCCGCCCGGTGATTACACCGTACAGATCGTCACCTCGCAGATGGTCGAGACCTCAAACCGCAACGGCCACATGCTCAAACTTGAGCTTGAGATTCTCGATGGCGAACATGCCGGCCGCAGGCTTTATGATCGGCTGAACCTCGAGAACCCCAACCGCCAGGCGGTCGAGATTGCCCAGCGCACCTTGTCAGCCATCTGTCACGCCATCGGGAAGCTGTCGGTCCAAGACAGTGAGGAACTGCACATGCAGCCGATGACGGCAGTCGTTGCGGTCAAGGCACCGAGCACGGGGCGTGATGGAAAAACCTACGCGGCTTCCAATGAGATCAAGACCTACAAGGTCCTGCGTGATGCGCCGGCACCTGTGAGTTCAGGATCGGCTTTCCGGACAGCGCAAGCTGGCTCCGGCCAGATGGCTAGCGCGCCATGGAAGCGTAGCGCCTGACCAAGCCTTGAGAGGCAGGGCGGTCGATTGAGCCCGCCGCCCTGCCGCCTTTCCCCTGACTGACAATCAAAGGAGCAGGCAATGGCTGCCCTACAGGATTTTGCATGCCCAACGCTAGCGCAAGCCGACCAGGCGCTGGCTGATGGGCAACCATTCACCCGCCGCGCTTATCTTGGCATGTCCGCTATCGGCGGCGCTTGCGAACGGGCGCTCTGGTATCAGTTTCGCTGGGTGGCGACCGTCCGCTTCGATGCGGTCACGCTGAAGCGATTTGCTGACGGTCATGCCAGCGAGACAGTGGCTGTAAACCGTCTCAAAGCTACCCCAGGCCTTGAGGTCCATGACGTCGATGCCAGCGGCGATCAATTTGGTTTCCGGGATTTTGGTGGTCACTTCGCAGGCCACATGGACGGTGTCTGCCTGGGCCTCGTCCAAGCTCCCAAGACCTGGCACGTACTTGAGATCAAGGCTTCAGAAAAATGGCAGGATCTCGACAAGGCGCGCAAGAAGGTCGGTGAGAAGTCGGCGCTCGCTGAGTGGAGCCCCACCTACTACGCCCAGGCCGTCCTCTATATGGATTATGCCCGGCTCGACCGGCATTACCTTGTTTGCGTTTCGCCCGGCGCACGCCGTTGGACTGCGGTGCGCACGAATGCCGATCCGGTTCATGCTGCAGCGCTAAAGGCGAAGGCCGAGCGCATTATCTTTGCCGATGTAGCGCCCCAGCGGATTGGCGGCCCAGATAGTTTTGCATGCCGCTTTTGTGACTTTTCTGCCCAGTGCCACGAAGGCGCGCGTGCAGAGCGCAACTGCCGCACCTGCCTTGCGGTTGAAGTCAGCCGCGATGGAAGCTGGCGCTGTACACGGTTTGGCCATGAACTCTCACGGACAGATCAGGAAGTAGGCTGCCCTGAGCACCGTTTTCTGCCCGACCTGGTGGCGGGCGAGCAGATCGACGTCATCCATGGGCAGATCGTCTACCGTTTGCGTGACGGCTCGCGGTGGGTCGATGGCGGCCCTCGCGTCCATAGCATTGGCGATATCCTCAAGCGGCAGGCTTGCCGCTCTTGCGGTTCACTCAGCTGGAAAGTGACGGAGGGTGCCGGGCCGCACGCAGCAGGTCTGCGCTGCCTCAGCTGCGATAGGCATGGTGGCTGGCTCCAAAAAGTGGAGGTCGTGGCATGAGCGAGCCTCTTGCACTGCGCCCCTATCAAGAGGCCGCGCTCACCAATTTGTGGAACTGGTTCTCAGCCGGGAAGCGCGACTGTCTCGTTGTGCTGCCTACCGGCGCGGGCAAGAGCCTGGTGATCGCCGAATGGGCAAAGCTGGTTTTCGATACGGATCCGAGCGCCTGCATTCTGGTGCTGACCCATGTGCGCGAGCTTGTGCAGCAGAACGCGGCCGAGCTGGTTGGGCTTTGGTCGGATGCACCGTGGGGGATCTATTCAGCAGGTCTTGGGCGGCGAGACATCGGCGCGCAGCTTTTGTTCGCCTCCATCCAGTCGATCCACAAGAAGGCCTACAAGCTGCCGCGACGGGTCGACATGGTGCTCATCGACGAAGCCCACATGATCCCGCGCAACGCCGACACCATGTATGGAAAGTTCCTGGCGGAACTGCGCACCATCAATCCTGCCCTCAAAATCGTGGGGCTGACCGCTACTCCCTTCCGTCTTGATAGCGGCAGGCTTGATCAGGGCGAAGGCGCGCTATTCGATGGCATTGCCCATGAAACCAATGTGCGCGAGCTCTTCGAAAACGGCTGGCTATCGCCGCCCGTAAGCTATCGCCAGGCAACGCAGATCGACACCAGCGGGGTTGGCACGCGTGGCGGTGAATTCATCGCGGCACAGCTCGAAGCTTCAGCGTTGGATCGCGAGGTGGTCGCGGCGATTGCGGACCGGATTGTTGAAGCGGGTCGCGACCGACAAGGCTGGCTGGTATTCGGCTGCACGGTCAAGCATTGCGAGGCGCTGGCCGAGGCGCTCAATGCCCGAGGGTTCTCAGGGACTGGGGTCTTTGGCGACACCAAAAAGACCGAGCGCGATCGGATCATCGCTGACTTCAAGGCGCAGCGCTTGCGGTTCCTGGTCAGCCAGGGCGTGCTCACCACGGGGTTCAATGCGCGGCATGTCGATCTTGTTGCCTTGGCGCGTCCGACCAAGTCGACGGGCCTCTACATCCAGATGGTTGGCCGCGGCACCCGACTGTCGCCTGAGACCGGCAAGACCAACTGCTTGATCCTCGACTTTGGCGGGAACATCGCGCGGCACGGCCCCTTCGATGACCCGTCTATCCCGGAGAAGAAGAAAAAGGGCGAAGGCGACGCACCCTACAAGGAATGTTCGCAATGCGGCTGTGCTTGTGGAACCATGACCCGGTTCTGCCCGGCTTGCGGGTTCGAGTTTCCTCCCCCTGAAAGGCGGGTGACGACGCTTCCTGCTGCGAGAGCGATCCTGACAACCGAGCCTGAATGGCTTGATGTCAAAGGCGTGACCTATCGCCGGCACGAAAAGCCGGGATCGCCACCATCCTTGCGGGTGGACTATCGCACCGGGCTCAACAGCTACCGCGAATGGATCTGCTTGGAGCATACCGGATACGCTCGGGCAAAGGCCGAGAGTTGGTGGCTTCGCCGTGCCTCTGCACCAGTGCCCGGGAGTGTCGATGCGGCCCTCGAAAGGCTGCAGGAGCTGAACGAGCCCTCCCACATTCGGATGAGGACCAAGGGTAAGTACACCGAGATCTCCGGGCACCGCTTCGATGTCGGGAGGCTGGCGGCATGAGCCTTTGCTTTTGCGGCCGGGCAGCTCGCGGATTCGCCTGGCACGACTTCTCCCGCACCCCATTCGACAGGCCGCCTCCCGTGCGCGCTTGTTCGATGACCTGTCTCGACAATGCCACCCGAAGGAAGGGCCAGATGAAAGCCAGTATTGACGAACAACGCGCCATCGCCGCAGCCAGCCCAGCTATTGGTGCTTTCCTTGAAGACCTCGGCAAGAGCGATCTGGCCGTGCTTACCCAGCAGGAGTGGCTTGCGTTTCTGACGCATGCCTATGTCACGGTATGCGCCGAGGTCAGCAAGATCTGGGAAAATGAGGTGCCGTTCTGATGCGCACCCTCCAATTCGATCCTGCGCTCGCTCGACCGCTTTTCTCGAGCCTCGACCAGATCCACCTTGTGATGATTAACCCCGTCGGCCCCGGCGTGCATGGCAAGGACTTCGGGACAGATATCGAGACTGCTCTGGCTGAAGCTGCCAAAGCCAATGCCAACGGGTTCAACATCTATTGGACCGTCAACCGTGTGGCACCCGGTCTCAACAAGAAGCCTGGGAAGCGCGACATTCGGGCGGCTCGTTTCGTGCACGTCGATATCGACCCGCCCAAATCAGGCGGCGCCTTTGACAAAGAGGAAATCACGGCCGCTTTGCAGGGCATCAGCTGCCCGCCGAGCTTTGTCATCGACTCTGGAGGTGGGTTGCAAGCGTTCTGGCGGCTTGAGGACCCTTGCGCCAACCTCGACAGCATCGAGGGGATCAACTTCCAGGTGCGCGACTGGTTCGAAGCGGATGCCTGCCAGAACATCGACCGGCTCATGCGGGTGCCAGGTTCGATTAACTATCCCGATATTCGCAAAGCCGGACGCGGACGCAAGGCGTGCTTGGCACGCTGGGCCGCCACAGATGAAGGGGTGACCTACGCTCCAGAGGACCTGGCGGCGAGCTTCCCTCAGGCCAAGGCTGCCGAGGCTGCAATTAGCCGAACCACCCTGGCGCTGCCGGCCGATGTGGCACTGCTGGAACCAAATGATCTGGGGCTTGGGAGCCTTGATCCACTGCGGATCGCCATTGAAACACCGCCCGGACTGGACCGCTCAGGCGATGGGCTGGCTGTGGCCCGCCTTATGGCGAATGAAGGCCTGACGGACCTCCAGATCATGGGCGTGCTGCTCAACCCGGCCAACGCTATCTCGGGACATTTCCTTGAGCAGCGTGATCCGCGTCGAGCAGTGGCTCGTGCGATCCAGTTGGTGCGCCGCGACAGCCCACTTGAAGGCGCCACGCTCCATGCGCCGATCATGGCTGATGCGGAGTTCGATCAGTTCGTGGCTAACGAAAAGGCCAAGGTTCGGCGGGTCATGGTTCCGGCCACTTTGCAGGTTGACGATTGCGATGACGCGATCGAGCCAGCACCCAGTATCGGCACGCCTGGATGGCTTCGGGATCTCGGCGACGGGGCTCTGGCCCAGTTCGTTGAGCACACTTGTGCCTCGGCTCCGTCCCCACAACCATGGCTAACGCTTGGTGCTGGTCTTGCGATGTTCGGCGCTGCCGCTGGCCGGCGATATGCAGGGCCGACGAACCTGCGCACAAACATCTATGCCATAGGCGTGGCGGATTCCGGCGGCGGGAAAGATCATCCGCTGCGGGCATCGACCCGACTGATGATTGCCGCAGGCCTGGCTGACCACATTGGCTCGTCGAAGATCGCTTCGGGCGCAGGGCTCCTTACCGCGATCACGGCAAACCCGTCGATCTACTTCCCCTTGGACGAGGTCGGGTTCCTGATCTCGTCGGCGGCAGATCGCAAACGCGCTCCCCGGCACCTGACCGAAATCATCGATAACCTCACAGAGTTCTATTCTCTGGCTGACAGCACGTTCCTTGGCATCGCCTATGCCAACACGAAGGAAAAGCCACGCGAAGTTATCGAGCAGCCGTGCCTGTGCCTGTTCGGGGTGACGACACCCGGAGTGTTCTGGGGCTCGCTCTCCAGCGACAACGTGATCGACGGCAGCCTGGCGCGCATGCTGATCTTCGAGAGTGAAAACCACTATCCCGATCCACAGCATCAGCTGGCCCCCAACGATCCACCGGCTGATCTGGTCGCCATTGTGGAGGCGGTCGCGAAGGGCGCTGATGGATCCACGCCCTTTCCGCTCGGAAACGCCGCAGCCGCGATCCCTAAGCCCTGGACTGTGCCTTATGCGACGCCCCAGGCAGAGCTGCGTGCACGGGCAATGCGCGAGGAGCAGATCGATATGCTCCGCCGGCACCAAGGGACCCATCTGACGGGCATTATTGCTCGCTTGGCTGAGAATGCGGCCAAGCTGGCTCTGATCAAATCTATCACTGACAATCCCGGAAAGCCGGCAATCACGGCCGCCGACCTTGACTGGGGCATGGGTATTGCGCGCCGAAGCGTTCAGACGCTGATGCAGGCAGTTAAAGAGCGCGTCGCAGACAACGAGTATGAGGCCTGCGTCAAGAAGGTGCATAAGGTCATCGCAGATGCCGGGAGTGCCGGTATCGACGGGAATGAACTGTCGCGGCAAACGCAAACTGTAGATCGGCGCCGACGAACCGAGGTCGTCGCCCACCTTGAGGAAGCCGGCATGATCCGGATCATGGAGATACCGCGCGCGAAAGGCTCCCGCGGGCGGGCGAAGCGCATCTATTTTGACATTGCCTAAGAGAAAGGTGCGTGGACGGGGAGGCTTCGTGACTTCTCGCACCCGCCCCTGGCCCAATCATGGTTGGCTTCCAAAGTATACCACTAAGTGGTATAGATCTTTCATGCAGCAAGATCTCAAAGTCAGCGATTTGGCAACGAAAGCGAAGTCGAAAAGCGATCTGCTTGCGGCGCTCCATGAGACGACTGCAGGCTTTGAAAAGCTCGGCTTCATCGACCAACGCCAAATGCGCAAGTTCGATGCCCTGTGCCTAGAGCCAGTGCCTGACTTTGATGCAGAAAAGATCAAGTCGCTCCGAGCCCGCCAGTCCATCAGCCAGACGGTCCTCGCCTCGCTTCTGAACATCAGCCCATCGACGGTGCGGCAGTGGGAGGCCGGGGCAAAGCACCCGAGTGGCTCATCGCTAAAACTGCTTCATTTGATTGAGCGAAAGGGTCTGGAAGCAGTCCTCTGACCACTGCAGTGCTCGGTCCCCGTCACCTAATTCTCAGCGGCAAAAAAGCCTCAATGAAATTTCTCAATGGCCCGGAGCCCCAGAAAACTGGGGTTTTTTCCATTTTCTCAAAAACTCCATTTCTCTCGCGCGCGCGATAAAGGGGGAGCAGTAGATGGATGACTTGGCTATATAATATATATATTGAGATATTGAGATATTAGGACAATTCCATGAAAATCTGCTATTTTCTGACCTTGAGTAGAATTTGAGATCCAAATTTATTCCTGAGCTTTTTGTTTCGCTTCTCCGGGCGCAGCCGACAGGCTACAAACTCACCTGACGCGGCGATCCTTCTTCTGGAGGATTGCTTTGAACCAGACAGCCCTAGACGCATCCGCCCGAACGGATGCGGGCTCTCCCCTCGAAACAGTTGCTCGCCGAACGCAAGGGGCAATTCTCGCCCTTGATCTCGGCACCAGCACCGGCTGGGCGCTGCGGACGACTGACGATTACACGTCCAGCGGCACCGTCCTGCTGAAGCACTCCCGCTACGATGGTGGCGGTATGCGCTTCCTGCGTTTCCGGCGCTGGCTGAACGAGCTTGATCAGGACGCAGGACCGATTGTGGCGATCTACTTCGAAGAGGTCCGTCGCCATGCCGGTACCGATGCGGCCCACATCTACGGCGGCCTGCTCGCAGTCCTCTCGGCCTGGTGCGAGGAGCATCTCGTCGCCTACCAAGGCGTGCCGGTGGGCACCATCAAGCGCTTTGCCACCGGCAAGGGCAATGCAGACAAGGCCGCGGTGATTGATGCCATGCGGACCCGTGGGTTTGCCCCCCGGGATGACAACGAAGCGGACGCACTCGCCATCCTGCTCTGGGCCATCGAGACCCGGGGAGGTGTGCGATGAGCGAAAACTGCATCCTCACCCACGCAGCCAAGATCCTGAATGAACGCCAGGATGAATACGGCGATCCGGTGGAATTGCTAACGACCATCGCTGATCGTTGGTCGATCACGACAGGTGAGCGGATAACCCGTGAACAGGTTGTGCTTTGCATGATCGACCTCAAGCTTGCCCGCCTGGCTTACGACCCGCGGCACTTTGACAGCATTGTCGATGTGATCGGCTACGCCGTTCTGTTGAATGAGCTGCGCTGATGAGCATGACCTCCCGGATTTATGATCACGCGCAGCATCGTGATGGGGAGCAGCTTCGGCGTGATGGCTGGCGCAACGGCATACTTGCCGTGTCGGTCAGCGATCAGCGGCTCACCACACTGGAACGCGAAGCCATCCGAGCGATCGGTGAACGGCTCTACGGAGGCGCCCGTGGCAAGGGGTCGTAAGCGCAAGGCGGGCCGCAGGCTCCCATGCGGCAAGCGGCCGCGCGAGGAGACCCAGCGCGAAGCCATGTCGACTGTCCTTGATGCCCGGCGCCGTCACTTTGGCGTGACAGCCAGCCAAGCAAAAGACGAGAGGCTCGGTACGGCTCTCGGCAGGCTGTCTTTCACCGGGCGCATTGGCGCTGACCAGTTTGCTGCCGGACAGCTCTACGGTGAAATCATGGCGCGCAATCGAGCCGTCATGGGGCTGCCCATGGATCAACCGCGCTCTGTTACCGCACTCCTGATCAACGAGGGGATCTTCGGTGGCAGCGCGCCAGACCCGGATCCTGAGCTGGTCGAGAAGGTTCGGAAGCAGGCTGCGAGCGCAATACTCATGCTACGCTCAGCTGATAGTGATGCCCCTGGAGCAGTTGGAAGGAAGCCCAGCCAGCTGGTTCATGCACTGGTTTGTCACGATGTGGATGCTGCGTTTTGGTCTCCCGCCGATCTGCGGAACCTCGTTCATGGCCTTGATGCGCTGTGCCGGCTATTTCGGATTGGATCGCCGAGTTGCAATTGAGCATTCAATGCCAGGCATTCGGTATAACAAACTGTGATTAAACGATAAAATTACGATTTGGTGTTGACGGAAAATTGCAGGCAGCGTATCTGTTCCGAAATTCAAAGCTCAGAACTGCGCCCGGAGCCCACAGGCTTTCGGGCGTTGTTCGTTTCAGGCAATCCAGCGCCGATTATAGATCTGGAATGTCTCCGGATCGATTGAGGCGGCGCACTGGTGACCGGCTCGGCATTCGGAGACGGCATTAATCAGGCCGCTGTTCGGATCGGTGCGCTGCTCGATGATGTTGGACGGCTCGCCGCAGATCGTTCCGTTCTCATCGATCGATTTGGGGCAAGCTTCATTGGTGATGAAACGACGTTCGGACATAGTAGGCACGCTCTAGCATGAAGCGCCTAAGAGGGCGAGCGGGTGTCTCCCAGCGACTTCGCCGTCTCCGCGCCGAACCTCTCTGCCGTGATTGTGCCTCCGCCGGGATTGTGCGGGAGGCGACCGTACCTGACCACATCGTGCCGCTAGTTCGTGGCGGATCGGACGAGGACAGCAATATCCGCTGCCTATGCGCCGAGTGCCATGCCAAGCGGACTGCCGAGCAATTCGGCCATCGCAGGGCGATCGCGATCGGGCCCGACGGATGGCCAATCGTCGCGGCTAACTGATGGAACGGAAGTACTCTAGAATTTCATCCGTAAGGTTGGTGAGGCGCACCGCGTTTTCATCGCGCAAACGGCCGGTCGCTACACCCCAAAGCATTGCTTGGTCGCGCTGTGGTATCTCGCCGTAGCGGTCAATGTACCAGGCTAGCCGAAGGGCCAGCTCCTTCTGAATATCTGCCATCATCCACCTCTCCGCCTATGTAGCCGCATTCAGCCGAAAGCGAAAATGGGGGGCGGGCCTCGAAAGTCTGGACCTTGGCCGAGGGACACCGCGCTTGGCCCAAAATTCACGCAACCGCGAGTTAGCGACCGGGGGTCAGAAAGCAAAAAGTCTCAGATTTCCGTCGAATTGACTGGATAGTCGTCGCGATAAGAGCGGTAGTCGCTTCACGAACACGGAGCGACGCAGATGACCAACTTGACCTTGCCAACCGCCAACGAAGCCTGGGGCTTTTACGGCACCAGCGGCGCCTTCGCGGATGCGGATAGAGCTTGGGCGATTGCCTTCCCGGCGGTGATGGCCGCGACCGAAGGAACGGCCGAAGGGGTTCGGGATTTTCTCGATAGCCGCCATGGCCGCCACTTCGCTGATGACGTCCACAACGGCATCCACGCGGGGCTCGACCTCTCCGCAGCCATCGAAGCGGCAATCACTCGCTGGATGGGATGGACCATCAACCGGGAAACGGCCCGCGAGATCGCGATGCCCAAGGGCCTGCCCTACCTGAAGGGCTTCGTCCTCTACTTCAGCCTTCAGGCGCAGGCCGCATGAGTTCCGGCATCACCAGCACTATCCGCCTTGCGATCCGCACGCTGCCAGAAAATTTTGACCGCAGCCGGATCGTCACGGTGATCGAGACCATCGAACAGGGACTTTATGAGGGCGGCGTCTACGCCAGCGCGACCGCCGACAGCTTCACCATCGAGATCACGGTCCGAACCGGCCAGCTGCTCGACACCGCCAAGGTGCTGACCGAGCTCGAACTGATCTGATCCCCGGATAGGAGTGTCAGTCTTCTTCGCTGTCCTGAAGCCACGACGGAATATCACGCTGCGCGCGCAGGATGCGCCAGACATCGACGTGATCCTCACGCGCCATGAAAAACACGAGATAGGGATAGCGCTTCAGTTTCTGACTGCGCAGACCCGGTAGATTGAGTTCCTGCCCCCATCGCGGCGTACTGCCGGAGGGGTTTGCACCAATCTGCGCGTAGGTGGCCTCAAGCGCATCGATGAAGCCGAATGCGACATCGCGACCGGCTTCGGCGAGATAATGATCGATTGCCTGCTCAGCATCCAGCCTCGCCAGTTCGCGAGGGATCACGGGAAGCGACTTCACGAAGCAGCGTGCTGGCTAACCCTGGCGCGAAGCCCGGCAAAATAGGTCTCATCGGCAGGTGCCGTCGGAGCTGATGCCGCGCCGTCCAGCAGGAGGCCGCGCAGTTTCTGGATGTCCTGATCCTTGCGGATCAGTTCACGGACATATTCGCTACTGGTGCCGTAGCCCCGGGTGCTGACCTGCTGGTCGACGAACGACTTCAGCGTGTCCGGCAAAGAGATGTTCATTGTGCTCATGAGGGCGCGAATACCACTTTTGGCAAAAATTGGCAAGATCGCCGCTATAGCTGATCTGTCAGGATCTCATCGGAATTTTCATGTCCCAAGACTGGCCGGCCCAGAGCAGCGAGCTCTGGCCGATAGAGAAGATCACGCCCTACGCGCGCAACTCCCGCACGCACTCGGACGAACAGGTCGCCCAGATCGCCGCGTCAATTCGCGAGTGGGGCTGGACCAACCCGATCCTCGTTGATGAAGACGGCGGCCTGATTGCTGGCCATGGCCGGTTGCTGGCAGCCCGCAAGCTGGGCGTGACCCAAATCCCGACCATGGTCGCCAAGGGCTGGAGCGAAGCCCAGAAAAAGGCCTACGTCATTGCCGACAACAAGCTGGCGCTGAACGCTGGCTGGGA
>CAZWEY010000041.1:0-14685 GCA_964632055.1 uncultured Sphingomonadaceae bacterium
GACCCGCCAACGCGCATGCAGCAGGGCAGCAAGCAGGCGCGCGCGCAGACGGGCGGCCATGTCATGGGCAAGCCGGGCACCCGTTATCTGGCGCTGACGCACCAGCGCGGCGCGCAAGCCCACCAGCACCACAAATCCTCCCAGCCACACGCCCAATGGCAGCGCAGGCATGCGCATCCCGGCTATGGAGGGGGCAAGCGCGCTTGTGCCATCCAGCGCGGCGAGCAATGGCACCAGCATCACGATCCCGACCCCTTCGCTGAGCGAAGATGCGAGCATCAGCGCGAGCAATGCAGCCAGTCTGGAGGCGCGCATATGACCGGCAAGGAAGCGGGCGGGCACTGTGTGAGGGCAGGGTCCGTTCACTGGTTGCTGCCCGTCAGGAAGCGGGCATAGCGCACCGCCGTTATCACCCGGATGACGCCATAGGAAAACCGGTCGAGCACATCGGGATCGAACGAGGATTGGGCGGGCCATTCATCGAGCATGCGTTCGGCCTCGTCGAAATCCACCAGCCCGTCCAGCTCAGGCAGATTGCGGCCGCGCGCCAGTTCGGCGCGAAATTCGGGCAGGCGCGGCGTCATGCGTTCATGCCAGTCGGAACCTTGCAGCCCCTCCATCCGGGCGGTGCGCATGGCTTCGGGCATCAAGCCGCGCCCCATCTCGCGCGCCAGCCAGCGGCTTTGCCCCTCATGCATATAGGCTTCTGTCGGCAGCGAAAGGCAGAATTCCACCAGCGGCCGCCAGGTCGTGGCATCGCGCGAACGGACCTTGTAGAGCTGCGCGCAACCCTGAATATAGTCATGCGCCTCGCCATCGCCGCGTGCGAAATGATTGATGGTGACCTGATGGCGATAGCCATACCAGTCGCGCTCATAGAGCACGCCCGCCGCCTCTGCCCTGCGGTGCACGTCAAACTCGTTCATGGCTCTCGCATGCAGGAAGGATAGCCTTGCATTGACGCTTTCAGGGGGGTTGCCGCGCGCCGTGCGCCAGCGCCGCCAGAACCAGTCGGGCGTTGCGGGCAGCATCACCTTGCCCAGAAATTCACGCAGCAGGCTTTTTTGCTGATTGGGCCTGTGGCGCAGCGCCAGCCATAATTGCCGCCAGCGCCTGTGGCGAAAATATTCGCAAGGCGCCCAGGGCGCAAAATTGCTGAAAGTGGCATTGCCCATATCGGCATGGATCAGCACATCGCAGCCAGCCTTGTTCGCCATTTTCGACAATCCGTTGAAACGGAAGGCAACCGGAAAATTGGGCTGGCCCGTGCCGATGGCCAGAAACATTTGCTCCAGATCCGTGTCGAAATCGCGGTCGGCATTGTCGGTAAAATGGCCCTCGATGCGCGGATGCATGGCCAGGAACTGTCGCACCAGCGCGGTCTCGTCGCCCAGATAGAGGTCGCCTGGCGACGCGCGCCAGCTGGCCAGCGGGCCGAAGGTGAAGCTTTTGAGGTGCTGGTCCTGCGGCAGCACCCGCAGCGCCCGCGCCGCGACATTGGGCGAATCGAGCCCGCCCGAAAGCGCCACGCCGGGCGAACGCACCCCCTTCAAGGCAGCGGCCACCGCCTCGGTCAACAACCGGTCGGCTTCCTCCACATATTGGCGCGGATCGCCATGGGGCAGAGGCCTGATCGCCATGGGATCGAAGCTTGCTTGGCGGCGGCGCGTTCCGCCAGATAGCTCCACCACCTCGCCAATACCGACCCGGTGGCTGCCTTCGAGATAGCCCTCATCTTCGGTGGGGTTGAGATACAGCCCGTCGGCGAGCTTGCGCCGGTTAAGCCTCTGCTCCAGCCCCATCGCCACCAGCGCGCGGGGAACGGAAGCCACACCGATGGCGCCATTGCGTTCGAAATAATGCAGTGGCGGTGCGGCCAGAGGGCTGCGTGCCAGACGCACCGGACCGCCATCGGGTGAAAAATGGATCGCGCAATATTGCCCCAGCACCCGCTGTTCTGCCCCATCGCCCCAGCGATCGACCGCCACGCCATAAAGCCTGTCAATATCCCCGGAAGGGTGGCCAAGCAGGGCAGCGATCTCCTCGGCATTGTCGAACCAGCCGCTGAAGGCGGCAACATTGCCCGCATCCGTCCGGGGCCAATCCCGCATGATCGCGCCGCGCTGACGAGGCGCAGCACCGGCATTGCCAAAATGGAACGGGAGTGCGGCCAGAAACCCGTCTTCGAACACCTCAAACGAAGGTGCATGATCGGAAAACAGCGCCAGCGAAGCACTCACGCGCTGCGCCATAACGCGATAATCGCCAGGTTCGCCGCAGTAAAAGGCCAGCATTTACCCTGCCCCGGCTTGGCCAGACGACGACGTTATCAGGATGGCGGGGTGTGGCCGTTGGCGGAATTCCCGTTGCCCGGTGCGTTCAGCGAAGCGGCAACATCGCGCATGGTGCCGAGCTTTTCGAGCTTCGGTGCGGTCCATTGCGCTGCTTGCGGGCCGGGGGCGGGCAAAGCTGTATCGGTCATGAGACGATGTCCCTCGAATTGTGCGCCGTGATCATGCATCTTGCGAAGCTGATATACCTAGGTATCAGCATGGCGCATAGCTGAATGCGTCGCTGCGATCAATCGGGCGATGCAGCGGAACGGAATAACGGGGCGCCATGGAGGCGCAGCAAAGGCCGGTTCAGCCCGTCATCATGCTTCGGCAAGGCATTGTCTCCAAGCAGCAGCCAGGCATGCAGATCGCCCAGGCGGCCGCGCTGGCGGCCATTGCGCGCAGTTCCAATCACCACAACAGCCGCCATGCCGCGACGCCGCAGCATCCATTGCAGCGCCATCGCGCGCGGCAGGCATTTCGGCACGGGGGCCTTGCAGCCTTCCAGCCGGGCACAGGCGCGATCGATGGCATGAGCGCATTGCCAGGCCTTGGCCAACCTGCCTTCGCTGACCGGGGGCGAGGAAGGCATGGCCGCAATCTCGCCCAACCAGCCCCGCCAGCGGCCAAAGCGTACCCACGCCACCAGAAACTGCGCGATCAGCAACAAAAGGGTCGCTTCAGCAACTCGGAGCCTGTGCCGCGACACCGGCTCAGCCCTGCTCCACCAGCCCTGCGGCCTGCAATTGCGCGAGGAAGGCATCGAGATCAGGCGCAATCGCCGCCTCGCTCTCGCCATAGGCCTTGGCCAGGCGGGCCAGCAAGATGACGCGTTCGCCCGTATCGTCGAGCAGCTGCCAGATCACCAGAGCACTGTCCTTCAAGGCAAAGAATTCGCCGCTTTCGAGGCTCATCGCCACTCTTTCATCGTCGATATCGGTTTCGACCACGGCATCGCTGCGCTTGCGCCAGATTGTCTTCACAAGGCCAGCTCCTTCAGTTGTTGCGCCATGAAATCCGTGCTCGCCGCAAAACGGTCGGGCTCGAGCGGGCGGGTGAAGCGATAGACAGGCACGCAAGCAGCCAGCCGCCCCAACCAGTCAAGGCGCTCTGCCGCACGATAGCCCAGCGCCGCGCGATGAATGTCGAGCGAGTAATGATCATCGGCCAGCGCTGCAATCCGCTGCGCGCCATGCAGGCGCTCGAAGGCGAGGACTGCGCCTCTGGCCAGAGCGATGATCCCGCCGAGCGGCAGGCTCTTCGAGCAAGCGTTCCCATGAGCGGAGCAATAATATTTGCGGTAGTCTGGCGAAACCAGCTCGCCCGCCTTGACGCCGGCCAGGGCAACCGCATCGGGCCAGAGCCTGAGCCGTTTATGGCCGGGCAGGCAGACAGGCCGGTCACCTGACCAGTCAAGCAGCAGCGTATCGTCGCAATAAATCGGCACCCCATGCGCCATGAGGGCCGCTACCAGAGTTGATTTTCCGGCCCCTGACGGCCCCGCAAAGGCAAACACCCGCCCCCCCATGGCAATGGCCGAGGCATGGAAGGGAAACAGCCCGTTGATGGCGGCAATGGCGACACGCATGCTTCCGCCAAGAACCAGATCCAGCGCCGGACGGGCAGTTTCATCATCCAGCGCGACGCAAACGCCGCACCCTTTTTTGTAATAAGCCGAGAACCCCTTGCCCCTGACCAGAAACGCATCTTCGAAGAGGCGGTAGCGGCCCGGCGCTACAGTCTCTCCGCCAAGCTGGTCAGGCACGCCATCGCAGCTCCGGCCAGCCTCGAAAATCCGGGCCTCGCGCGCCATCAGGGCGGCGGCACCGCGGCTCATCTGGCCCGTAATTTCGGCAACGCGCATAATGGTTCGAATACCTAGGTGCAGTTGATGGATACTGCAATTGCGCATCTTGTGTGGAAAACGAAAAGCGCTCGCTTGTGAGCGGCCTATGTGCTGGATAGTGCCTCGAAAATGGCTCTCCCCCTCATTTCCCCCTCGATCCTGTCTGCCGACTTTGCCCGGCTGGGCGAAGAAGTCCGCGCGGTCGAAGAGGCGGGCGCCGACTGGATCCATGTCGATGTGATGGACGGGCATTTTGTCCCCAACATCACCATCGGCCCTTCGGTGGTGAAGGCGCTGCGCCCGCACAGCGCCAAGATCTTCGACGTGCACCTGATGATATCGCCTGTGGATGCCTATTTGCAGGAATTTGCCGAGGCCGGCGCCGATATCATCACCGTCCATCCTGAAGCCGGGCCGCATATCCATCGCACGGTGCAGGCCATCCGGCAGCTGGGCAAGAAGGCGGGCGTAGCACTCAATCCAGGCACTCCGGCCAAGATGCTGGACTATCTGATCGACGAGATCGACCTCGTTCTGGTGATGAGCGTCAATCCCGGCTTTGGCGGGCAAAGCTTCATTGCCAGCCAGCTGCGCAAGATCGAGGCAACGCGAAAGGCTATCGACAAATCGGGCCGCGATATCCGGCTGGAAGTCGATGGCGGCATCAATCCCGAAACCGCGCGGCAATGCGTCGAAGCTGGCGCCGATGTGCTGGTTGCCGGTTCGGCCACTTTCAAGGGGGGGCCATCCTGCTATGCCGCCAATATCGCGGCGCTGAAGCGGGCGGGTCATGGCGGCCTTTGACACAGGCCCCGATCATGCAGGGGCAATTGGCGCTGCATGGCGATCCTGTGAGCGATACTCCTTTGGATACTGCGAGTATTTCTGGCAACTTCTTCCCGGCTGAGGATGCGTCCGCCATGCCTCTGCCCCCGAACGCATCCGAACCCATGGTGACAGAAGTGAGCGAGGCCACGCCGCCGGGTGAGCTTATCCAGCCAGGCCGGGCGCTGGCCCTGTCGGATTTCAATCCGCCTGCGGTGCGGGCTGGCGAGAGACTGGTGCGCCTGGCCTACCGGCTGGGTGTGCCCGGCTCCACACTCACCGCGCCATTCCGCAAGCCTGCAAAGCCGAAACTGATCGCCGTGGTCAAAAACCCGCTGGAAGGCGACCGGGTCTGCGGCATGGCCTTGCGGGCAGGGCATTTCCTGATCAACGGGGTGAAAGCGCCGATCGGACAGATCGATTTTTCCCCTAGCGCCCGGCTCAGTCCGCCCTTCGAGCGCGTGGTTCATGGCTTTTCGTGGCTGCGCGACCTTGCGGCTTCGGCCCCGCGTGAACAATGCGCTGCTACCGCGCAACGCATTGCCGCGGCCTGGCTCAACGCCAATCCACGCCCTGGCAAGGGTGCGGCATGGCGTGTGGGCGCGGCATCGCACCGGCTGCTGGCATGGTTCTGCCAGGCGCCCATGCTGCTTTCCGGACAGAATGCGCCTTTGCGTCCCCGGCTGCTGGAAGCCATGGAAGATACTGCGCGCTGGCTCGACCGCAATGTCGCCAGCAGCGAAGACCGGCTGGCCCAGCTGGCCGGGTGGTGCGCCATCACGGCTGCGGGACTGCTGATGCAGGGCGGCAAGCCCCGACGGTTGTTCGGCGAGGCAGGACTGGTGCGCGCGCTGGGCGATGTGGCGGGTGAGGATGGCGGGGTGCTGTCGCGCAGCCCGCTGGCGCAGATGGAGGCGATCGAGCTGCTGATCGACCTGACCGCCTGCTATCGCGCCGTGCGCCAGGATCCGCCGCCCGCCATGGAGGCGATGCTGAACCTTATGGTGCCACCTTTGCTCGGCCTCACTCATGGCGATGGCGGGCTGGGCAGCTGGCAGGGCGGCGGCGCAGTCGATGCCGCCACCTTGTCGCGGCTGATAGAGGCCAGCAAGGTGCGCACCCGGCCTTTGCGCGATGTCCGCCAATGGGGCTATCAACGGGTAACCGCGGGCAAGAGCGTCTTGCTGTTCGATGCCGCCCCGCCGCCTCTGGCGCGCCATGCCCGCGCGGGCTGCGCCTCCACGCTGGCCTTCGAATTTTCGCGGGGCGACCATCGCCTGATCGTCAATTGCGGCGGTGCTGCACTGGCGGGCGGGCAAATCCCTGTAAGGATCGAGCAGGGGCTGCGCGCTACTGCGGCCCATTCGACACTGGTGCTCGACGATGCCAATTCCACCGCCGTTCTGATCAACGGAAAGCTGGGCGCAGGCGTTGGCGAAGTGGAAATCGACCGGCGCATCCTGCAACTGGAAGGCGGCGATGCAACCAGGCTTGAGGCCAGCCATGACGGTTATCTGGCGCGCTATGGGCTGCTGCACCGCCGCATCCTGATCCTGCGCGATGACGGGACCGAGCTGCGCGGCGAAGACCTGCTGGTGCCCTCGGGCCGCAAGGGGCGGCGCGGCAAGGTCGGCTATGCCATCCGTTTCCATATCGCTCCGGGCATCGAACTGGGCCTCGCCGAAAATGGCAAGGGCGCAGGACTCGCGCTCTCGGATGGCAGCTATTGGCAATTCGTCGCCGGTGATGGCGAGGTGACCATAGAAGAAAGCCTGTGGGCAGATGGCAATGGCAAGCCCTGTCCAATCCAGCAATTGGTGATACAGGGTCTGGTGTCGCGCGGCGGGGGGAACTTCTCCTGGCTGCTGAAGAAAATGGGATAATTTCGAAAATGAGCGATGTGAAGATCAGGCGGGCGCTGCTTTCGGTGTCCGACAAATCCGGTTTGGCGGAACTGGGCAAGGCACTGGCCGCACGCGGGGTGGAGCTGGTTTCGACCGGCGGCACGGCCAAGGCGCTGCGCGAGGCGGGGCTTAGGGTGAAGGACGTCTCCGAGCTTACCGGCTTTCCCGAAATGATGGATGGCCGCGTCAAGACGCTGCACCCCATGGTTCATGGCGGGTTGCTCGCCGTACGCGACAATGCAGACCATGCAGCCGCCATGGCGGAACACGAGATCGGCGCGATCGATCTCGTGGTGGTCAATCTCTATCCCTTCCAGCAGACCGTCGCCAAGGGCGCCGAGCGCGACGAGGTGATCGAGAATATCGACATCGGCGGCCCTTCCATGGTCCGTTCCGCCGCCAAGAATCACGAATATGTGACCATTGTGACTGATCCGGCAGACTATGCAGCCCTGCTTGCCCAGCTAGAGGAAAAAGGCGGGGCCACCAGCCTCGACTTCCGCAAGACAATGGCGGCCAAGGCCTTTGCCGCCACCGCCGCCTATGACTCTGCGATCAGCCAGTGGTTCGCCCGCGTCGATCAGGGCGAAAAATTCCCGGCGCGCCGGACCATGGCCAGCCGCCTCGTCACCACGCTGCGCTATGGCGAGAACCCGCATCAGGAAGCGGCGCTCTATGTTCCTGAAACATTGAGCGCCACTGGCATCGCCCAGGCGCAGAAGCTCCAGGGCAAGGAGCTGTCCTACAACAATTACAACGATGCCGCCGCCGCACTCGATCTCGTCGCGGAATTTGCCGGCGGCGCGCCCGCCGTGGTCATCGTCAAACACGCCAACCCCTGCGGCGTGGCACAGCGCGCCAGCCTGCTCGACGCCTGGCAAGAGGCGCTGGCCTGCGATTCGGTCTCGGCCTTTGGCGGCATTGTGGCCACCAATGTCCCTCTTGATGGCCCGACAGCAGAGGCGATCTGCGCAATCTTCACCGAGGTGGTGGTTGCACCGGGGGCGGATGATGCCGCCCGCGCCGCTTTTGCGAAAAAGAAGAACCTGCGCCTGCTGATCACCGACGGCCTGCCCGATCCGCGCCGCGCCGGGCAGACCCAGGTGGTGATCGCGGGCGGATTGCTGGTGCAGGACCGCGACAATGGCCATGTCACGCCTGACATGCTGAAGGTCGTGACCAGGCGCCAGCCGACCGAGCAGGAGCTGAAGGACTGCCTGTTTGCCTGGACCATCGCCCGCCACGTCAAGTCGAACGCCATCGTCTATGCCAGGGATGGCGCCACGGCCGGTATCGGTGCGGGCCAGATGAACCGGCGCGACAGCTCGCGCATTGCCGCCGCCAAGGCCAGGGAAGCCGCCGAAACCCATGGCTGGGCGCAAGCCCGCACCATTGGCAGCGCAGTGGCCTCGGATGCCTTCTTCCCCTTTGCCGACGGATTGATGGCGGCGGTCGAGGCTGGCGCTACGGCCGTGATCCAGCCCGGCGGCTCGATCCGCGACGACGAAGTGATCAAGGCGGCAGACGAGGCAGGGCTGGCCATGGTATTCACCGGCATGCGCCATTTCCGCCACTGATCTCCCGGCCATCAGCTCGCCGCGCTGCGCCAACGCTTCGGCGCAGCGCGGCCTGTCTGGTGGGCCGCGTTAACCTGAACGAAAGCATGGAAAGCCGAGGCAGACTGGGCAAGTTCCTGCCCCCGACTCCTTTTCGAGGCTCCTTAGATGACCCTGTTCCAGCCCGATTTCCTGCGCCCTTTCACCATCGGATTCTTTCTGGGCACCTGCGCCGTGGCCATGAAATTCGCGATCGAGTATTCAAGTCTCGCCGCCTGATTTTCGGCCCTTTGCGCCCTAGCGGGAGAGCGGCTATACCGGGCGTATGCCGGCGCATCACCACAAGGAACATAGCGGCGAAAGCCTGATCCGCGCCGCACAGCAAGCGCTGGAGCGCGCAGGCGAACAATGGACAAGCATGCGCGCCGATGTGTTTGGACAACTGGCACAATGCGAGCGCCCCTCTTCCGCCTATGACATTGCCGAAAGCCTGTCAGTCTCGCGCGGCAAGCGGGTGGCCGCCAACAGCGTCTATCGCATTCTCGACCTGTTCGTGCGCACCAATCTGGCCAACCGGATCGAAAGCGCCAACGCCTATCTGGCCAATACCCACCCCGGCTGCCAGCATGATTGCATCTTCCTGATTTGCGACGATTGCGGCCATGCCATTCATATTGACGACGACCGGGTAGCCGCCGCGCTGCATCAGGCCGGCGAATCCGCCGGTTTTGCCCATGTCAGGCCGGTGATCGAATTGCGCGGCATTTGCGATGCATGCGCCCGATAGTGTGCATCGACTTGGCGGGTTTTGCCGTGTAAGCGCAAGGATATGAGCCTGACCCCGGCCACCCCCCTGCTTGATCAGGCACCGACACCGCCTTTGCTGAGGCAGCTTGCCCCTTCGCAGCTGCCCCGATTGGCCGAGGAGCTGCGCAACGAAATGATTGCCGCCGTCGGACAGACCGGCGGCCATCTCGGTTCTGGCCTCGGCGTGGTCGAACTGACCGTGGCGCTGCATTATGTCTTCAACACCCCTGACGACCGGCTGATCTGGGATGTCGGCCATCAGGCCTATCCGCACAAGATCCTGACCGGACGACGTGACCGGATCACCACGCTTCGTCAGCCGGGCGGCCTTTCCGGTTTCACAAAGCGCAGCGAAAGCGAATACGACCCCTTCGGCGCGGCGCATTCCAGCACCTCGATCTCTGCGGCACTGGGCTTTGCCGTTGCCAACAAGCTGGCAAACCGCCCAGGCAAGGCGATCGCGGTCATCGGCGATGGCGCGATGAGCGCGGGCATGGCCTATGAAGCGATGAACAACGCGCAAGCCGCGGGCAACCGGCTGGTCGTCGTGCTGAACGACAATGACATGTCGATCGCCCCTCCGGTGGGTGCGCTTTCGGCCTATTTCGCCCGGCTGGTCTCCAGCCGCGAGTTTCTCGGCCTGCGGGGCCTTGCCCGCCGGCTTGCCCGCAAGCTGCCAGCCCCGCTGCACCGCGCCGCTCACAAGACCGACGAATTCGCACGCGGCATGGCGATGGGCGGAACCTTGTTCGAGGAACTGGGCTTCTATTATGTCGGCCCGGTTGACGGGCATAATCTCGAACAGCTCATCCCCGTGCTCGAAAATGTCCGCGATGCGGCCGAAGGTCCGATCCTCGTTCATGTCGTGACGCAAAAGGGCAAGGGTTATGCCCCGGCAGAAGCGGCTGCCGACAAATATCACGGTGTCCAGAAATTCGACGTCATCACTGGCGAACAGAAGAAAAGCGCAGGCGGCCCG
Organism: uncultured Sphingomonadaceae bacterium; assembly: GCA_964632055.1. Lineage (GTDB taxonomy): Bacteria > Pseudomonadota > Alphaproteobacteria > Sphingomonadales > Sphingomonadaceae > CANJYE01. Next base: position 10,251 of record CAZWEY010000041.1, read on the forward strand.
CCCAGCTATACCGGCACTTTTGCCCAGGCCCTGATCGCCGAGGCACAGCGCGACGAGACGATCTGCGCCATTACCGCCGCGATGCCTTCGGGCACCGGACTGGACAAGTTCGAGCAGGCTTTCCCGGCACGCAGTTTCGATGTCGGCATCGCCGAACAACACGCCGTGACCTTCGCCGCCGGCCTTGCCGCGCAAGGCATGCGACCGTTTTGCGCGATCTACTCTACCTTCCTCCAGCGCGCCTTCGATCAGGTCGTTCATGATGTGGCGATCCAGAATTTGCCCGTCCGTTTCGCGATCGACCGGGCGGGCCTGGTGGGTGCGGATGGGGCGACGCATGCAGGCAGCTTCGACATCACCTATCTTGCCACTCTGCCCAACATGGTGGTGATGGCGGCTGCCGACGAGGCCGAACTGGTCCACATGGTCCACACCGCCGCGCTGCACGATTCAGGCCCCATCGCCTTGCGCTATCCACGCGGCAACGGGGTGGGCCTGGCCCTGCCCGAAAGGCCGGAAAGGCTGGAGATCGGCAAGGGCCGGATCGTCAGGGGGCAAGAGCGGGCAGGCGGCAAGGTAGCGCTGCTCTCGCTCGGCACCCGGCTGGCCGAGGCGCTCAAGGCCGCCGATCAGCTGGAAGCCAGGGGGCTTTCCACCACGGTCGCCGATCTGCGCTTCGCCAAGCCGCTGGACGCAGGGCTGATTCGCCAGCTGATGACGAGCCATGAAGTGATCGTGACGATCGAGGAAGGCGCCATCGGCGGGCTGGGGGCTCATGTGCTGACCATGGCGAGCGACGAAGGGCTGACCGATGCGGGGCTGAAGATCCGCACCATGCGCCTGCCCGATATCTTCCAGGACCATGACCAGCCCGAGCGTCAATATGACGCAGCCTGCCTCAACGCGCCGCAGATCGTCGATACCGTGCTCAAAGCGCTGCGTCATAACAGCGCGGGCGTGGAAGAAGCGCGGGCTTAAGGGGAGGGGCTAGCGCCGCTCCTGAAAGAACCCGCGCAACAGTGCCGCCGATTCGGCCTCGCCCATGCCGGAATAGATTTCCGGCCGGTGCAGGCATTGTTCCTGCTCGAAGATTCGCGCGCCATGTTCCACCGCACCGCCCTTGGGATCGGGCGCTGCATAATAGAGCCGGCCAATGCGGGCATGGGCAATGGCGCCCGCACACATGGCGCAAGGCTCCAGAGTGACCCATAATTCGCAGCCTTCCAGCCGCTCCTGACCCAGTGCATGGGCCGCGCGGCGTATCGCCAGAAGCTCGGCATGGGCGGTGGGATCGGCAAGGGTGCGCGGTTCATTATGCGCCTGGGCGATGATCGAGCCATCCTTCACGATCACCGCGCCAATCGGCACTTCGCCAGCCTTTGCCGCCGCCTGCGCCAGATCCAGCGCGCGTGCCATGGGGTCGGGAAGGGGCCATCGGCTCATCGCTTTGCGCTACAGCCTCGTCACCGCCGCCGCAATGGCCCACGCTTGCTTGACGATCGGGGCCAGCGCGGCTATGCGCGCCGCTTCCCGAGGGCTTTCCCCTCCGTCTGAACCGAGAGATTTTTCATGTCGCGCATTTGCGAACTGACCGGCAAGGGTCGTCAAACCGGCCACAATGTGAGCCACGCCAACAACAAGACCAAGCGCGTCTTCCTGCCCAATTTGCAGAATGTCACGCTGATGAGCGAAAAGCTGGAGCGCAGCTTCAAGTTCCGCGTCTCCACGCAGGGCCTGCGTTCGGTGGAACATAATGGCGGTCTGGACAACTGGCTGCTCAAGACCTCCGACACCAAGCTGTCGCCGCGCGCCCTCAAGGTGAAGCGCGAGCTGGCCAAGGCCGCTGCTGCCGCCTGATTCTGCCGCTTACAGCGTTGAAAGAGCGCGCGGGGAAACCTGCGCGCTTTTTTGCGTCTGCGCCTTCCAGTCCCAGCGCAGCTTGAGCAACAGGCTGCGCTGAGTGGCCATCGCATTGTCGTCCGAAATCAGCCACAGGCCAAGCGCGCCATCATCGCCCGGCACCACCGCCAGCCCTTCATAATTGTCGAGCGGAACCGGGCTTGCGACAGGCGCAAGCAAGCGCCACGGCCAAGGCTTGCCAGGCACGATCATCGCCGGATCGGCCAGCAGCAATTGTGCCGCGAATCGGGGCGGGAAAGGCCAGTCGAGCCTGCGCACCAGAATCAGCACCCGCCCGTCGGGAAGGGCGGCCATGTCGGAAGCAGCGAAACCTGCGGGCGGCACGAAGCGAAACTGCACGGGCTTTGCCCCCTCCACCGGATCACTTGCAAAAAGCAGGCCGGGGCAGCCCTTGCCGGGCGGTTCGAGCTGCATTTCCGCCAGCACGACAAAACGGCCATCGTCCAGCCGCGCCATCGCCTCGGGGCCTGAATTGGCGCTCCAGTCTTTCATCGCCGGAGGGCGAACCCGCTTGTCCATCGCTCCATCCGGGGCGAATCGGGCAATGGCATTGCGAAATTCATAGGCCGCCCAAAGCCTGCCTGTTGCAGGGTCGGCGGCCAGTGCTTCGACATCGCGCCGCGCCTTGATGATGTCCGGCCCGTCAAACAGCCAGCTTGCGTGCGGGCGCGGATCGCCCTTTGAGGGGTCGGCAAAATCGAGCCTGCCGCCGCCATCGCCCAGCGCAATGAAACGGCCCGTTCTGTCGCCTGCCAAAGCAGAATAGCCGCCAAACGCCTCACCGCTGCCGGTAACCTGCCACAAGCCTTCCACGCTGAGCCCCGGCGCGAGCACTGCGCCAGCAGCAGCATCCAGCGGATGGAAATGCGCCTGACTGGGCTCGCCCGGCCGGATTTGCCGGTTCGTCCAGCTCAGCAGCAAGAGCACACACAACAGCGCCAGCCCCAGACGCCGCAAGCCGGATTGGCTCAAGGCATCGGGCCCGTGAACAGCAGCGGATCGAGCCGCGCATCCTGCCATTTCAACCCCCAGTGGAGATGCGGCCCGGTGGCCCGCCCGGTGGCGCCGATACGGCCCAGAAGCTGGCCTTGCGTCACAGTTTCGCCTTCGCGCACGGCCAGCGAAGAGCAATGGAGAAAGGCGCTGGTCAAGCCCATGCCATGATCGACCATCAACAGATGGCCTTCCAGCGTGAAGGGCTGTTCGGCGGCCAGCACCACCACCCCGTCGGCAGGCGCGACAAAGGGCGTGCCCGATCCGCCAGTGGCGATATCGAGGCCAGAATGGTAGGATCCAGGCTCTCCGCGATAGACCCGTTGCGAACCGAACAGGCCAGACAAGCGCCCGGTGACCGGCCAGATGAAGCGCTGCCGCCAGCCGTCGCTTTGCGCATTGACCCGGCGCGCAGCGTTGATCCGTTCCAGCTCCGGCTTGCGCAGGGCCATGAAGGCGGCCGTGGGCCCGCCGGGCCTGCGTGCGGCGTTGATATGCTCGATCCGCCAGGCGCGCGGGGAAATGGCGAGCGAGCGCGCAACCACCCGCCCGTCGGCCAGCGTTGCGACCAGAGTTGCCGAAGCGCCTGCATCCCGGTCAAACGCCGCGAAGAACCTGCCGTCTTCGCCAAGCGGAACCGCCTTGCCACCCAGAGCAAGAGCAACCGTTCCGGCCGGGGCAGTGCCCCTGATCCAGCCGCCCTGCGTCAGTTCGCCGGAGATTGTCAGGTCAGGGGCCGGATCTGCCGCAACCGCACCGGGGCTCAGGGCCATCAGACCAAGCGGAGAAGCGGCCAGCAGCGCAACGAATACCCAGCGGAAAGCGGCGCTCATGCCTGTCCCATCAAACGCCGCGTTGCCAGTTCGGGGCTGGCATAGGCTTCCTGCCGCTCGACACACCAATAGCGCAGTTCTTCCAGCGGTATCTGTTGCCCGCTGACCGCGCAGATGACGAAATGGCCCGCGCGCATCACGCGGAAGCCGTTGGGTTCATAGCGCAGCAAGGCGCCGGCATCGGGGGAAGACATCAACATGGGCGCAATCCTAGCACTTCGCCCGTTTCAGAACAAATCGCCCTGGCGCGGTCGGTCGCTGCCGGAGGGCGTCTCGCGCAGCGGGCTCTTTGCCTGCTGGCCAGCGCGCCGGGCTGCAGGCACTGCGTCCACTGCGCCATCGGCAAATTCGAGCCTCAGCGCCTGGCTGGCTCGCGCCTGCTCTGCCGAACGAACCAGCACGCCTGCATCATCGCTCACCAGCACATAGCCGCGTTTGAGAGGCGCACGCGGGTCGAGCTGCAACCGCAATCGTTCGAACGAATCGAGCCGTTCGCGCGCGGTGGCGATCCGGCCGCTGAGCATCATTGGCGTGAGGCGCACCGCAGCCAGCCGGTCACGGCTGCGCTCAAGCCGCGCAGCCAGCAGAGGCAGAGACAGGCGGGCACCTTGCGCCTGAAGCATTGCGCCGGCCCTTGTGGCACGATCGGCAAGGCCCCGGCGCAGCCGATCGGCCAGATCGTCCAGCTT
>CAZWEY010000042.1:0-14660 GCA_964632055.1 uncultured Sphingomonadaceae bacterium
GAGCTGAAGATGAAATGGCGCACCCCGCCCTTCACCGCTGCATCGATCAGCGCGCGGCTCTTGGCGGTGTTGTTGTGATAATATTTGAGCGGGTTTTCGACCGATTCGGGCACGATGATCGAGCCTGCAAAATGCATGATGGCGCCAATGCCATGGCGCTCGATGATGCTCGCCACCAGCGCGCCGTCCTCGATGTCGCCTTCATAAAAGGGCACGCTATAGGGAATGGCGAAACGAAAGCCGGTGGTCAGATTGTCGATCACGACAACCGGCCAGCCGGCATCGACAAGAGCGAGAACGGCGTGGCTGCCGATATAGCCGGCACCGCCGGTCACAAGCACGGGAGGGGTCTTTTGCATGGGCCGGATTTCTACCGGCAAATCCCTGCATATTGGTGAAGAGGCGGCTTTTCCTTGCAAGCGGCGGCGGGAAACTTCACCTTGCGGTTCAAGCGTTTTCACACAGGAGTTTTGCCGGATGAAGCCGGTTACGATCTTTCTCGCTGCCATGGCTTTGCTCGCCACTTCAGGATGCGCCACACCGACAGGACCGGTCGAAGTGACCCGGTTTCATGATGCGGCTGCGCTGGAACGGCTGGGGCGCGGAGCAATCGCGGTGGAACCGGCGCCGGGGCTTCCCGCCGATTCGCTCGAACTGCGCACTTATCAGGCCGCCGTTGCGCGCGAGCTGGTGAAGCTCGGTTACACGGAGGTTGCATCGGGCGAGGGCGTGCTGGTCGCACAATTGCGGCTGGACAAGAGCGTGGCTGCCCCTGCGCGGCGCAGCCCGGTCAGCGTGGGGGTTGGCGGCAGCACCGGCAGCTATGGCTCCGGCGTGGGCGTTGGCATCGGGCTTGATCTTTCCGGGCCGCCGCCAGAGCAGCTGACCACGCAGATGCAGGTGACGATCCGCGAGCGCGCCGGCAATGCGGTTATCTGGGAAGGGCGGGCAAGCTTTGCGGTGCGCGCCTCCTCGCCGCTGGCCAGCGCGCCATTGGGTGCGGCCCGGATGGCGCAGGCGCTGTTTGCAGGATTTCCCGGCAATTCCGGCGAAACCATCGAGGTCAAATGAGCGATATCGAGATCAACGCCGCATTCGATTCGGGCAATATCGAGGTTCTCGGCATTTCTGGCGCCGCTGCCCGGCTGGCGATTCGCAAGGATCGGGGCTCGGATTTCTTCCAGTGGTTTCATTTTCGCGTTGCGGGCTGCGCCGGGCGCGCGCTTGTCCTGAAGATCACCGGCCTTGGCCAGTCGGCCTATCCGATGGGCTGGCCGGATTACCGGGCCTGCGTTTCCGAAGACCGGCAGGACTGGGCCCGCACCGACACCGAATGGAACAAGGACGAGGAAGGCGGCACCCTCACCATCCGCTACACCCCTTCGGGCGATATGACATGGTTTGCCTATTTTGCGCCCTATTCGATGGAACGGCATCACGACCTGGTGGCCTGTGCTGCGGCGGCGGATGGCATCTCCCATCGCAGCCTCGGCACCAGCATCGAAGGCCAGCCGATCGACTGCCTCGAAATGGGGGAGGGCGAGACGCAGGTCTGGCTTTATGCCCGCCAGCACCCCGGCGAGAGCATGGCGCAATGGTGGATGGAAGGCGCGCTCGATCTCTTGAGCGATCCGGCAGACCCGGTGGCCCGTGTCTTGCGCCGCCAATGCCGGCTGCATGTCGTTCCCAATTGCAATCCGGATGGATCATGCCGCGGGCATCTGCGCACCAATTATGCAGGCGTGAACCTCAATCGCGAATGGCATGAGCCTAGCAGCGAACGCTCGCCCGAAGTGCTGGCGATCCGCAACGCAATGGATGTAACAGGCGTCCATTTCGCCATGGATGTGCATGGCGACGAGGCGATCCCGGCGGTGTTTCTGGCCGGTTTCGACGGCATTCCTTCATGGACGCCGGAGCAGGGCGCGGGCTTTGAACGCTATCGCAATATCCTTGCGCGGCGCACGCCCGATTTCCAGACCGAGCTGGGCTATCCTCGCGCGGGGCCGGGCAAGGCCAACCTCTCCATGTCCACCAACCAGCTGGCCGAGCGTTTCGGCCCCAGCCATGGCTGCGTTGCGATGACGCTGGAAATGCCGTTCAAGGACAATCGCGACCTGCCCGATCCGGCTTGCGGCTGGAGCCCGGAACGCTCGAAACTGCTGGCGCGCGAGTGTCTGGCGGCATTGGCGGAATGGCTGGAAGGGGAATGATTATGGGTCCTGACCCTGAGCCTAGTCTCTGACCACGACCCAGCGCACAGGGGCTTCGCTCGCTTGCGTCCTGAGCATCGAATTGGCGGTCCACAATGTCCAAGGCCGCCCGGCATAGCCCGGCTCCTGCCAGTCCTGTTCCAGCCACAGCTCGCGGTCCAGTGTTTGCCCGGTATGGTAATGCTTCTCGAAGCGTGGCTCTATGCGCAGAATGGCCGGCTTGCCGACATGGCCTTCGATCTCGTTCAGAAAGGTCATCAATTCGCTTTCCACCGAGGCGTCGACAACATGGTCGGGGCAATCGGCGGCAATCCGGTCGAGCGTGATTGCCGGCGGCAGCAGGGAGGAATCGCGCGGAACGATCGTCACGAAATTGGCGGCCTGTTTCTCGGCCGGTTCGCAAGCGTCGAAGCGGTGGATAATGCCGAGTTTCAGCTCGGTTTCTCTTGCGGCTGCCAGATTGCGGGCAAAGCTGCTGTCCCGCCCTTTTGCTCCATCGCTTGCCTCCAGATAGGCAAAATCGGCGCCAATCTTGGCAAAGGCCCGAAAGTCGATCGCGCCATCTGCCGCGCCGACAAGGATTCCCTGCACGCGATAGCTGTCACGCGAAGGGGTCCAGTTCACGAAAAGCCACCAGCCCCAGCCAAGCCCGGCCAGCAGGGCCAGCAGCACCAGGGCCGCGCCGCGCAGCACCCAGTAACGCCTACCTCTTCGTCCCTTGCGGGCCATGGCTCATCCCTTGATGTGAAGCACGCAGATCAGCGTGAATAATCGCCTGGCGGTTGCGAAATCGATCGCCACCTTGCCCTCAAGCGCCTCGATCAGCAAGCGCGCCGAGGCGTCGTGCACGCCACGCCGCGCCATGTCGGTGGTCTCGATTTCATGCTGCGAGGCATTGCGCACCGCGCGGTAATAACTCTCGCAAATCGCGAAATATTCGCGAATCGGGCGGCGAAATCGCGCAAGGCCCAGCAGCAGGGTCTGGATCGGCTGGCCGTCCGCCGTTTCGATCGCCAGCGAGAGCCGCCCGTCAGGCACCGAAAGGCGAAGGCGATAGGGACCGCCATAGCCCAGATCGTCTGCCTTGAGCGGGTGAAAGCAGTTTTCCTCGATGAGATCATGCGCTGCGACAAGCCGTTCCTGCTCGATATCCGCATTGCGGCGCACGATAGTCAGCTCGTCCAGTTCGATATGGGAAATGCGCTGATCGGCCATCGCCGGGTCTTGTGGCAGATCGGCGCTATGCCCGGCAAGCGAATTGGCAATCCCCACTATCCACAGGTCAAGCCCGCGCTAGCTTGCCGTCCGGTTCTTGCAGATGACGCACGCAAGGCGCATGAGCTGCGCATGGGCGCAGAAGACCTCCTTATCCGACCAGCCGAGAGCGCCGCGCAAGCCCGCGCACTGCCCGCCAATATCGAGGCGGAAGCCGCTTTTCTTGGCGCAGTTCTGATCGACAACCGGGTGATCGAGGAATTGCAGACGCCCTTGCGGCCCGATCATTTCTTCGAGCCGGTCCATAGCCGGATTTACGAACGGATTCTCGCCCTGATCGACCGGCAGGCGGTGGTCACCCCGGTCACGCTCAAGCCCTATTTCGAAACCGATGAAGCCCTGCAGCAATTGGGCGGCATCAGCTATCTTGCCCGCCTCACCGCCGATGGGCAGGGCTTGCTCGCCGCGCGTAATCTGGCCGAACAGATTTACGACCTGTCCTTGCTGCGCGAACTGGTCAGCGTGGGCCGCAATCTCGTCGAAGGGGCGCTCGACACTTCCGAAGAAGTGGCTCCCATGGAGCAGATCGAGCGCGCCGAATCCGCGCTCTACAAGGTGGCCGACGGCGCATCCTCGGTCAGCGAGGCGGAAAGCTTCGGTTCGGCCACCCGCGTCGCTATTGCGTCCATCGAAAAGGCATTCAATTCGGGCGGTCATATTTCGGGCAAGACCACCGGGCTGACATCCGTGAACGAGAAGATCGGCGGCTTGCACGATAGCGACCTCATCATCCTTGCTGGCCGGCCAGGCATGGGCAAGACCTCGCTGGCGACCAACATCGCCTTCAACGCCGCCAACCGCCTGCTGACCGATTTGCAGGCGGGCATCGAGGAAAAGGCCTCGGTCGGTGCGGCAACCGCATTCTTCAGCCTGGAAATGAGCGCGGATCAGCTCGCCACGCGTATTCTGGCCGAGCAATCCGGCATCAGCTCCGAAGCCTTGCGCATGGGCAAGATCAGCCGCGAGGATTTCCAGCAGCTGTGCTTTGCCAGCCAGCGCCTGTCGGAATTGCCGCTCTATATCGACGATACGCCCGCCCTTTCCATCGCCGCGTTGCGGGCACGGGCGCGCAGGTTGAAACGGCGGCACAATATCGGGCTGGTGGTGGTCGATTACCTCCAGCTGTTGCAGGGATCGGGCCGCGCCAACGACAACCGCGTCAATGAAATCTCGGAAATCAGCCGAGGGCTGAAGACGCTGGCCAAGGAGCTGGGCGTTCCGGTGATCGCGCTGTCGCAGCTTTCCCGCGCAGTCGAGCAGCGCGACGACAAGCGGCCGATGCTGTCCGATCTGCGCGAATCCGGCTCGATCGAGCAGGACGCCGACATGGTGTGGTTCGTGTTCCGCGAGGATTACTACGTCGCTGCCAAGGAACCGAAACAGCCCGTCGATGGCGATGATGCAAAGGTTCATGACGAGCACGAACAATGGGTGGCCGCGATGGAGCGGGTGCATGGCATTGCCGAACTGATCGTAGCCAAGCAGCGCCATGGCGCCACCGGCAAGGTGCGCCTCAAATTCGAATCGCGCATCACCAAGTTCAGCGATCTGGCCGACGATTCGCGCGGCACCTACGGCTACGACTGACCGCATTTTCCGGCTGTGAAACAGGGCGGGCCGCCGCAGCCGCCCGCCCCGTCATCCAAGGCTTGTGCCCTAGAGGATGAAATCGCTTTCCGTCACTACGGCTGAATCGTCGAACCGGATGGCAAAATCGGCCTCGCCGTCGCCATTCTGGTCGCCATAGACGAAACTGAACTGGTCGCCCGCCTCGAAGCGCAGCTCGCCCGCCGTGCCGCTGAAGGCGGCCGAACCGATGAAGGTGAAGGCCTGGTCGCCATCGAGAGTGGTATCGGCATCGACCCGCGACAGGTCGATCAGGTCGCCCTGCTCATGGCTGAAATCGGCAATGCGGTCGGCGGTTGCATTAGTCACGCCGCCAAATTCGCCGTCGTCATAGATGAAACGGTCGGAACCCTCGCCGCCGATCAATAGGTCGGTGCCAGCGCCGCCGCGCAGATTGTCATCGCCTGAGCCGCCATCGACCCGGTCATCGCCGCTGCCGCCGTTCATGCGGTCACCATGGGCCCCGCCGCGCATATCGTCGCGGCCCGATCCGCCATTCATGGTGTCGCGGCCACGGTGGCCGATCAGCTGGTCATCGCCACTGCCGCCGCGGATCGTATCCCAGCCATAGCCGCCATTGGCTATATCGTCATTAGCACCGCAATCGATATCGTCCCTGCCGCGGCCGCCATGCAGGATGTCATATCCGTCATCGCCGCGCAAACGGTCATTACCCTGATCGCCAGACAGATAGTCGTCGCCTTCATTGCCGCTCAGGCGGTCGTCTCCGCCACGGCCATAGATATTGTCGTCACCGCCGCCGCCGGAACGGTCGTCATCGTCGTCTGAACAATCGATGTCGTCATCATAGGAGCCGTCGCCATCATAATCGTCATCGATCCCGTCATCGGAAAAATGCTGTTCCGGCTCCGGGATGGGGTTGCCGTCAAGATCGGTGAAGCGGTCCTCGTCGCGATAATAGAAATTCGCGTCGTCGGTGTCATCCGGGGTGGGGAAGAAGGTGTCGATTTCGATATAGGTTGCCTTGCGGGTGATGAGGGTGATGACCCCTGTTTCGGCATCCTGGCTGATCTGCTGGTTGAGGCGCAGCGGCTCAAGGCGCAGTTCATCGCCATGTTCTTCGTAGATGGTGAAGCTGTCGCCGGTTGGCACGAACTTGAAAAGTTTCGGCATGATGAGATCCCTTGTGCAGTTTGGGCACTGCGGATGCTCATGATGGCTTCCTTGCAGCGCGCTGTAATGCAAACGGCGATCCCTCGCGTTTATTCCACCGATGCGATAATTTTTTCAAGTGCTGCCCCGAAAATGCGAAGGGCGGCCCCGCTGCTGCGGACCCGCCCTTTCAGCAATCTGCTGGCGTGAAGCCGGTTATTTCTTCTTTTCTGGCGCCACCGAGATACGCACCGTCTCGCCCGAATTGCCGGGGAAGTCGGTGAACATCGCCTCGACCAGATTGGGCACGAGATATTGCAGCTTGTTTGACGTGGAAGCGGCTTCAGCCTTGCCTTCGAACAGGCGTTGCCCATCGGCCGTGCGGTCGATCTTCAAGGTGATGTCACTGGTATAGACGGTGTAGCTTTCCACCCCATTGTCGAACCAGGGATCATACCAGCCATAGCCCCAGGGCCGGCCATAATAGCCGTGATAGCCCCAATAGGGCCGGTAGCCATACCAGGGTGAATAATAGCTGTCGCGCCAGCCGGTGGACTGGACCTTCTCGCGGCCCTTGTCGATGCCATAATCGAAGCGCACCAGCATGGTGGCGCTTTCCGGGCTGGCGGGAGCATAGCCCAGACGTTGCAGCTGATCGCCGACCAGACCGGCGTATTGCGCAAATTCAAGGCCACCTGCCAGCGCGGGGTCGTCGGCCACCACGGCGAAGGTCTGCCCTTGCGGGGCGGGCAGTTGCGACTGGAAGCGGGACACATCGGCCTTGAAGGGCGAGGCGCAAGCCGCCAGCGTTGCAAGCGCAAGAGGGACGATCGCGAGCTTGAAACGGCGCATCCAGTCAGTCGAATTTCCAGTCATGACCACTCTCCGGGCACCATCATCGGGCGCATCTGATGGCATAATGCTTTGCTTTGTGCCCTGCGGCAACTGAATAGGCGTTGAATGAAGCCGGGCTCTGTCAGGCCTGGATCAGGCCCAGCGCATCATAGGCGGCAGCGAGCGTGGGAGCAGCCAGTTCGCGCGCCTTGGCGCCACCCTTCGCCAAAATGGCATCGAGTGCGGCGCGGTCCGATTTCAGTTCCACGAAACGCGCATTGATGGGGGCGAGCTGCTCCACCAGCAATTCGCCCAGCGCCGGTTTGAAGGCGCCAAAGCCCTTGCCGGCAAATTCGGCCAGAACCGCATCGCTCTTGCGCCCGGCCATCGCCGCATAAATGCCCACCAGATTGGCGGCTTCGGGCCGGCCCTCCAGCCCTGCCATCTCGCCGGGCAGAGGCTCAGGGTCGGTTTTCGCCTTCTTCACCTTCTGCATGATGGTGTCGGCATCATCCGTCAGGTTGATACGGCTCATTTCGGAAGGGTCGGATTTGCTCATCTTGGCGCTTCCGTCGCGCAAGGACATGATGCGGGCGGCATCGGGCGGGATGATCGGATCGGGCAGGGTGAAGATTTCGGCCCCATTGCCGAAGTCGTTGTTGAACTTCTGCGCGATGTCGCGCGCCAGTTCGAGATGCTGCTTCTGGTCTTCGCCCACCGGCACATGGCTGGCCTGATAGAGCAGCACATCGGCCGCCTGCAGCACGGGATAGGTGAACAGCGCGATGGAGGCCCCTTCGCGGTTCTTGCCCGATTTGTCCTTGAACTGGGTCATGCGGTTGAGCCAGCCCATCCGCGCAGTGCCGTTCAACAGCCATTGCAGCTCGGCATGCGCCGGCACCTGCGCCTGGTTGAACAGCACCGCCTTGTCCGGGTCGATCCCGCAGGCGACAAGGGCCGCCACCATCTCGCGCGTGCTGGCGGAAAGCTCTGCGGGCACATGGGGCATGGAAATGGCGTGCAGGTCGGCAAGGAAAAACAGGCATTGCCCGCCACCTGCAGCCACTTCGTCCTGCATGCGGACCCAGTTGCGGATCGCGCCCAGATAATTGCCGAGATGGAGATTGCCGGTTGGCTGGATGCCGGAAACGACGCGCATTGTCACGAAACCTTGATAGTGTTGTCTTCTGGCGAAGCGCCAGAGGCTGGCCGCCGCCGTAGCTGGGCGACAAGCTCCTTGTCGAGTGCGCCAGTCAGATAGGCAGTGACGAAAAACACGATCGCGCCAGCAGACACCAGAACCCCCAGCGACCAAATGCGTTCGAGAACGCCGCCGCCATAATGCGAGGCCATAAGGGGCATGATCAGCCACAGCACGCCCGCCATCGCGCCGGTCGCCGCCAATTGCCGGGCGATGCGGCCCGCGAGCTTGCTGGTGAAATGGAACCAGCCGCGCCGGTGCAGGATGGCATAAAGCAGCAGGCAATTGATCGTGGCCGATGCCGCCGTTGCCCCTGCCAGCCCGACGATGCCGAAGCGCCCGATGACCGCGAGGTTGATGGCGATATTGACGATCAGCGCGACGAGCGCGGTCCAGACCGGGGTGCGCGTATCCTCGCGGGCGAAGAAACCGGGATTGAGAATCTTGACCACGACATAGGCCGGAAGTCCCGCGACCAGCGCCATCACGATCCGTGCCATGATCTCGCCATCGGCCATGGTGAATTTGCCGCCGACGAAGAAGGCGGTGACGAAGGCGGGCGCGCAGATGGCGAGCGCTGCAGCTGCGGGCAGCGTCAGCAGCGTCGCTATCTCGAAAGCGTTGGACTGGAGCCGCTGCGCTTCGGCCCCGTTGCCCTGATGGATGTGGCGCGAGAGCATCGGCAGGATCGCCGTGCCAAGCGCGATGCCGACAATGCCCAGCGGCATCTGGTTGAGCCTGTCCGCCAGCTTGAGCAGGGTAAGCGATCCTTGCGGCAGCGAGGTGGCGAAGAAAGTGTCGACGAACTGGCTGATCTGGTAAATCCCCGCGCCAAATGTGGCAGGCAGGATCAGCATGCCCAGCCGCCGGACTTCAGGGCTGAGCCGGGGCCGCGTGAATTTGAGCCGGACGCCTGCACGGCGTGTTTCCCACATGAGATAGATCAACTGCGCCAGCCCCGCCACGGCAACGCCTGCGGCAAGCGCGGTCGCAACGGTGGTATCGCCGCCGCCTGTTTCGCGCAAATGCCAGCCAATGCCCATGGCGCAGATCAGCGAAATATTGAGCAATATTGGCGCCGCTGCCCCCGGTGCAAAGCGCGCCCGCGCATTGAGCAGCCCCGACAGCATGGCGACAATGCTGATCAGGCCGAGATAGGGAAAGGTGATCCGGCTGAGCGTGACCGAAAGTTCGAATTTTCCCGGTACGGACTGGAATTCGCTGGCCAGAATCCAGACGATCGCGGGCATGGCCAGCATCGCAATGGTGCTGAAAGCGACCAGTATCCACACGAAGACAGCGAGCACATCGTCGGCAAAGCGTTCGGCCGCTTCTTCGCTGCCTGGCTGCCCGTCATGGCCGTGCAGCGCGCGCGAATAAAGCGGCACGAAAGCAACCGAAAACGCGCCTTCTGCAAAGAGCCGGCGGAAGGTGTTGGGCAGGGTGAAGGCCAGCTGGAACGCATCGGCCGCCAGCCCCGCGCCCAGCACGCGCGCCAGCAGCATATCGCGCGCAAATCCGAACACCCGGCTTATGGCGGTCAGCCCGCCAATGGTGCCGACATTGCGGACCAGGCTCATGGCGAGCGGTCAGGCTCTCAGGCGTTGCCGGCAGGCTCGCCTGCTGCCTGTTCCTCGGCGCGCGCGGCAAGCTGCTGGAGATAAAGGCCCTGGAAGTCGATCGGATCGAGCAGCAGCGGCGCGAAACCGGCATCGCGCACCGCCTCGGCGATGACCCGGCGCGCGAAGGGGAACAGGATGCGCGGGGCTTCGGCATAGAGGAAGGCATGGGCCTGATCGTCGGGCAGGTTGCGCATGCCCACCAGCCCGCAATAGGCCAGCTCGACCGCATAGACGACGCCTTCGCTGACGCGTGCATTAGCCGAGATCTTCAGCTCTACTTCGTGGATTTCGTCGTTCAGCGCATTGGCGCCGATGTTGAACTGGACATCGAGTTCGGGCTGCGCGGGCCATTGGAAGCAGGCTGGCGCATTCGGATTTTCAACCGAGAGATCCTTGACATATTGCTGGATCAGTCCGGCGGCGGGCGCGGTGTCGGCGCCATTACCCCCATGGTCGAGGTTGAGGTTGGTGAGGACGTCGCCTTCTTCGGCCATGGTGAAGCTCTCTTGTCTGGTTGCCTTGGATGAACTGGCCTGCGCGCCTAGCACTGTGCGCCGCGCGCCGCAATGTTGCGCGGAGCGACCGGTTTTCAGCATATAGCCGTTGTTCATTTGTAATCGGCCCCTATTTAAGGCACGATACATCAGGCGGTTTGCGGGTTCTTCCCGCCCGCAGCAACACAGGTCGAAAGCGTGATAGTCGAAATCGTCATCCTCGCCATGATTGCAGCCTTTCTTGGCTTGCGGCTCTATTCGGTGCTTGGCCGCAGGGCCGAGCATGAAGAAGAGGTGGTGCCGACCCGTTTCGACCAGCCAGGGCGCAACGGCCAGCCTCAGGAACCCTCCGCGCAAGCCTCGCAGGCATCATTGCGTCCGCACGAACTGGCCGGCATTTCGCCTGCGGCCGAGCAAGCCCTGCGCGACATTGCCGGGGCGGACCGGGGCTTTGATCTTGTCGCCTTCCTGGCTGGCGCAAGAGGTGCCTATGCCATGATCCTCGAAGCTTTCTGGCGCGGTGACCGGGAAGAATTGCAGGCGCTGTGCGTTCCCGACGTCTATCAGGATTTCGCCACCGCGATCGACGAACGCGAAGCTGCCGGCGAGAGCCTGGACAACCGGCTGGTTCGGATCGAACAGGCCCGGATCGAACGCGCCAGCCTTGAGGGTACTATGGCGCGCATTGCGATACGCTTTGTCTCCGACATTGCCGCAGTCACCCGCAACGCAGAGGGCGAGGTGGTGGCCGGTTCGCTGGATGATGCCGTGGAAAGCCAGGATATCTGGACTTTCACGCGCGACCTGAATTCCGCGGGTCCGGACTGGCTGCTGGAAGAAACGGATATCGGGTAATACGCGGTTCAGGGGGTGCCTGTGCGGCTTGGGGGCGACATGGCCGGAAGCATATGCGGCAGGCCTTTGTGAGGTCGTCCCTTTTTCTGTCCATTCTCACGGCGCTGGCCCTGCTTGGCGCCTGCGGCCGATTGGTCCCGCCACCCCCTGTCCAGCCTGCTGCGTCTGCACCTGCGCTCGATGCCGTTTCCGCCGGCTTGAAACGGGGGCCTTCCATCGCCTCGCTTCGTCTGGATAAAGCCGATGCGGGCCCGGCCCTGACGTCCTTTGTCGAATCCTGCCCGCAATTGCTGTTTCGTTCTGATCGCAGCGGGTTGACCCGCAACGCTGACTGGACAGATGCCTGCCGCGCTGCGGCGGGCTGGGATTATGGCAAGGCGCGTGACTTCTTCAAGCGCTGGTTCGAAACCGCAATCATTGGCGATGGCGCTGCCTTCGTCACCGGCTATTTCGAGCCGGAGCTGGAAGGTTCGCGCAGCCGCAGGCCCGGCTTCACCGTGCCGGTCTATCGCATGCCGCATGATCTGGTGAGAGCCTGGCCCAAGGCGCTTCCGGCCGAACAACGCACGGGCGAACCGCCGATCGGCCGCTATGACGAGGCCGGCAAATTTGTTCCCTATCATGATCGTGCCGCGATAGAGGCGGGCGCGCTCGCCGGAGAGGGGCTGGAGATTGCCTGGGTCAGGGACCGCGCGGAATATTATTTCCTGCAGGTGCAGGGGTCGGGCCGAATCCGTACGCCTGAAGGCGAGGTGATCGCACTGGGTTATGCCGGAAAGAACGGGCATCCCTATGTCAGCATAGGCGCATTGATGCGCGAGCGTGGCCTGATCGGCAACGGCCCGGGCCAATATCCCGCCTCGATGCAGGGCATCATGCAATATTTGCGCGATGCCCCCGCAGAAGGCCGGGAACTGATGCGCCAGAACCCGAGCTGGGTGTTCTTTCGTGAATTGTCGGGCGACGGGCCGCAAGGCGCATTGGGCGTGGTGGTGCGTGCCGGTTCTTCGGTCGCGGTCGATCCTGCTTTTGTCCCGCTGGGCGCGCCTGTGTTCCTGCAACTGGCCGATCGCCGCGCCAATGGCCTGTGGATCGCGCAGGACACGGGAGGGGCGATCAAGGGAGCCAACCGGTTCGACAGTTTCTGGGGCTTTGGCGACGAGGCAGGCGCCATTGCAGGAGAGATGAACACGCGCGGCAATGCGCTGGTCCTTCTGCCCCGCGGCACGCTGGGCAGGCTTGGCGTAAAATGAAACCGCCAAGGGGGCTGAGCGAGGCCGAGGCTGCGCTATGGGCGCGGCTGGCGCAGACGGTAACCCCGATCAAGGGGCGGCATCACCCCCCCCTTGTCACACCCAAGAAAGCCCTGCCACAAGCCGTTCAGTCTGTTCAGCCCGGACAGCAGCGCCCTGCCGCACCTCCACCTGTCCCGTCCAGAGCGCCATCGCTGCGCCCTGCAAGCCAGCAGGGCGGGCTGGATTCGCATTGGGAAAGGCGGCTTGCCAAGGCCGCACTGGAGCCGGATTATGCGCTCGATCTGCATGGGGCGTCGCTCGATGCGGCGCATATGCGGCTCGATCATGGGCTGGCGCAGGCGCGGTCGCTGGGCGCGCGGCTGGTCCTGGTGGTGACCGGCAAGCCACGCCCGGTGGATGCGGCCGACAGGGGAAGCAGGCGCGGCGCCATCCGGGCCAAGATTCTCGATTGGCTGGCGGCAGGCCCCCATGCCGAGGCCATTGCAGCGATCCGGCCGGCGCATCGCAAGCATGGCGGCGATGGTGCGCTTTACCTGATCATGAAACGGTCGCGCTAAGCTAGCCGCACTGGGCGCGGTGCAGCAGCTTGTGATCGGCCAGGCAAAGCGCCATCATCGCTTCCACCACTGGCGCGCCCCTGATGCCGACGCAGGGATCATGCCGGCCCTTGGTGAAGATTTCGGATGCCTTGCCCTCGCGCGTGATGGTTTCGACCGGCGTCAGGATCGAACTGGTCGGCTTGAAGGCCACGCGCACGACCACCGGTTGCCCGGTGGAAATGCCGCCAGCAATGCCGCCTGCATGATTGTCGAGGAACAGCGGGCCGGCCTCATTGCCAGGCCGCATCCGGTCGGCGTTCTGCTCGCCTGTCAGGCGCGCGGCGGCAAAGCCATCGCCGATCTCCACACCCTTAACCGCATTGATGCTCATCATCGCCGCCGCAAGATCGGCGTCGAGCTTGCCATAAAGCGGTGCGCCCCATCCGGCAGGAACGCCGCTTGCCACGCATTCCACCACCGCGCCCAGCGAGGAACCCGCCAGCCTCGCCTCGTTCACCAGCTTTTCCCACCGCGCCGCAGCCGCCGCATCGGGGCAGAAGAAGGGGTTGCGCGCGATCTCGCTCGCGTCGAAATTGTCTCGGTCGATCGGGTCGCCGCCGATTTCGGTGACATAGGCCGTGATCGTTACTTCCGGGATCACCAGCCGCGCCACACCGCCCGCCGCCACCCGCGCTGCCGTCTCGCGCGCAGAGGAGCGCCCGCCGCCGCGGTAGTCGCGAAAACCATATTTGGCGTCATAGGCATAATCGGCATGGCCGGGGCGATAGGCGAGCGCCACTTGCGAATAATCCTTGGAGCGCTGGTCGACATTTTCGATCATCAGGCTGATCGGTGTGCCGGTGGTGCGCCCTTCGAATACGCCGGAAAGGATGCGGACCTGGTCCGGTTCCTGCCGCTGAGTGGTGAAGCGGGATTGCCCGGGACGGCGCGCATCGAGGAAAGGCTGGATCACCTCCTCGCTGATGGCCAGACCCGGAGGGCAGCCGTCGACCACCGCGCCCAGCGCAGGCCCATGGCTCTCGCCCCAGGTGGTGAAACGAAGCACGCGTCCGGATGTGTTGACACTCATAAGCCCGCTCCATGTCGCAACTGTGGGCTGCTGTCCATATTGCTCTAGCCAAGCGGACGGAATTGAGGCAGGAACAAAACATGATCGCAAAGCTGAAGGGCCTGCTGGACGAAACCGGGGAAGACTGGGCGGTGATCGACGTTTCCGGCGTCGGTTACCTGGTCCATTGTTCGGCCCGCACCCTCGCCGCTCTGGGAGAGCGGGGCGAGGCCTGCACCGTCTTTACCGATCTGCAGGTGAGCGAAAACGACCTGCGCCTGCTTGGCTTTGCCACCAGTGCGGAGCGGGAATGGTTCCGCCTGCTGACGCAGGTGCAGGGCGTCGGCTCCAAGGTTGGCCTGGCGATCCTCTCGGCTCTCGACACAGCGGAGCTGCGCGATGCCTGCGCGCGCGGCGATGCGGCCATGGTCGCCCGCGCCAACGGGGTGGGGCCGAAACTGGCGGGCCGCATCGTCAATGAATTGAAAGACAAGGCCGGGGCCATGCCGGGTGCTGCCGGTGGCGGCTATGCGGGCAGGGCTGCGGCTGTTCCTGCCGGGGGC
>CAZWEY010000043.1:0-14627 GCA_964632055.1 uncultured Sphingomonadaceae bacterium
TTTCTGCTGGGCTTGCGCGCGCAGCATGGCGGCCCGCGCATCGGCACTGTCGGCATAGGGTGCCGCCGTCGGCAAGCTGCGCTGCGCCGGTGCGCCCGATGCGACGAGTGCCGCCAAGCAAGCTGCCACAGCAGAGGCAAATCGGATCGGGCGGAAAAGTGACGTCATGACAGCGCCTTATCCTGCCCGATGATAGGGATGGCCCGCAAGTATGCTGGTGGCGCGATAGAGCTGTTCCATCAGCATGGCGCGCGCTAGCAGATGCGGCCATGTCGCCTGCCCGAAAGCCAGCAGGAGATCGGCGCCTTCCCGCTCATCTTCGCCATGGCCGTCGGCAGCGCCGATCAGGAAGCGCGCCTCCCGCACCCCTGCATCGCGCCATTGCTCCAGAATGGTCGCCAGTTCGGCCGAGGAAAGCTGCTTGCCGCGCTCATCGAGCAGAACCGTTCGCGAATGAGCATGAGGCTCTGGCGCAACACCCCCGCGATCGGGCAGTTCGGTCAGCCGGAAAGGCCAGGTGATGCGCTTTTCATAGCGGGTAACCAGCTCTGCTTCGGGCGAGCGGCCAATCTTGCCGCGGGCGATGACATGAAGTCGCATGGGCTGATCTATGCACCCTCATGTCCGTCATGTCCAAGACCGCAAGCCATGCGCCTTTGCGCCGTCAGTCTCCGGATTCGCCAAAGCCCCACATGCGTTCGAGGTTGTAGAAACTGCGCACTTCGGGGCGGAACAGGTGGACGATCACATCGCCCGCATCGATCAACACCCAATCGGCCGCCGGCAAGCCTTCGATCCGGACATTGCCGAAGCCGCCCTGCTTGATCCGCTCGGCCAGCTTCTGGGCCATGGCGGCCACCTGCCGTGTGGAACGGCCCGAAGCGATCACCATATGATCGGCAATGCTTGATTTTCCGGCCAGCGGAATCGAGATCATCTCCTGGGCCTGGTCATCATCGAGCGAGGCCAGCACCAAGGCGTGCAGAGAGCCGGGTTCCGCCTGCAAGGCAGCCTCCCCGGCCGAGGGAAGCGGAGGAACGGGGCTACCGGTCATGGCCGGATTGGCTTGCACACTGGTCATCGCGACGAACAAAACTCCTGGCGGGTGCGAAGGGATGAAATCCGGGGAGAAGCTGCCTCAAAACGAAGCCTTTCCAACGGAAACGGGGATGATGGGGTGATGCGTGACCTGGTCCCTCAGGCTGTGAGCCGCAAAGCGGTCAGCCCAGAGCGGATCGGCGCGGCGCAGCGCGGTGGCCGATCGGTGATCAGGATCGAAACGCAGTTCTATCAGCGCCGGTGCGCTCCATTCGCCCCGGTTGCGGAAACGGGCTGCATCCATGCGATATTTCCGCAGCCAGGTCATCGCGGGGCTTGCGATGGCTCCTGCATCATACCCCGGACGCGCGATAACCGCAATCGGCATCATGCGCGCGATGGCGCGCCATTGTTTCCAGCGGTAAAATTGCGCCAGATTGTCAGCCCCCATCAACCAGACGAAACGGCGCCGGGGCCAGCGGCGCCTGATCGCCCGCAGCGTGTCGATCGTATAGGGGGAGGCAAGTTTCCGCTCCAGCGCGCTGACCCGGACAGGTGCGCGACGAGACTGGGCGAGCGCACTGGCATAGCGCGCTGACAGCGGGGCCATGCCTGCGCGCGGTTTGAGCGGGTTGCCCGGCGATACCAGCCACCACATCTCGTCCAGCCCAAGGGCGGCAATGGCAAAAAGGCTGACCCGCCGATGACCGCCATGGGCGGGGTTGAAACTGCCTCCCAGCAGCCCGGTTGGCCCGGCAGGCCGCCGTCCTTGCCCGCGCTTGTTCAGGGCCGGGTCTGCCCGGTGCCGCGCACCTGCCATTTATAGGTCGTAAGCCCTTCGAGCGCCACCGGCCCGCGCGCATGAAGCCGCCCTGTCGCTATGCCGATCTCCGCACCAAGGCCGAACTCGCCGCCATCGGCGAACTGGCTGGATGCATTGACCATGACGATGGCGCTGTCCACTTCGGCCAGAAAGCGCTCCGCTGCTGCATCGTCATCAGTCACGATCGCGTCGGTGTGATGCGAGGAATGGCGGGCGATATGCTCCAGCGCTTCGTCCAGCCCGTCGACCACGGCCACAGACAGGATGGCTTCGAGATATTCGGTATCCCAGTCATTGGCGCTGGCCGGGCCGATGCGCGGGTCGAGCGCGCGGGCGCGGCCATCTCCGCGCAGCTCGCAACCAGCCTCGATCAGGCTGGAAACGATCGCGGCGGAGCCTGCAAAACCGGAATCCAGCAATAGCGTTTCCATTGCTCCGCAAATGCCGGTGCGCCGCATCTTGGCGTTGAGCGCGACGGCGCGCGCCATCTCCGGATCGGCGGCGGCATGGATATAGGTGTGGCAGATCCCGTCGAGATGAGCGAGCACCGGCACACGGGCATCCGCCTGCACCCGCGCCACAAGGCTCTTGCCGCCGCGCGGCACGATCATGTCTATCAGGCCTGCTGCCTGCAGCATGGCGCCCACCGCCTCGCGGTCCTGCGTGGGTATCAGCTGCACTGCATCGGCCGGAACGCCTGCTTCGCCCAGCCCTTCGACCAGCGCGCGATGGATCGCCCGGTTGGAATGAACCGCCTCGCTGCCCCCGCGCAACAAAGCCGCATTGCCCGCCCGCACGCAGAGCGCCGCGGCATCCGCCGTGACATTGGGTCGGCTTTCATAGATGATGCCGATCAGGCCGATCGGCACGCGCACCCTTGAAAGCCTGAGCCCGTTGGGTCTTTCGCTGCTGTCGATCACCTGGCCAACCGGATCGGGCAGATCGGCCACAGCGTCCACCGCATCGGCGATTCCGGCAAGCCTGCGAGAATCAAGCCTCAGCCGGTCAAGCATGGCCGAGGTCAGCCCGTTTAGTTCGCCCGCTGCCACATCACGCGCATTGGCTTCGAGAATGGCGCTTTCGTGGCGGCGCAGGGCGGCGGCAGCATGATGCAGCGCGGCCGATTTCTGCGCATCGTCGAGCCTTGCCAGCACACGCTGGGCACTGCGGCCAGCGCGCGCCAGCCGGTCTATCAATTGCGGGGCCTGCTCAGTCGCGGCGGCAGTAGTCTGTTTGCTCATGGAAGCTGCCTAGCACCGCTCGTGCAGCTTGTCAGGCTGGCAATCGGATTGCGCCACAAAGCAGCCCCCGATTCGCGAATCCTGTGTTTTCGCAAGCGGATAATCGCTCCTGCCTCCATCGCGAGTCGGGCATAAGACAACCGTTCGTCCTGAGTCTGGCTCGACTCGCCCCGCTCGCCCAAGCTGAATTTGGACTCTTGCGTCAGGCCTTGCTAGCCGCGCGCCTGCCTTGGAAGGCAGAATAAAGAGGGGGTTTCTCCATTTTTCTGATTCGCTCGATCCAACGCGCCTGGCGCTGGCTGGACGGCCTGTTTCCCGATCGCGAGTTCTTCATGCGCTCGCAAGGACAGGTGCGCTTCATCCGCCTCAGCTCTCGCGTTCAGGCCGGTGCTGCGGCGGGCGCCTGCGCGGTGGCCCTGGCCTATGTCGGCTCGATGGGCGCCATGGCGATCAGCCAGTGGAGCGCCAGCTCAGAACGCGAAGCCCTGCTCGAACGCGAAGCAAAGATCGTTTCAGCCGAAAGCCGGGTGGCCACCTATCGCGACGATATCGGTGCCGTGGCGCGGGACCTGAAGAAGCGGCAGGATTTCATCGAAGACATGGTCGACAGCCTGCCCGAAGATGCCAAATCGCATGAAACCGTCTCCGACAGTTCGACCGAAGCAGACAAGACCATCTCCAAGGTCAGTGCCGCGATCCCCGAAGCCGCAGAACTCGCCCGGATCGAAGCGCGCCAGCTGGCCTTTGCCGAGAAGCTGACCCGCTATGCCGATCGCCGCGCCGAAAAGGCCGCCTCTGCGATCCGCAAGCTGGGGCTCGATCCGCGCCAGATGCTGCTGCGCAGCGACGCGCAGGGCGGCCCGTTGCTGCGCCCCTTTGCCGGACGCAACGATCCGCTTGACCAGCGCTTCGAACGGCTTGGCCTCAGCCTCGCCCGCATGGAGGCTCTGGAGCGCGGGCTGAACAGCATTCCGCAATTCATGCCCGCCAATTACGATTTCATCTCTTCTGGCTTCGGTTATCGCCGCGACCCCTTCACGGGCGGTGGCGCAATGCATGCCGGGCTTGATTTCCGCGGGCCGATCGGCGCGCCTGTCCATGCAGCAGCGCAAGGCGTTGTCAGCTTTGCCGGTCGCAAATCCGGCTATGGCAACTGCCTCGAAATCAGCCATGGCAACGGGTTGATGACCCGCTACGCTCACCTTTCGCGTTTCAGCGCATCGCTCGGACAGAAGGTTTCGGCAGGCGATGTCATCGCCGCCATCGGCAATTCCGGCCGCTCCACCGGGCCGCACCTCCATTTCGAAGTCCGCATCCATGATCGTGCGGTCAATCCCCGTCCTTTCCTGGAGTCAGCACGCCATGTTCTCGAAGAAGCCCGCTCCGGCGAACCGGGTGCTCGCGGCTAAGCCTGTGGCCGGTTCTTCCTCCACCTTCTCGGTCCTTGGGCCGGATGTTTCGATCAAAGGCGATATCAGCGCCTCGGCCGATCTGCATATCGATGGCGCGGTTGAAGGGGATATCAGCTGCGCCTCGCTCGTGCAGGGCGAAGGCAGCCGGATCACCGGGTCGATCACGGCGCAGGCCCTTCGTCTGGCAGGTCATGTCCGCGGCACCATTGCCGCCAAGGAACTCGTGATCCTGAAGACGGCCCAGATCGAGGGCGATGTCCATTATGACGCGCTGACGATCGAACAGGGTGCGCAGGTTTCAGGCAGGTTTGCGCCCCGCGCGGCCCCGCCTTCCGAAGAAGCAGACGAGACAGGCGAACCGCTGCTGACGCTCGCCAATTAAAAGGCTCACCCGCCCAGAACCTCGGCTCTGAGCGCCTTGCGGTCGAGCTTGCCGATCATCGTCTTGGGCAGGGATGAGCGAATAACCACTTCGCCGACCCTTTCATGTTTGCCGATATGGGGGGTCAGCCATTCGGCCAGCTCGCCACCATCTAGTGCCGAGCCGTCCTTCAACACCACATAAGCGCGCGGCACCTCGCCCAGATAATCGTCAGGCACCCCGATCACCAGCGCTTCCCTGACCGAGGGATGTTCGAGCAGAACATGTTCGATGCGGCTGGGAAAGACCTTGAACCCCCCCACCGATATCATGTCCTTGCTGCGGTCGACGATGCGGATGAAGCCATCCTCTTCGATCACGGCAATATCGCCTGTTCTAAGCCAGCCGCCCTCGACAAATACCTTGGCATCGGCTTCGGGCCGGTTCCAGTATCCCGCCATCACCTGCGGCCCGCGCAGCACCAGTTCTCCCGGCTCTCCTGCCGGAGCCTCTCTTGTGGGGTCTTCCTTGTCGAGCAGCTTCACTTGTGTCGCGGGCAAGGGCTGGCCGATAGTGCCGGGCCGGCCTTGCGCCTCCAGCGGATTGCTGCTCACCACCCCGCTTGCCTCGGTCAGCCCATAGCCTTCGATGACCCTGACCCCGGTGGCCTGTTCGAACTGCTTCTTCAGCGGCAGGGGCAAAGGCGCACCGCCCGATATGGTCTCTCGCAGCGAAGAAAAATCGGTCGACGCGCAGCGCGGATGATCGATCAGCGCCTGATACATGGTCGGCACCGCAAACAGCGATGTGGGCCGGGTCCGGGCAATCGTGGCCAGCGTCTGGGCGGCATCGAAGCGCGGCAAGAGCACCATGCAGCCGCCATTGGCGATGGTGCGGTTCATCACGCAAGTATTCGCAAAGACATGAAACAGCGGCAGCACGCCCAGCACCACATCGCGCCGGTCGCGATCCGGATCGATCGCGCGGACCTGCCGGGCATTGGCGGTGAGGTTCTGGTGGCTGAGCATCGCCCCCTTGGGCGTGCCGGTGGTCCCGCCGGTATATTGCAGAAGGGCGATATCGCTTGCAGGGTCGCAGGCAACAGGAACGGGCGCAGCATCGCCAAGACAGTCGCTCCATGCAATCACATCGGCGCGGCGCGGCAAGGCTGTCAGCTGGCTGCGCCCGGCAATCGCCAGCAGCCAGCGCTTGAGCAAGGGCAGCTGATCGCCCAGCCGCGCTACCACCAGCCTTTCGAGCGAGGAGCCTTCCAGAACTTCGATCGCGGTTGGCAGCAAGGCCGCAAGATCGATCGTCACCAGCAGTTTCGTGCCCGAATCCTCGACCTGTTCTTCCAGTTCCTCGGCGCTGTAGAGCGGCGAGAAATTGACCACTGTCGCGCCCGCGATCAGCGCGCCGAAATAAGCGACGGGATAGACCGGCACATTGGGCAGAAACAGACCGACCCGGTCGCCTTTGGCGACGCCGCGTTGCTGCAGACCGGCGGCAAAGCGCTTCGCCTCGCTCAGAATCCATGCATAGGAGAAGCGCCGACCGAAAAAATCGACCAGAGGCGCATCGGGATGAGCGGCCGCCTGCTGTTCCAGCAGTTCGGGCAGCGCAAGCGGAGCAAACTCTGCATGCCGGTCAGCGGGATGCAGGTAGGAGCCCGCCCCTGCCGAAGGGCGCCCGGCGTCAGGCCCTGATCTGTCGGTCCCTCTCTCCATAAGAGCAAGGTGGGGACATTCTCGCCTTTCGGCAAGTGCCTAATAAAGCAAGCAGACAATCAGTCTTCGCCACCCGGAAGTCCGGCTTCCTCGCCAGCGGCTTCGGCCGCGCGTTTGGCTTCGAGCCAGGCGGCGGCTTCGGCTTCCTGCGCCGCTTCCACCGCGCCCTTGGCCGCAGCTTCGCGCTCGGCGCGCAATTCGTCGATCAGGGCGCGCTTGTCGTCGCCCAGCTGCTCGTCTCCTGCGCCGCCTTCGGCCAGGCCGGCCTTCTTGGCAGCCTTGGCAACGACCGCATCCAGCTCGCGCTGCGAACAAAGGCCCAGCGTCACCGGATCCTTGGGCTGGATGTTCTGGATGTTCCAGTGGCTGCGCTCGCGCACGGCGGCGATGGTGTTGCGGGTGGTGCCGATCAGCTTGCCGATCTGGGCATCGGAAATCTCCGGATGATTGCGCACGATCCAGGCGATGCCATCAGGCTTGTCCTGCCGCTTGGAAACCGGCGTATAACGCGGGCCCTTGGTGCGGCTGACCGAAACCGGCGCCTTCTGCATGATCAGCCGGTATTCCGGATCGGCCTGACCGCGCTCGATTTCCTCATGAGTCAGCTCGCCCGAATGGACCGGATCGCGCCCGGTATATTTGCTGCTGGCCAGATCGTCGGCCATCGCCTGCACTTCGAGGATATGCAGGCCGCAGAATTCGGCGATCTGTTCGAACGACAAGGCGGTGTTGTCGACAAGCCAGGATGCCGTTGCATGGGGCATCAGCGGGGTTGGCTGGGTCACGGTAAATCTCCGGCAGAAACGATAAGGGCCGCCCCTTGCGGAGCGGCCGTGCTGGACATGATGTAGGCCAAGGCTCGGCTTTGGGCAAGACAAATGGCGCATGAGTCACGCTGGAAAATGCCCATGGCTTCCACAAGATGGCTGCAATGCGGCGTTGACAGCGCCACCAGCTGTTGGAATGTTGAAGGATATGGAAGATGACGATCGCCCCAGACCCCGCGGCGATGCAGCCGCCAAACTCTCTGTCGAGAGCCTGGAGCCCTATTCGCGCGACGAACTCGACCAGCGCATCGCCCTGCTCGAAAAGGAAATCATCCGGGTAAAGGCCCATCGCGAAAAGGCATCGGCACATATGGAAGCCGCAGCTGCCCTGTTCCGCCCCAGGGGCGATGGATGAAAGCCCGGCTGCACCTTTGGCCCCTTTTGCTGGCGCGCTTCACTCCCCATATGGACGAAGTATCATGTTTTTCCGCGGCCTTTCCGGCTGCGGCCTGCCCTCCTCTGGCGAAAGTCTGACCATGCCGAGTTTTGCTCAAAGCCTTGAAAAGACCCTCCACAATGCGCTGAACCATGCGTCGGAACGAAGCCATGAATATGCCACGCTGGAACATCTCCTGCTGGCGCTGATCGATGACTCTGACGCCGCGGAAGTGATGACCGCCTGCGGCGTCGACCTTTCGGACCTGGGCGATGCGGTGCGGCAATATCTCGATCAGGAATATCAGGCGCTCAAGACAGAAGACCGTGCCGACCCTCAGCCAACCGCAGGCTTCCAGCGCGTCATCCAGCGAGCAATCCTTCATGTCCAGTCATCCGGCAAGGACACGGTGACAGGCGCCAATGTGCTGGTCGCCCTGTTCTCCGAGCGCGACAGCTATGCCGTCTATTTCCTGCAACAGCAGGATATGAGCAGGCTCGATGCGGTCAGCTTCATCAGCCATGGCATCGGCAAGGGCGGGCGCCAGCTCGAAAATCGTTCCGCCCCGCAAGGCAGCGAGAGCCACCCGGAGAAAGAGGAGAAGTCGGAAAGCAAGGGCGGCGGCAAGGAAACCGCGCTTGACCAGTTCTGCGTCAATCTCAACCAGCGCGCGCTTGACGGCAAGATCGACCCGCTGATCGGGCGCGGCCCCGAGGTCGATCGCACCATCCAGATCCTGTGCCGCCGCTCCAAGAACAATCCGCTCTATGTGGGCGATCCCGGCGTCGGCAAGACCGCCATCGCCGAAGGTCTGGCCCGCAAGATCGTGGAAGGCGATGTGCCTGAGGTGCTGTCGGATGCTGTCATCTATTCGCTCGACATGGGCAGCCTGCTCGCCGGAACCCGCTATCGCGGCGATTTCGAGGAACGGCTGAAACAAGTCGTGAGCGAACTCGAAAAAATGCCGGAAGCCGTTCTTTTTATTGATGAAATTCACACGGTAATCGGCGCTGGCGCGACCAGCGGCGGAGCGATGGATGCGTCGAACCTGTTGAAACCCGCGCTGTCATCGGGCGCGATCCGCTGCATCGGCTCGACCACTTACAAGGAGTTCCGCAACCATTTCGAGAAGGACCGCGCGCTGCTGCGCCGGTTCCAGAAAATCGACGTGAACGAGCCGACCGTGGAAGATACAATCAAGATCCTGAAGGGCCTGCGCTCCGCCTTCGAGGAACATCACAAGGTCAAATACACGCCCGATGCGATTCGGACCGCGGTCGAGCTTTCCGCGCGTTATATCAATGACCGTAAACTGCCCGACAAGGCGATCGACGTGATCGACGAGGTCGGCGCGATGCAGATGCTGGTGCCGCCTTCGCGCCGCAAGAAGACCATCACCGCGCGCGAGATCGAGGCCGTGATCGCGACCATGGCGCGTATCCCGCCCAAATCGGTGAGCAAGGATGACAAGAAGGCGCTCGAACATCTCGAACGCGATCTGAAGCGCGTGGTCTATGGCCAGGACAAGGCGATCGAGGTGCTGTCCTCGGCAATGAAACTCTCGCGCGCGCGGCTGCGCGACCCGGACAAGCCGATCGGCAGCTTCCTGTTCTCCGGCCCTACCGGCGTCGGCAAGACGGAAGTCGCCCGCCAGCTTGCCAGCATCATGGGCATCCCGCTGCAACGTTTCGATATGTCGGAATATATGGAGCGGCACTCGGTCTCGCGCCTGATCGGTGCGCCTCCGGGCTATGTCGGCTTCGACCAGGGCGGCCTGCTGACCGACGCGATCGACCAGCAGCCCCATTGCGTTCTGTTGCTCGATGAAATCGAGAAGGCTCACCCCGACCTGTTCAACATCCTGCTGCAGGTGATGGACCATGGCCGGTTGACCGATCATCACGGCAAGACGGTCGATTTCCGCAATGTCGTCCTGATCATGACCACCAATGCCGGCGCCTCCGACATGGCGCGCCAGGGCATCGGTTTTGGCGATGTGTCCAAGGAAGATGCGGGCGACGAGGCGGTGAAAAAGATGTTCACGCCCGAATTCCGCAACCGGCTGGATGCGATCGTGCCCTTCACTTACCTGCCGACCGAGGTCATCAGCCGGGTGGTGGACAAGTTCATCCTCCAGCTCGAATTGCAGCTCGCCGAACAGAACGTCCACATCCAGTTCGACAGCGACGCACGCGGCTGGCTGGCCAGGCGCGGCTACGACAAGCTCTATGGCGCGCGGCCAATGGCGCGGCTTATTCAGGAAAAGGTCAAGCAGCCGCTGGCCGAGGAGCTGCTGTTCGGCAAGCTGGCGCAGGGCGGCGAGGTCCATGTCAGCGTCAAGGACGAAGGCCTCGCCTTTGAACTGACCCCTGCCGCGCCCAAGGTCGTGAAAGCCAAGGCGCCGAAGAAGCCTGCGGGCCGCAAGCCCAAGGAACAACCGGAAAGCAGCGCAGACTAAGCCGGAAAAATCCGCCATCCCCAAGGGTTGCGGATTTGCGCTGGATCAAGGCGCTTGTCGGCGGGCGGTGACATTGCCAGCCTCGGCACCATCCGAGCCGGAGTATCAAGATATGGCGACCCAAGCCACTGACACACCTCAGACGCCCTATGATTTGCTGGGCGGACGCCCGGTCCTCGACCGGATCGTCAATCGTTTCTACGACCTTATGGACAGTGATCCGGCCTATGCCGAGTTACGCGCGCTTCATGCAGCAGACCTTGCGCCCATGCGCGAATCGCTGGCGAGCTTCCTTTCCGGCTGGTCGGGCGGTCCGCGCGACTGGTTCGACAACAATCCCGGCAAATGCATGAACAGCGCGCACAAACATGTCAGCATGAGCAAGCAATCAGGCGAGCAATGGGCCGACGCGATGACCCGCGCGATCGAGGAATGTGGGCCGGACCACAAACAGCTGGGCAAGGCCATGGCAGACACTCTGGGCAATCTGGCCCGCAGCATGGGGCGCGACTGATCGCCCCGCTAGTGCCTGTCTGGTCGGCCTGAGCGAAGATGGATCGCCTCGACAGGCAAAGACGCATGCTGGCCTTTGCCGCTGCGAGCCTTGCGGGTTTTGTCGATGCGGTCGGGTTCCTCTCTGCGAACGGCTATTTCGTGTCCTTCATGTCGGGCAACACCACCCGGCTTGCCGTCGATCTGGCAACGCAGCCCCTGACAGCCGTGCTTCCTGCCCTGCTGATCGCAGGGTTCATCTCCGGTGTAGCTGCAGGAACCGTAATCGCGCAAAAGGCGGGCATGCATCGAAAACCTGCGGTATTCGGTGCGGTGGCTATCGCCCTCGCCATGGCAGGGCTGCTGCGCTGGTCCGGCTCGACCGGTGCATCACTTGGCGTACTGGTCATCGCGATGGGGGCGATCAACACAAGTTTTCAGCGCGATGGCAGTGTTGCAGTGGGCGTCACCTACATGACCGGCGCACTTGTCCGGCTGGGCGAGGCAATTGGCGCGGTCCTTTGCGGTCAACGCCCCGGATCAGCCGCATGGGCGCAGCTTGTCTTGTGGTCGAGCCTCGCTTCGGGTGCATTTCTGGGTGCATGGGCCGGCGTTGATGCGCCACACATAGCCCTGGGCCTGGCAGCGTGCTGGGCGGGCCTGCTGACCCTTGCCGCCTGGCGGCTTGTCAGGACACTTGATTAGGCTGGCGGCAATTGCACCAGTTTCTCGCGCGAAGTTGCGCCGCGCAACAAGCGAATGCGAGACGGCGCAACGCCCAGCGCATCGGCCAGCAACTCCAGCACCGCTGCATTGGCCTTGCCGTCTTCCGGTTTGGTGCGGACCTTCACCTGCAATTTGCCGCCTGCGATCTCCAGCGTTTCAGCCCGCCCGCCGGGGGTGACGCGCAGGGCCAGCCGCCCCTCCCCATCGGCAAGGGCGCGAATCGCCTCTGCCGGCGGGAATTCAACCTTGGGCCGCGCCATGCAGGCGCCCGTTCTCGACATAGCCCGCAACGCCCATCTGCATCTCGGCCAGCGCCGCGTCCGTCAGATCGCGGACATATTTCGCGGGGCGTCCAGCCCATAGCTGGCGCGAAGGCAGGGTCTTGCCCGGCGTCAGCATCGCACCGGCCGCCAGCATCCCGTCCGATTCGATGCGGCACTGGTCCATGACAATCGCGCCGAGCCCCACAAAGGCCCGGTCCTCCAGAATTGTCCCGTGCACCATCGCGAGATGGCCGATCAGCACATCATCACCGATAATGGTGGGCGATCCCGGCCCGCCTGTTCCCGGCTTGGGGCTGTCGCAATGAATCACCGTGCCATCCTGCACATTGGTGCGCGCGCCGATGACGATGCGGTTCACATCACCGCGCAGGACGCAATTGTACCAGATGCTGGAATCGGGCCCGATCTCGACATCGCCGATGATCCGGCAACCGGGCGCGATGAAGGCGCTATCGTGGATGCGCGGGGTTTTGCCATTGAGAGTGACGATGGTGACGTCAGGACGGCTTGCACTCATGGTCATGCTCCGAGCAAACGCGCAGCCAGCGGCGCGTGATACGTAAGGATGCCGGAACAACCGGCACGGCGGAAAGCCAGCAGCGTTTCCATGACCAGCGCCTCGCGATTACCCGCGCCTGCGGCAGCGGCTGCCTCGATCATCGCATATTCGCCGCTCACCTGATAGGCAAAGACCGGCACTTCAAAGCGTTGCTTCACGAGCGCCACGATGTCGAGATAAGGCAGGCCGGGCTTTACCATCACGCTGTCCGCGCCCTCTGCCAGATCGAGCGCCACTTCTCTCAGCGCCTCCTCCCGGTTGGCAGGGTCCATCTGGTAGGTCTTCTTGTCGCCCTTCAACAGCCCTCGCGAACCCACCGCATCGCGGAACGGGCCATAGAAGGCGGAAGCATATTTGGCCGCATAGCTCATGATCTGGACATTGTGGTGCCCACCCGCCTCAAGCGCCGCGCGGATCGCTCCGATGCGCCCGTCCATCATGTCCGACGGCGCGATGATGTCCGCCCCTGCCCGCACCTGGTTCAGGCTCTGCTCCACCAGAACTGACACCGTGACGTCATTGAGGACATAGCCTGCGTCATCCACCAGCCCGTCCTGCCCATGCGCGGTATAGGGGTCGAGCGCCACATCGGTCAGTACGCCGAGGTCATTGCCGCAGGCATCCTTGATGGCCTTGATGGCCCGGCACATCAGGTTGTCGGGATTGAGTGCCTCTTTGCCATCGTCGCTGCGCCGGTCTGGCTGGGTATTGGGAAACAGGGCGATGCACGGGATACCCTGTGCAACAGCCTCCCGGGCACGCGCCACGATGCCGTCCACCGACCAGCGCGATACGCCCGGCAGCGAAGCGATGGGCTCTTCCACCGCGCGGCCTTCGGTGACGAAGAGAGGCCAGATGAGATTGGCGGGCGTCAGCACCGTTTCGCGATGCAAAGCGCGGCTCCATGCGGTGGAGCGGGTGCGTCGCAGGCGGAGAGCGGGATAGCGGGCGTCCATTGGCCCTCCCTGCCGCAAATCGCGGCGCGCTTCAACCGAACAGAAACAACGCGAGGCCTGCTATTTGCCGGGACTATTACGTGGGAGATGCGCCTGCGCCCAGCTTCATCAGATCCCCCAGCCTGGCGCGGAACCGTTCCAGCTCTTCGCCTTCCAGCTGCGCGCGCATGGTGAACTGGACCGAGGCGGGATTGACCACCCGGCCATTGCGATAGACCTCGTAATGCAGATGCGGCCCGGTCGACAGCCCAGTTGATCCGACATAGCCGATCACCTGGCCAGCCCGCACCTGCTCGCCCGAACTGACCGCGATGCGGCTCATATGGCCATAGCCAGTGCCGATTCCGCCACCATGGCTGAGCCGCACGAAATTGCCATGCCCACCATGCCAGCCCGCAAAGGAGACGGTGCCATCGCTGGCGGCAAAGATCGGCGAACCATGACCGGCGCCGAAATCGATCCCGGCATGCATGCGCGTATAGCCCAGCAACGGGTGGCGGCGCATGCCGAAGCCCGACGTGATCCGGCCATTGACCGGAGTGACGAAACCGCCACGCTGTTCGCCCGCGCCAGATGCCTCCAGAAACTGTCCATCCTTGCCCCAACGCAGCAATTGCGCCTGCGGCTTGCCGCCGCGTTCCAGCCCGGCATAGATCAGCTCGCCCTCCTGGGTTTCGCCGGTAGCGGCGCGGCGGAAGGAGAGGATGATATCGAAATTGTCGTCCGGCAGAATATCGCTGTCCAGCCGCATCTTCTGGTCGAGCGTGCGCAAATATTGCTGCACTGCGCCGGCAGGCGCGCCGGCCGAGCGCGCCGAACGATAAAGGCTGGCCCCCACCTTGCCGCGAATGCGCAGCGGAGTGGTGCTGACCGGGATGGGTCTGGCATCGATCGCCAATGCGCCGCCCTTGCGCACCAAAGCCAGTTCCAGATCGAAGCGGGCGCGGAATTTCATCGCTTCCAGGGGGCGAGCCGCGCCGGGCTGAGGCCGTTGGCCCAGCGTGAGATCGATGCGCGTGCCCGGCGCTATATCCTGCAGGGGGACCGAAGCCGATACCAGCTGCGTCACCCGTTCGGCATCGCCAGCGCCCACGCCTATGCGCTGCAACATGCGCGCAAACCCATCGCCTTGCGCGAGCGTTGCCACCATCTCGATGCGCGGGCGTTCAGGCGCGGCTCTCAAGGGCACCACCGCCGCTGTCGCCCCCATATGCCGCCCGCTATCGGCACCAAGCGCAAGCGGAAGGATC
Organism: uncultured Sphingomonadaceae bacterium; assembly: GCA_964632055.1. GTDB lineage: Bacteria > Pseudomonadota > Alphaproteobacteria > Sphingomonadales > Sphingomonadaceae > CANJYE01. The sequence goes on from CAZWEY010000043.1 coordinate 14,531, forward strand.
ATCTGGCTACGAAATTCATCTCGCGCCGGGCTTTCCAGATGAGCCGGCGATGCCGCGGCCAAAGGGGAGAAATCCGGCCAGAAGGAAAGCGCGCCAA
>CAZWEY010000044.1:0-14543 GCA_964632055.1 uncultured Sphingomonadaceae bacterium
AACCGCTCCCGGTCGCACTCGCGAATGGCCTCGGCCGAAGGCACATCGAGCCAATCGGCCTCCACCCGCGCCGTGCGCAGCATGCCTTCCACCCGGCGGCGGCGCGGATAAGGCACCACCAGCACGGCGATACCCTTGCGGCCCGCCCGCCCGGTGCGACCCGAACGGTGTTGCAAAACCTCGGCATCGCGCGGTGTTTCCACATGAATCACCAGGCTGAGCGAGGGCACGTCAATCCCGCGCGCGGCGACATCGGTTGCCACGCAGATCCGCGCCCGCCCATCGCGCAGCGCCTGCAGCGCGTTGTTGCGCTCGTTCTGGCTATGCTCGCCCGACAAGGCCACCGCGGCAAAGCCCCGTTCGGTCAGCGTGGCATGGAGATGGCGCACATTATCGCGCGTGGCGCAAAACAGGATCGCCGTTTCCGCCTCGTGAAACCGGAGCAGATTGATCACGGCATGTTCGATATCGGCGGGCGCAACGGTCACCGCCTGATAGGAAATATCGCCATGACCCTGATTTTCGCCAACGGTCGAAATCCTTAGCGCATCTTGCTGATAGCGGCGCGCCAGCGCCACGATGGGCTTTGGCATGGTCGCCGAAAACAGCAGCGTGCGCCGGGTTTCGGGGGTGGCGTCGAGAATCTCTTCCAGATCTTCGCGAAAGCCCATGTCGAGCATTTCGTCGGCCTCGTCGAGCACGACATGGCGCAAAGCCGAGAGATCGAGCGCGCCGCGTTCCAGATGGTCGCGCAAGCGGCCGGGCGTGCCCACCACCACATGAGTTCCCTGATAAAGCGCACGCCGCTCGCGCGAGGCATCCATCCCGCCAACGCAGGTGGTGAGATGCAGCCCAGCCCGGCCATAAAGCCAGACCAGTTCCCGGCTGACCTGCAAGGCCAGCTCGCGGGTGGGCGCAATGACCAGCGCCAAGGGCATGCGCACGCCTGCCGCCGCATCGCGCGCCGCCAGCAGTTCTTCCGCCATGGCAAGACCGAAGGCGACCGTCTTGCCCGATCCGGTCTGGGCAGAAACGACAAGATCGCGCTCCTGTGCCTCTGGTGCCAGCACGGCGGCCTGCACCGGGGTCGGCTCGGCATAGCCCTGCTCGGCAAGGGCTTGTGCAATCGGTTCGGGAAGCGAAGGAAAGGGCATAGTTACTCGAAACTCTGGACTGGCACGAAAAGCGGCGTGGCGGAATATCCGCCTGCCTCGAGGTCAGCCTGTCCGTAAAAAGGGTCGCCTGCCGCTGCCGGGCAAGGTCGATGCGCGCCCCTTAGCCTGCTTGTTCGTCAAAAGCCATCATCAAGAAAGAGGGGCGCACTCAGAGAATATAGCGCAGATTGATGTCGATCGCGCTCGCATCGCTCAACTGGATCTGTGCCTCGCTGAAACGGGGCGCCCTGGTGCGCAGGTTCGGATTGCGGGAAAAACCGAATCCTTCGCGGGGGATCCCAAGGAATGTGTCCAGACGACCATTGCCATTGGCATCGTGAAAGACGCTGACCGCATAGAGACCCGGCGGCAATTGCGCAAAGCTGGCCCGTGCCTGACCGTGCTGAACCTCGACCACCGCTGTCCTCACCGCGCGGGCACCGCAATCGGGAAAACCGCTTTCGGCCGGACAGATGGCCAGCCGGACCTGACCCTTGTCGCTGCCGACCCCCTTCACGGTCACTTCAAGCGAGGCATTGCGCGCCGGAAGGCTGGGAGAGGCAGGGGCAGCCACAGCGTCTATTTCCGTGGCAAACACAATAAGGCTGCTCGCGGCAAGGATCGCAAGGCGGATGAAGGCAGGCAGACAGGATCGGGATAAGACCATGGAGCGCCTTCATGCGGCAGTGCGCGTTGACCTGCAAGCATGCTGCGCCCGGACGATGGCATATCAGCGATGATTGCGCCCTTGCCCGGGCTGGTGCACATATCAACCGCGCATAAAGCAGAGGATAAGCATGATCGATACGGCACGACCCATATCCATTGTCACGGGCATCTGCGGGGGCATTGGCAGCGCGATTGCGGCCAGGCTGCGGGTTGAGGGGTATCGTATCGTCGGCATCGACCTGCGGGAAGACGAGCACGGCCTTGCAGACATCCATTACCGCTTCGACCTCTCGGCGCTCTCCGAAATCCCTCATCTCTATGCCCGGATAGAGGCCGAAGCCGGCCCCGTTTCCTTGCTGGTCAACAATGCTGGCCATGTCAGCGATGGCAGCTTTGCCGAGCTGAGCGCGGACGAGATCATGATGACGCTGACTGTCAATGTGGCCGCTGTCATGCTGCTGTCACGCGCGGCCGCAGACAGCATGGCGGCGCGCGGCAAGGGCGCCATTGTCAACATGGCGTCGATCGCGGGCGAACGCGGATCAAGCCAGGCGGCCTATGGTGCCTCTAAGGCGGGCGTGATCAACCTCACCCGCACCATGGCGCGGCTCTATGCGGCCAAGGGTGTCAGGATCAACGCGGTCGCGCCGGGCTTTGTCAATGCAGGCATGGGCGAGCGCCTGCCGGATGCCGTGCGCGGCGCCTTGTTGCAGGCAACCGCCATGGGGCGCGGCGCTGAGGCTGAGGAAATCGCGCAGGTCGTGGCCTTCCTCGCCAGCGATGCGGCAAGCTTCATGACGGCCGAAACCGTCAACGTCCACGGCGGGATCTAGTCGGGCACCACCACCGCCAGCAACGCGCCCGATCGTACCGTATCCCCGCCTGTGACATGAACCGCCTCGAGTGTGCCATCATGCGGCGCTTCGATGGTCACTTCCATCTTCATCGCCTCCAGGATGAGGATCGTGTCGCCCTTCGCGACGCGCGATCCCACGCTGGCGCTGACAGAGACGACCGCGCAATCCATCGGCGCAACGACATTGGGGCCAGCTTCCACCAGGCTCGCAAGGATCGCTTCCCCGCTCGCCATCAGTTGCGCAGCTTCCCCTGTCGCAGCGTCGCCCTTGCGGTAAATCGCAATCGTGCTCTGGCCGCCGCCCCACGGCACGCGAACCACGCGGGAAAGGCTGGCGGCCTGTGTTCCCTCGCCCGCCACCACCGGGGCTGCTGGTGCCTGCTGTGGACGATCTCCCTGAAGGCGGGCCTGCCAATCCGTTTCCAGCGAGGCCGTGTGATGCGTGACGCTCGCAAATTCGGGCTGGTCAAGCACGCGGCGCAGGTAAGGCGCAGTGGTCGAGGGGCCGATTACCGCCAATTCATCAAGCGCAGCGGCAAGGCGCCCCCGCGCATCCTCGCGCAGCGGCCCCCATGCCTGCACCTTGCCGAACATGGAATCATAATGCGGCGCGATGGCGTCGCCCGCCTCGACCCCGAAATCGAGCCGCAGCCAAGGCCCCGTCGGCAGGCTGAGCCTTGCGATGGGGGCTGGCGTCGGGCGGAAATTGTCCCACGCATCCTCCGCCGCGATCCGCGCCTGAATGGCGCTGCCATCGATGCGGATGTCCTCCTGCGCAATGCCGAGCGGTTCACCTTGCGCAATGCGGATCTGCTCGCAAACGATGTCCACGCCCGTGACCAGTTCGGTCACGCCATGCTCCACCTGCAACCGCGTGTTCATCTCAAGGAAGAAGAACTCCCCGCCAGCGACAAGAAACTCGACCGTGCCTGCGCCGCGATAGGCTTCGCGCCTCGCCAGCGCCACCGCCGCACTGGCGATCTGCCTGCGCAATTCGTCCGGCAGGCCCGGCGCTGGCGCTTCCTCGATCAGCTTCTGGTGGCGGCGCTGGACCGAGCAATCGCGGTCGCCCAGATGGATGACATTGCCATGGGCATCGCCCAGCACCTGCACTTCGACATGGCGCGGGCAGTCAAGATAGCGTTCGAGATAGATCTCGCCGCGCCCAAAGGCTGCTGCCGCCTCGCGCGTCGCCTGCGCCATCGCCTGTTCAAGCTCGTCAGGCCCGCGCGCAACGCGCATCCCGCGCCCGCCACCGCCAAAGCTCGCCTTGACCGCAACGGGCCAGCCGATGCCTTGCGCAATGGTCAGCGCTTCTGCCGGATCGGATACCGGCCCGTCGGACCCCGGCAATACCGGCACGCCCGCCTCGATCGCGGCTGCGCGGGCGGAGACCTTGTCGCCCATCCGCGCGATGGATGCGGGCGACGGCCCGATGAACACAAGCCCCGCATCCTCCACCGCCTGCGCGAATTCGGGGCTTTCGCTGAGCAGGCCATAGCCGGGGTGAACCGCATCCGCGCCAGCAGCAAGCGCAGTGGCGACGATGCGGTCGATGGCAAGATAGGATTGCCCTGCGGGCGCAGGGCCAATGCCATGCGCCTCGTCTGCCAGCCGCGTCCACAGCGCGCCTTCGTCAGCCTCGCTATGGACGGCGATAGAACGGATGCCTGACAGGCGACAGGCCCGGATGATACGGACCGCGATTTCGCCCCTGTTGGCGATGAGGATGGACCCAATCGCCATGGTCAGGCCGGCCGCGGAGTGAGCAGGCGCTGCAGATCGAGCCGGTTGCGGATGATCCGGCCCGAAGCGACCTTGCCATCGGCAACATGGACGATCCCCGCCATGAACATCTCGCCTTGCTTGCCGGCCAGCGCCGGATCGAAATCGGCCCGCACCGTGCCGCGCTGAGCCGCGTGGAAACCGACATGAGGCCCGCAGGAAAAGAGGTCGTTGATCTCGATTGCGCCCTGATCCAGCACCTCGCCCACTTGCGCGCCGGTCCATGCATCGTCGCAGAGCACGCCCGGCGTCCGGGCCAGCGCGCCGCTTTCAAGCCATGCGCGCACCGTTTCCACCGCCGCTGCATCGGGCGCCTCTGCTTCGCCGTCCCACGGCGCGACCGCTGGCCCTTCGACCGGGTTGGGGCTGCCCCGCTTCAATTGCTGGGCGCGCGAAAAATAATCCTGCTCGACATGGTTGCGCACCAGCTTCTCGCCGTTCCATTCATAAAGGCCAATCCCGCCCCAGGCGCATTGCGCGCCGTCATGCTTCAAGGATGCGCCATGCTCGGAAAAGCGCATCATCAGCCGCTCGCCCGATGTCCATATCTCGTGGACGGTCAGCATCAGGCCGGGAAACTGCTCCATCTGCTTGGCCGTGGCGGCGTGATATTGCGTATCGCGGCCCTCGACGAAATGCGGCCCCATGCGCAGCATGTAGTCAGGCTCCATGATCGCGGCGGTTTCCGCTTGATCGTGGCTGTTCGTATAGTCGATGCAATAATGCTTCATCAGCTTGAGGAAGCGCGGGCCATCGGCTGTGGTCAGGGTGCGGCTCATGGACGGACTCTCGGCATGTCGCCCCAGGCGAAATTGAGCGCCTGGATGAGGATATCGCGGGTGCGCGACGGTTCGATCACATCGTCTATCGCCAGATGCGCAGCAGCTTCCCATGGTTCGGATTCGGCGGTCCATTCGACTTCAAGCTCGGCCAGCAGCCGGTCGCGCGCCTCTGCCCCGCCTGCGGCAAAGGCATCGTCGATCTTGCGTCGATAGACCGTGCGCACGCCGGTTTCAGGCGCCATGAAGCCCAGTTCGGCGCTGGGCCATGCGAACAGGAAATCGGGGTGCAGCGGCCGCCCGCCCATGGCGAAATGCCCGCCGCCATAGGCCTTTCGGATCACCACGCCGAGCTTGGGAACCTCGGCCGTGGAAATGCGCAGCGCGAGCTTTTCATAGGCCTTGAGGATGCCCGTCCGCTCCGCCTCGCTGCCAACCATCAGGCCGGGGACGTCATGGAGGAACAGGAGCGGGATGTTGAATGTGTCGCACAGATCGACGAAATCGTGCTCCTTCGTAAGCGCTGCGGCATCGAGCGCGCCTGCCCGCACAATCGGCTGGTTGGCGACGATGCCGATCGGCTGGCCGTCCAGACGGGCAAGGCATGTAAGGAGCGATCCGCCCCAGTCGTCCGCCCATGGCAGGATGCTCGCCTCGTCGGCAATCGCCTCGATCACCCGGCGCATGTCGTAGCCCGATTTCTGGCCGAGCGGCACGATCTGGTCGAGCTTCTCCGGTGCGACGCGCGGCGGGCGCGAAGGCGCGAGAGGTGCGGGCAGGCTGGAGTTCGACGGCAGGAAGGAAAGGAAGGCGGCAATCGCGTTCATCGCGTCCGCTTCTGTCTCCACCACCATATGCGCGTTGCCGTTGGCGAGCGCCTTTTCCGGCCCGCCGAGTTCCCGGTCGGTCAGCACCTCGCCGGTTGCCTGTTCCACGATGGAGGGGCCGACAAGGGCGATGGAACTGGTCGCGGTCATCACCACGAAATGCGCGGTGGAGGCATGGAGCGCGCTGTCACCATAGGACGGGCCGAGCACGGCGGCGGCGCGCGGCACGATGGGGCCGCCATCGGTGCGCTTGAGGAAAGTTTTGAAATCCAGCGGCAAGTGGCTGAAGCGCCAGCCCATCACGTCGGGTATGCGGCCGCCATCGGCATCGCACAACAGCACGATGGGAAAGCCGTTCTTCTGCGCCACCTCGATCAGCCGGCCCTGCTTGCGCATGGAAACGGGCGCCGTGGTGCCGGCAAGCACAGAAGAATCAATGCCGATCACGCCGACATTGCGGCCATCGAGCCTGGCAAAGCCTGTCACCACGGCATCGCCCGGCACATGCTTGGCGATGCGCAGTTCAGGCAAGGCCAGCGCTGCGATCTCGAACCAGCTTCCCTCGTCGATCAACAGGTCAACGCGTTCGCGCACCGGCAGGCGGCCTGAGGCGCGGTGCTTCTTCAAGCCCTCCTCACCGCCCATTTCGCGCGCGCGCTCCTGCCGCTGGCGAAGCTCTGCGATGCGTGCTTCCATCGTCGGTTCGGACATCAGCCCTTCGCCTTCTGGTTGGCCAGAAAGGCTGCGACGGCGGCGTTGCGCTCAGGCGAGGCCTGCAGCACGGTGATCGCCTCGGTCGAATAATCGAAGGATGCCTGGTCCATCTGCCTGTTCATCAGTCTCTTGCCGACGGTGAGTGCAAGCGGAGAGAAGCTTGCGGCGCGGGTCGCCAGCGCCATCGCCTCCGCCATCAGATCGGCCTGCGGCACCACCTTCTGGACGAGGCCAACCTCATAGGCGCGCTGCGCGCTGATCCGTTCGCCCGTCGCCACCATGAACTTGGCCATCGCCCGGCCGATCGCGTCGGGCGCGCGGATCGCGCCGAAGCCGGGGACGAGGCCAAGCCGCGCTTCGGGCATGGCAAAGCTTGCATTGTCAGACGCAATCGCAAAGTCGCAGGCCAGCGCCAGCTCGCAGCCGCCGCCCATGGCAAGCCCGTTGACCGCAGCCATGACAGTGAGCGGGGAGCGCTCGATGGCAGCGAAACCGGCCATCGCATCGGTCTGGAAGGCGCGCATCGTATCCAGTCCTGCCATCTCGGAAAACTCGACGATGTCGCCGCCTGCGCAAAACGCCTTGCCACCTGCGCCAGTGAGAATGACGAAGCGGGTTTCGCCGTCTTTTTCGCAAGTTGCGAGCGCTTCCTGCAAATCATTCCAGAAGCGCCACTGGACCGAATTGAGCTTGTCCGGGCGATCAATCGTCAGCGTGGCGACGTGGTCCGCGCGGTGCAGTTCAACATCGCCGAAGCGGGTGATGGACATCAAAGACTCCTAAAATCTACCAATCGGTTGTTAGTGATTCAGATCGGGGAACGCAACTCAGCCCTTTTGTGGCTGGCCGGTCCCCGCCCCGCTCAGCACCATGGTTGCCTGCCCCAGCCCGCCATCCACCGTGATGTTTTGCGCGGTGATGTTGCCCGCGGCAGGGCTGAGGAGGAAACAGATGGTTTCGGCAACGTCTTCGGGCATTCCGAGCTTGCGCAGCGGCATCGCCTGTTCGCGTGCACGGCGGCGTTCGGGGTCGGCATAGCCGGGGTTCATGCCTGTCAGCGTCGGTCCCGGCGAGACGCAGTTGCAGCGGATGCCGTCCGGCCCCCATTCGATCGCCATCTGGCGCACCAGCATGACCAGCGCGGCCTTGCTGGCCGAATAGGTGCCGAGCGGCGGGGTCGGATGATCCGCGGCCATTGATGCGGTGGCGACAATCGCGCCGCGCGATTGCTTCAGCCAAGGATAGGCCGCCTTGCCGAGCGCCCAGGTCGGCCTCGTGTTGATGGCAAAGAGATAGTCGAAATCCTCGTCCGAAAGATCGGCCAGCGGGGCGCCCTTCATCGCGCCTGCATTGCTGACGATGGCGTCAATCCCGCCAAAGGCCGCGACGCAGCGTTCTACCGCCAGTTGCGGCGAAGCACGCTCGGCCATGTCGGCAACAAGCAGTTCGAGGTGGGCCTTGTCGCCCAGTTCGGCGGCAAGCTCGGCCAGTCCCTGGCCATTGCGGTCGACCAGCAGCAGCGAGGCAGCCTCGTTCCCGGCAAGCTTGCGGGCCACAGCCCTGCCAATACCGCTGGCCGCGCCCGTGATGATTGCAGGCAAACCCTATCTCCCTGTGATGATGTGGAGCGGCCGCATCGAGCGGATGAACAGCGAGGCGAAGCTGGGCGGCGGCGCATCGGGATCGAGACGCATTTCAGGGAAGCGGTCGAGCAGGCGGCTGGCCACCTCGAACATTTCGACGCGGGCGAGCTGAGCGCCCACGCAGGCGCGGGTGCCCTTGCCGAAGGCGAGGTGATCGCTCGGCGCCTTGCGCTCAAGATCTACCTTGGCGGGGTGCGGATAGTTGGACGGATCGCGATTGGCGGCGGCATGGACGAGGAAGATCGCATCGCCGACCTTGATTTCCCTGTCGCCAACCTTGGTATCAGCAACGCAGATGCGGTGGCGGAACTGGACCACGTTCAGCAGGCGCAGCGACTCCTCGATCGCATGGGCGAGCGCCTTGCCACGCTCCGCCTTCACGCGCGCGAACAGGGCCTCGTCTGTCAGCAACAGGAAGAACAGATTGGCGATGCCATGCACCGTGGTATCGGAACCTGCGAAATACAGCTCGCGGCACAGGCCGAGCACGCCTGCATCGTCGAGGTCGAGACCGGCCTCGGGCGCCTGCTGCCACACCCGGCTGATGAAATCGTCATGCGGCTCTGCCCGGCGCGCCTGCACATAGGGGAGAAGGGTGGCGTTCAGCTCCTTCGATGCCGCCAGCGCAGAATCGCGCAAACCCGGATCGCGATAGCCCGACGCGATGTAATCGACGATGCAACCATTGAGCTGGAGGATACGGGCCATCGCCTCGTCATCCTCGTAAGGCATGCCCAGAAGGCTGCAAATGACGCGCGGCGGCACCTGATCGCCGATTTCGGCGCAAAGATCGAACCGCCCCCTGCCCTCTACACGCGCCAGCAGGCTCTCAATCACCGGCACGATATGGCCCGTGCGATACCGCTCCACGCTGCTGGGCGAGAGGAGCTTCAGGTGGAACTTGCGCAGGGCCATGTGCTCCGGCTCCTGGCTCAGCGTCACATTGGCACCGCCGCCCTTGATCTCCTTCAAGGTGGCATCGGCATGGACATAGGCATTGCCGAAACGGCTTTCGTCGCGCTCGCATTCACAGCACTGGCCATAATCAAGGATCAGCCAGCCCTTGGCCTTCTCGTCCCACTGCGGGGAGCCTTGCGCGCGCAGAGCCTCGTAGAACGGGAACGGATCCTTGTCGGCGAAGTCGAGGAGGCTGGCACTCATGCCTTCTCTCCTTCGGTTCGCGCCTTCCATGTATCAGGCAGATATGCGGGCAGCTTGAACTTCTGGATCTTGGTGGCCGACATCGGCCACTCTTTCAGGAAGGCGACCCCGCGCGGGATCTTCCACTTGGCAAGTGCGCCTTCGCAAAAGCCGATCACCGCATCTTCCGTCAGGGCTTCGCCATCGACATCGGTGGTCCGCTCGACAAAGGCGAAGGGAACCTCGCCCATGCGGTCATCGGGCACGCCGATCACCTGCACCAGCTTCACGCCCGGCAGCTTCTGGATATAGGCCTCGACTTCGGCCGCCGCGACATTCTCCCCGCCGACCTTCATCATGTCTTTCAAGCGGCCCGCGAAGGTCAGATAGCCATTGGCGTCGAGCCTACCCCGGTCGCCGGTGCGCACCCAGCCGCCCTCAAGGATCGTGGCGGCGGTCGCCTTGGGATCATTGTAATAGCTCTTGAAAGCGTTCGGCCCGCGAAACTGGATTTCGCCGACTTCACCCGCACGGAGTGGTTCGCAATTCTCCGGGTTCGCCACGCGCACCTCAACGCCTTCCGGCGCGATACCGCTGGTGACGGCGCGCACATCGAACGGCGCGTCGAACGGCGTGAAGGTGACGATGCCCGACCCTTCCGTCATGCCGAACAGGTTCAGCAGGATGGCGCCGGGAGGCAGGCGCGACTGGATGTGCTGCTGCATCGCCTCTGGCCCGACATTCAAGAGCGAGCGGACATAGGCAAACCGCTCATGCGTGAAGCGCGGGTCGTCCACCACGTTCAAGGACAATTGCGGGAAGCCGGGATAGAGGTGGTTGATGTGGTATTGCTCGACCAGCCGGATCACTTCTTCAGGCTGGTAATGCGGCTGGGTCATGAAGGCTGCACCGCGCTTCAGAACCGCCGTCATCGGCCCGATCCCGCCGGTGTGGTAGAACGGCATCGGCATCCAGATCTTGTCCGTGTCCGACAGGCCAACGACATTGGCAAAGACATACCAGCTTGCCTGGATGCCGCGATGGGTCAGCTCGCAGCCCTTGGGCAGCGATGTGGTGCCGGAGGTGTAGATCAACGCGGCCGTGTCATCCGGCTTCACGGTGGCACGGGCCTGTTCCACTGCCGCATCGGGCACATCCGCACCGGCTTCGGTGATCGCCTCGATCGGCAGGAACTCTGCCTGCCGGTCCTTGCCCCACAGCACAATGGATTTGAGCTTCGGCGCTTCCGGCAGGGCGAGCGCATGGGGATCTCTCTGGCCGGTGAGGCTCGGCAAAGCATCGCGCAGCACGGTGGTAAAGTCGACATGGTCCGCAATGGCGTCCGTTGTCAGCAGCAGCTTCGCATCGCTGTTCGGCACCGTGTGTGACAATTCATGCGTCTTGTAGCGGGCGTTCAACGCCACGCAGCGCGCGCCTGCATAGAGAATGCCGAAATAGGCGATCACCCATTCCGGCACATTGGGCATCAGCGTCGCCACATGATCCCCCGGCTTTATCCCGAAGGCGATCAGCCCCTTGGCGAGCTTTGTCGCCTCCTCATCCAACTGCGCGAAGGTCAGCGTGCGATCAGGAAAGATGGCATAAAGCGCATCCGGCGAAATCGCCGCCCGCTCCGCCAGCAGCTGCGCGATGGTGCCTGTGATCTCCTCTGCCGGAATCCGCGACTGGCTCGACACGTCCATCCTCACCCATGTTTTTTCGCCATTGATTAGATCATTATCACTGGCCCCGCGCAAGTTGCGTCTTGAAGAAAACAAACAACCGGTCGATAGTATAAAGAAGGCGTCGCAGGCGCTCACAGGAGAGATGAACGTGACCGACTTCACCGAGGAACAGACCGCATTCAAGGACATGGTCCACCGCTTCGTGGAAACGGAAATCCCCAAGGACTGGGCGCGCGCGCTGGAGAAAGACGAGGATAATTACCCCTTCGCCCTGTGGGACAAGTTCACGCGGGGCGGCTTTCACGGCATCGGCATCGACGAGGAATATGGCGGCCAGGGCGGCGACATCATGTTCCAGATGATCGTCGCGCGCGAACTGGCCCGCACGCTGGGCGGCCTTGCGTGGATCTGGGGCATCACCTCCTTTGCCGGCGTCAAATCCATCGGCCTTTACGGCACGCCGGAACAGAAGAAGCTCTATCTGCCGAAAATCGCAGCCGGCGAATTGCGCGCGGCCATTGCCTTTACCGAGCCTTCCGGCGGCACGGACCTTCTGGGCGGGATGCGCAGCTTTGCCGAGAAGGTCGATGGCGGCTGGCGCATCAATGGCGAGAAGATCTGGTCTTCCTCGGCCCATGTCGCCGATTACCTGCTGCTGATCGCGCGGACCGAAAAGGAGGTCGAGAAAAGCTGGCAGGGCGTCACGCTGTTCTGGGTTCCGACCAAGGCGCAAGGCGTGACAATCACCCCGCTGCCCAAGCTTGGCATGCGCTCGATGGGATCGTGCAGCATCCACCTCGAAGACGTCTTCGTCTCCGACGACCACGTGCTGGGCGAGCCGGGCAATTGCTGGCGGATGCTGCTACCGACGCTGAACAATGAGCGCATAATGGTCAGCGCCTTCTGCCTTGGCGTGATCGACGGGGTGCTTGAGGACGCGCTCGACTATGCGAAGCAGCGCAAGGCCTTCGGCCACACCATCGGCGAGTTTCAGGCCATCCAGCACAAGATCGCCGACATGCGCATCGCGCAATATCAGGTGGAAACGATGATGTTCGACTGCGCCCGCAAGATGCAAGCCGGCACCGCCTCCAACATCGAGACCACCGCATTGAAGATTGTGGCATCCGAGCAGGCCAATGCCGTTGCCGATCAGGGCATCCAGATATTGGGCGGCATGGGCTATTCCGCCGAAACCGACATGCAGCGTTACTGGCGCGACAGCCGCCTGTGGCGCATCGGCCCGATCACCAACGAGATGGCGCGCAACTCCATTGCCGAGATGATGGGGCTGCCCCGCTCATTCTGAAAAGGAGGTCGTTCTGATGGATGCCACGACGCCTCCCGACGTTGCGGGCCACCGCCTTCCCGGTGGGGACTATCGCATCGAACCGCAGGAGAACGCGGACTTCTGCGCTTCGGTCGGGGCCAAGCCGGACCCGTCCGGGCTGGCGCATCCGTTGTTCTATTACATCGCCACCCAATGTTCGATGGGCCTCAGCGTCGCCGACCTGCTCAGCCTGTGCGACTTCGACGTGAACGATGGCCCGATGATGACCGGCAGCAGCGCGCGGTTCATCCGGCCCCTCAGGGTCGGCGCGCAATACCGCGTCGATGGCGAGATCGTCTCGCTGGTGCGCAAACCCAGCCGCGCCTTCGGCATGGCCGACCAGTTGCAGTTCCGCCTCACCCTGTCGGACGAGGACGGCGAGACAGTGGAAGCAGTCAGTTCGTGGATATTGCCGCGAAGGGGGCTGGCATGAGCAGCACAATCCCCCCCTTCATGCACAAGGTCGCGCGCGAGGACGTGCTGCGCGTCGCGGAAATCCTGCGCGACCCCAACCCGATCCACTTCGACGAGGCAGCGGCGCGCGCGGCTGGCCTCCCCCATCCGATCAATCAGGGGCCCGCCAATCTCGCCTATGCGCTGAACATGATCGAGGCCGCCTTTCCCGGCGCACAATTGCTGGAGATCGACAGCCGCTATCTTGCCAGCGTGCCGCTGGGCGACATTGTGACCGCTCAAGGAACCGAGCTGTCGCGCGATGGGGAAATCGTCACATTGGAGTTTCGTGTCGTCAATGGCGCGGGTAAGGACGCCGTCGTTGGAACCGCAAGCTTGCGGCTGGAGGGCCAGAACCAGTGAATTTGCAGCGACAAGAGGCAGGACGTCCCACCCGCAACCGCACCAAGTCGGCAGAGCGGTGGAACCAGATTCTCGCTGTCGCCACCCGCCTGTTCCGGGAACAGGGCTATGCCGCAACGTCCATGCAGGAGGTGAGCGACGCCGTCGGCCTGCTGAAGGGCAGCCTCTATTATTACGTCCGCTCCAAGGAAGACCTGCTGGTCGCGATCCTTCACGACCTGCATCACCGGGGCGAGGAGATCGTCTCGGAAATCGCGCCCGACAGCGCCGATCCGCTGCACGAGCTGTTCCTCTATCTTCGCAAGCTTGCGGCCTATGCCGCTGAAAATGCAGACAGATTATCTATCTTCTTCCGCGACTTCCAGTTCGTGGCAGCAGACCAGCAGAAGAAGATCATTTCCAAGCGCGACCTTTATCGCGAACACGCAGAACGGCTGATTTCCCGCGCCATAGCACTTGGGCAGGTGCCGCAGTCGGTCAACCCTGCCATCGCCTCGCGCACCGTGCTCAATGGCGTGAGCGGCGTTCATGAATGGTATCGCAAGTCGGGCAGCATCCCTGTCGCCCAACTATCGCAACAGATCGCGGCGATGCTAGTGGCAGGCCTTGCCCATTACGAGACGCCGAAGCCATGACAACGCTCGCCCTGCCAGGAACGCTGGACCAGATCGACGCGGACTGGATGAGCGAGGCGCTCTCGCAGCGCTATCCCGGCACCATCGTCACCAGTTGCATCCATGCCAGCAGCGTGCGCGCCACCGGCACCAAGCTGCGCCTCGTGCTCGATTACAACGATACAGGCCATGCTCACCGCCTGCCGCCGACCATGTGGTACAAGAGCGGGCTGGAGGCCCATTCCGACAATATCCGCGACAGCCATGTGCGCGAGAGCCTGTTCTATTCCGAGATCGCGCCGCTGGGCCTGCTCAACGTGCCTGCCTGCTATTTCACCGGCACGGACGAGAGCGGCATTTCCGGGCAATTGCTGGAAGACCTGCTTGCCCGCAACGCCCGCTTCGGCGCGGCCATAAAGCCTGTGCCGCGCGATGTCGCCGCGCAGGCTCTCACCATGCTGGCGCGGCTCCATGCGCATTGGTGGATGAGCCCGCAGCTGGAGCGCCTCGGCACGCCCGGCGGGACGCTGA
>CAZWEY010000045.1:0-14446 GCA_964632055.1 uncultured Sphingomonadaceae bacterium
CGGCGTGTTCGGTCGGGGCGGGCTGGGACGCCGGCGCGGCGTGATCGTGGTGCTGGTGCGTATCGTGGCTCTGCGCGGCGAGCGGTGCGGCCGCCAGCAGCAAGGGCAGCGTCAGGAGCGCCTTCACTGGCCCGTCTCCGGCACCATCACGGTCACGGTCTGCATCATCCCGCCGTGCATGTGGTAGAGCAGGTGGCAGTGAAACGCCCAGTCGCCCGGTTCATTGGCGGTGAGATCGAACTGCGCAGATGCGCCGGGCTGGACGATCACCACGTTCTTGCGCGGCTGGTGGGCGGCGTCAGCGCCGTTGACGAGCTCGAAGAACATCCCGTGCAGGTGGATCGGGTGCGCCATCATGGTATTGTTGACGAGCTTCACCCGCACCCGCTCGTTCCAGGCAAAGCGGATCGGCTTGTCGCTGACGGCGGAATACATCTCGCCGTCGAACGACCACATATAGCGTTCCATGTTGCCGGTGAGGTGGATTTCCAGCAGCCGCGATGGCTCGCGGGTGTCGCGGTTCGGCTCCAGCGCCGTCAGCATCCGGTAATTGAGCACTCGGTGCTCGACATCGCGCAGGCCGAGGCCGGGATCACCGAGCTTGTCGACGGGGGCCATCGAAACCATGTCGATTCCGGGACCAAGCTTCACATCGGGCGGCAGCAGCGCGGTGTCGCGCATGCTCATGCCGTCCATCGAATGGCCCGCACCATGATCGCCGTGATTCATGCCCATGTCGCCCATGTCGAGCAGCGGGGGTTTGCGCAGCGGCGGGATGGCCGCGCGGGCTCCCGGGCGGCTCGCCAGCGTGGCGAGCGCCATGCCGGAACGGTCCATGCTTTCCGCGACGATAGAATAGGCCTCGGTCCGCGGCTCCACGATCACGTCGTAGGTCTCGGCGGTACCGATCTGGAATTCGTCGACTTCCACGGGGCGCACGTTCTGGCCATCGGCGGCGATCACCGTCATCGGCAGGCCGGGGATGCGCAGGTTGAAGAAGGTCTGCGCCGCGCCGTTGATGATCCGCAGGCGGATGCGTTCGCCGGGGGTGAAGAGATATTCCAGACCCTCTTTCGGCCCGCGCCCGTTGGCGAGGTAGGTGTAGGTCGAGCCGGTCACGTCCGCGATGTCGGTCGCGGGCATGCGCATCTCGGCCCACATCCGGCGGTCCGCCGCGGAGAGTGGGTATTCATCGGCCCATGAGGTCTGCTGATAGTTGAAATAGCCTTCGCCCTTGCGCAGCCGGTCCATGATGAAGTGCGGGTCGAGCGGGGTGAACTCGCTCAGCAGCAGGATGAACTCGCGGTCATAGTCCACCGGCTCGGCCCCTGCCAGGTCGATGATCAGTGGGCCATAGTGACCCTGCTGCTCCTGCAGGCCGGAGTGGCTGTGATACCAGTAGGTACCCGATTGCCGGATCGGGAATTCGTAGGTGAAGGTCTGCCCCGGCTTGATGCCCGGGAAACTGATCCCGGGCACCCCGTCCATGTGGAACGGCAGCAGCAGCCCGTGCCAGTGGATCGAAGTGTCCTGACCGAGATTGTTCGTGACGTTGAGGCGGACGTTCTGGCCTTCCTTGAGGCGGATGAGCGGCCCCGGCACCGAGCCATTGACCGCGATACCGTGTCCTTTCCTGCCCTGCACCACGCGCGGGCCGTGGCCCACGGCCAGATCGATCACCGCCCCCGAAACCTGATCAAAGCCAACGCGTATCGGCGCGCCGCCCCTGATCCGGTGTAGCGAATGCCCTTGTGCCCAGGCGGGCAACGCAGCTAAAGTCGACGCAGTGCCTAGCCCTGCAAGCAGTCGGCGGCGTGAAAGTCCAAGATGGTCCATACCCGGCATTACGCACAGACACGGCCTACCCCTCAGAATCCTTAAAGCTTTCTATCTGCCACAAGCGCGGCAAGTTTGGTCCGCGCTCGATAGAGCCGGGTTTCGACCGCCTTTTCGCTAATACCGAGCACTTCGGCTGTCTCCGCCTGACCAAGACCCTCAATTGTGCGAAGCACGAGAACCTCGCGCAGGCGTGACGGTAAAAGGGCGATTGCTGCATTCACCCTAGACAGCGCGGCGCGGTCGGCCACTAGCACATCTGCCGCGATGCCATCGTCGATCAAGTATTGAGCGTCATCGATCGGCGTGGTGCGCCACAGCATTACGCGCAGCCGACGCCTACGCGCCCAATCGCGACATTTGTTGAGCGCGATCCGCCTGAGCCACGTCAGGAGCGGCCTAGAACGATCGTAACGGTCCAGTGCCACAAAGGCGGCGATAAAGGTGTCCTGCGTCAGGTCGAGCGCCTCTTGCGGATCACCGGTCGAAGCGCGGATAAACCGGTAGATTGGCTCCCGGTATCGGGAAAGCAGCTCACGGTAAGCATCCTGCCGCCCGGCGAGCGCCAATGCGACCATCTCAGCATCGCTTCCTTCTGCAGGGGGGACACTCACTTTGGATCGGGGGCAAGAGCCTTGGTCACAGCACGGTCAAATGTCTCGGCCTGATCGACCCTCAAAACAGAGCGCATCTCGAAGAGATGCTCGAGCGTCTCCTTCTGCATCTCGCCCATTATGTGGTGCGTGTGATCGACAGCCGCACTGACCTCGGGGCCATAGCCGTGCTCCGCTTGCATCGCTTGAGCCAGATGCACATTGGCGGCCAGCATTTCCCGCTCCAACGCCTTACGGCGCTGGGAAAAGCGCGCCTCGATAGCCTCGATCTTCGCTGTTTGATTAGCATCAAGATCGAGCTTGCCATGCAATAGTGCATGTAGTTCAGTCTCTTTCGGCCTATCGCTTACGAACATGTGCTGGCCCAGATAGGTGCCAGCCAAGGCTGTAGAAAAGCCCACCAGACCAACTAATGCCAACCATGCAATTCTTGTCACGGATGAATGTCCAGCAAAGTCGAGGGCGCTAGCGGATTTTGGGGAGAGAAAGGCGAAATCGTGTGTGCTTGAGCGCTTTCCGGGTGCGAAAGAGCCGCACTGACCAAGCCAAGCAACAACGCAAATGCCCCCGCGACCCCGGTCGCAAGTTTGCCAAAGGAGTCTTCTCTGCGCCTCGTGGCGATGCCAGCTATGACAGCGTCGTCGATAAGGTCGAGGCAAGCCGGGGTCGGCAGACTGGCAAGGCGTGTCAGACTCGAGTCGAATTCATGCACGGCAAAACCTCTTGGCAGTATCGATGATATACGCACGCGTGACTTCCATCCCTCAGATAATCTACTCCTTTCCGAAATTTCAGCCGTCCCATGCATGACTTCGAGTCAGGCTGCAACTGCCCCTTTTTGCGGCAATGACCTCTTGAGCCCACCTCTATCGACCGATGGGAAGGTTGGCCTGCTACCGGGTTGGTGGATACCGAGAAAGGTTGCTTCCACCTGTCAGAGGCCCACAATGCAGCGAAGGAAGTTCAGTCGGAGGCTCAAGTTTGAGGCGGAAAGGTTGGTTCATGAGCGCCGTGTCGCGGTAAGCACCGCGATATTGATTTGCACGAGAATGAGCTGCGAGAGTGGGCCGAGAAGTTTGCGGCTAATCCAGGGCGCGCATTACCCGTGCATGGTGGGATAAGACCGGAACAGCTGGAGATCGTTCGTTTCCGCCGCAAGCTGGCCAAACTTAAGGTGAAGTGCGACGTCCTAAAAGACGCCGCCGTCTACTTCGCGAAGCACCGAGGGCTCTGGCCGGTGACATGGATGTGCTGGGCCTCGATGGATCGCGAAGCGGGCTTTATACTTGGCTCACCGGGTCCCCGTCGCAGCGTGCCCGCGACGACGAGGTGACCGACGCCCCATGGTCAGAGCCAGCCATGTTACCAGCTGCCGTACCTACGGTGCCTGCCGTGTCTGGCACGACCTGCTCGAAAAGATATCTCCTGCGGACTGCATCGGTTTGACCGGCTCATGCAGGCGCAAGCGCTGCGGGCACTGCCCCGTCATCGTGAAATGCCGAATGATCAGGGCGAATGCTAGTTAATTGTCGGCAACGTGCTGGATCGCCAGTTTACCGCCTACGGCCCAACCAAACTTGGGTGGCTGACTTCACCCACATCTGACCGGCAGATGGGGGCTTTATGTAGCCGCGATGATCGACCTTTTCTCCCGTAGAGTGGTTGACTGGTCGATCAGCTACCCCACCTCGGGCTGGTTTGTAACCGACGCGCTGATCACAGCGACCTAACTGCGAGGCAAGCAAGACGTCCTGCTGCATCACTCAAATCAGGGCAGCATATAAAACAGTGAGCAGTTCCAGCGGCTCATGGCTGACGACCCCGTCACCTGTTCGACGAACCGGATAGGCAATGTCTGGGATATTGCCTCCATGGAAAACTTCATCTCCTCGCTGAAAACCAAGCGGACCGGCAACAAGGTCTACCGCACTAGGTCAGACGGGTTCGACTGCGTCGAATACTTCCAGAGCCAGACCCGGCATCACTCGACACTGAGTTGCCTGAGCCCTATCGACTTTGAACGAAAAGCTGGAGCAGTCTTAATGAGCCGATCTCGGTGTCCACGAAACCGACAGCAGGCCATGTCGCGATCCGGCCTAGATGCAGACCTTTGAAGCCCCCAATCGTTCAGGGTCCTCCGCTTTCATCCGCTCGAAAATGTGGGTCTGAGTGTGGGTCTTGAGAATTCTGGAATCACCATATTCAATTGAGATCAGAACGTTATTTCAGATGCAGTTCGGACTCCGTCTCCGCCACCTCGCGATCCGAGGACATCCCCTAAAGCGCTAATTTCCTTGCTTTTCCGCCATTCTACGGCCATTATTGTTCTCTATTTGTTTCCGATCTTCCGCCTGCATCCACCCCAATCCGGGGGCACGAACGGGGGCAGCGGAACGTGACTTTGGGGGCACTTATGCTGACCGACATGGCCGTAAGGCAGGCAAAGCCCAAGCCCAAGGACTACAAGCTCGCCGATTCCGAAGGGCTGTACCTGTTCGTCTCTAAGGCGGGCTTGCGCAGCTGGCGGCTGAAGTATCGCTTTGCCGGCAAGGAACGAAGGCTTGTCCTGGGCCGCTATCCCGAGATGGGGCTGAAGGAAGCGCGTGACCGCAAGGCCGATGCGCGGCGGCTCCTGTCCGATGGTCGCGATCCGGGGATCGAGGCGGCCAAGGCGAAGGTCGAACGCGCGGTCGCGGCAACCAATACCTTCGAGGCTTTGGCGCGGGGCTGGTACGATCTGCAGAAGGATCGCTGGACGCCGGTTCATTCCCGGGACGTGATCACGAGCCTGGAGAAGGAAGTATTCCCGTGGCTTGGTATCCTGCCGATTTCCGAGATCGACGAGCCGATGGTGCTGTCGGTCCTGCGCAAGATCGAGAAGCGCGGGGCGATCGAGACCGCGCACCGGGTACGCCAGCGCATGTCGGCGGTGTTCGTTCATGCCATCGCGGAAGGGGCAGGCTCACGCGATCCGGCGGCAATCGTCACCAAGGCCTTGAAGCCGGTGCCGCGCGCGAAGAAGCGGCCAGCCTTCCTTTCGCTCGACGCGTTGCATGACATGATCCGCAAAACCGAGGCCGATCCGGCCTCGCCGCTGACCAAGCTGGCCTCACGGTTCCTGGCACTGACCGCACAACGCCCCGGCATGATTCGCGCGTTGCCGTGGGACGAGATCGAGGGCGTGGACTGGCAAAGCAATGAGCTTTGCCCCGGCGCGCTGTGGCGCGTGCCGGCTCACCGCATGAAGCTCGACAAGGAACTGAAGTCCGATGAGGGTTTCGAACACCTGGTGCCGCTGTCGCCGCAGGCTGTCGATGTCTTGCGCGCGGCATGGGTGCTGACCGGGCGCGGGCCGCTGATCTTTCCGTCGAACCGCAATGCCCACCGGCCGATGAGCGAGAACACGCTTTCATACTTCTACAACCGTTGCGGCTACCAGGGGCGGCATGTGCCGCATGGCTGGCGAGCCTCGTTCTCGACGATCATGAACGAATGGGCCGAACGCAACGGATCGCCGGGCGACCGGCATGTGATCGACCTGATCCTTGCCCATGTGCCCGAAGGCGTGTCGGGATCGGAAGGGGCCTACAATCGCGCGGCCTACACGGAACGGCGGCGCGAGTTGCTCGATGTCTGGGGCGCGACACTGCTCGGTGCTTTCCCCGCACCGCACAAGATGCTGGGCTGGCCAAGCCGCTAGCGTATCGCGCGGAAAAACAGTCAGATACCAATCTCGAACGGTTTGACCCGCTCGCGCTGCAATTCAAGTTCGGGTGCCTTGGGTTCCTTCTCGCCGACGGTCTGTAGCGCCGAGGTCTTTTCGCCCGATTGCAGTTCCAGCTTCCGCTGGGCCTGGTCGGCCTTGTCGACATAGACAGTAAGATCGTCGCGCACGCGGGTGACCGAGACGAGGAAGTTCTGCCGGGTCAGCAGTTTGGTGTCGCGCGCTTCCATGACGACGATGGCCTTGTCGGTGGTCATGCCCTGCGCCATGTGCGCATTGTATGCGTATGCCAAATCGATCCTGAAGAGCATCGGATCGGTTTTTGCCAAGGTCATCTTCATGCCGGTCGACGTCTCGATGTCGACATGGGACTTGCCGATTGCTGTCACTCTGGCGCGATCGGCATTGAGCAGCCCGCGCCGATGATCGTTCGTCGTCCAGCGGATGCGATCGCCCGCATGGATGGTCCGCTCCCGTTGTTCGTGAAGCGCGATGCGATTGTCCTGTCCGGGCCGGATCCGGTCGGGATCGAAGCGATGCGCCCTGCCAAGGGCATCGACCAGATCCACGCGGCCATTTTCATTCACGCCGTTGACCGCGTAAAGTCCCGAGACTAGCCGCTGCGCCTTGATTGGCTTGGCGAGCTCGACAATCCGGCCCGGCTTGTAGTGGTGGGCGTACCGTAGTTCCTCGTTGGTGAGGTTGACCCGGTCGAGCGCCCTGACGGTCAGGCTGGCCCCGCCAAGCTCGCCCTTGTCGCGAAGTCCCGTCTGCACGGTCAGGTTGACCGCATCGCGCAACCGCCGGCCCGATGCAAAGATCATCGTCCTGTCACGCTCGGCCTTGGGTAGGTCGAGCCATTGCCGCGCGGCCTGTTCGACCACGCCGCCATCGGCTTCGACCACCTTGCCGCCGAGCAGGGCCATGGCCTTTTTGACGTCGCCTGCCTGCGCGGCTTTCGCGACTTCGCGGATTGTATCGTCGCGGGCACGGACATTCTGGTCCATGTGCGCGGTAGCGATGCCGGCGTCCTGCGCAAGGGCAAAGGGTTTACCGGCATCGACCGCGCCAAGCTGCTTCGCATCGCCGATCAGCACCAAACGCGCGACCTGCAGCCGGTTGGCGACCTCGACCAGTTTCAGCTGATCGGCATTGGCCAGCATCGAGGCTTCGTCGACCACGAGCACACTGCCGGCCATTTCCGCCCTGACCGTTCTATCGACCTCCCCGGCATAGGTCTTCAGGAACCGCGCCACGGTCATCGAGGCAATACCGGTATCGCGCTCCAGTTGGCGCACCAGCGTGTTCTGTATGGCCAGCCCCATGACCTTGCGGCCCTGCGCTTCGAACAGGCGAGCGGCGGGTGCAAGCAGGCTCGACTTGCCGGCGCCGGCAATGCCCTGGATGGCAACGATGCGGTCGGAGGACGCAAACATCATGCGTCCTGCCGCTTCCTGTCCGGGATTGAGGGCAAAGCCGTTGGTATCTCGCGCGAAGTGCTGGAGACTATCTCCGGCGAGATCGGACGACAGGATCGGTGCGACTGCGCTGCGCCCCTTGTCGATCGCGTCCAGCATGCGTCGTTCGGTCGCCAGTGCATGCGCGGTCGTGACCAGTCCGGTGCGCTCGTCATTTCCGCGTTGCAGGATGCCATTGCGCAGTTGGCGATCGATCGCATTCTCGATCTCGTCGATCGTCGTAGGCAGGCCGAAGTCCAGCGCCGCCTTCGCAATATCCGTCACGGCAAAGCCTGCTTCGCGTTGTTCGAGGTGCCGGATGGCAAACGCCACCGCATGGGCAGCAGCAATATCCCCCGGTGTCTGCCTGGGGAACCTCTGCGGCAGATAGGGATCGGTGGCTTGCAGGCCCACGGCACTGGCAAAGCGATCGGCAATATTCCGCGCCTTGCCCGCAATCGTGCTCCACACTTCGCGCATGCGCCGGGTCATGTCGGGTTCGGACTGCAGCCTGTGATCGGCCTCGGCGCGAATGGCGGTCAGATCGAGCCCGATCTCGCTGGCGGTCTCCTTCCATCCTGCATAGAGCGCGCCGCGATCCTCGACAGGCGCCTTGTTCTCGCGCGTCATCAGCGTGGCCGCCTGCAAAGCTTGCGGCGAGCGCGAGGCCATCTCGCTGACCTTGGCCAGGATCTGCTGGCGGCGGGTGCTGAACGCCATCACCATGTTGCGCGCTATGCCGGCCGCTTCGAAGTTGCCGTGCTTCGATCGATCGCCGATCCTATAGCCCATCGCTTCGACGCTGCGGCGGAAGTGCGCCATCGTCATCGAGTTGAGCAGTGTGTTGTAGGTCCAGAGTTTGTCGTTGCGCAGTGCCCGCCATTCGCCGTTCGGCAACTGCGTCATGTTGGCGATGACGGCATGGAAGTGGCTTTGCGGTTCCTGAGCTCGGCTCGTATCGTGCTCGAACAGGCCGACAACAAGGTTGCCGGTCGGTACCAGTTTCTGGCCTTTCCCGTCATCGACACGGGCCTGCGCCGCGTTCCTCTCTGCCCAGCCAAGCGTTACCTTTACCGCCTCGCCATAGGCCTCGATTATCCGCCGGTCCCCGCCCACCAGCGCGATCAGCGACCAGCTCTTGGGCATCGAGAATGTGAGGTCGATCCCGGCACGGTGAATGCCTTCGCGGCCCACGCGCGAACCGTCGGGCAGTTCGCCGCGCAGCGCGGCCTCGAACTGCCTAGCATCGATCCTGCCAGTCAGGCGCAATGCCTCGGCGCCCTTGCCGAACCATTCACCCTGACCCTGTTCGCGGGTGTAATAGTTGTCGGCAGCGAAGTACGAAGCCGCGCCGCCTGCCGAACGAACCGATGCAACCGAGAGCATTTATCTGTCCTCGCGCTGGGACTTGCGGCGGGCTTGCCCAGGAACGAACCGGGGTTCTTCGGGTGTCGCCGGCGGCGGCAAGACGGGTGGCAGTTCGTGGGCCGGATCGGGTGGGCGCGTTGGTACATGTTCCGTCCGCCGAACAATGCGTGTTGGCATCGGATCGACCGCATCGCTCGGCGTCTGGGGCCGCCCCCCGTCAAGTTCGGCAAAGGGCAAGGAAAGCTGATCGCCACGCACCGCCTTGGACTTGGGCCGCCGCCGTGGTTTGGTCGGTGCCGGGGGCTCAACCGGTATGTCTTCCGGCAGCGCATTCCGCTCACGCAATCTTGCCCATTGCAACCTGAACCGGGCCAGTGCTTCTTCCAGAACGGGCAACGAATGCCAGAGCGCTGGCGGTGCGAACAGCAGACCTGCCGCGATCCATGTACCGCGCACAATCCGGTCCAGCATATGGGCCCACGCCGCCACGAAAGGATTAGTGGTTGCGACCACGTCCTGCCGCACGACGAAGCTTTCGCCACCACCAGAGAAGTACCATTGTGCATCCCCGCTTGCGCCCAGAAACAGGAACAGGTTCGCCTTGGCATGGGCCAGGCCAAAAGTGTTGGTGGTGACGTCGGAATGGACCTCCAGCTGGTACCGGATCGACAAGTAAAGCACTGCCAGAACGATCGCGATCGCAAGCTTCGGACCGACCCAGCGGGTGATGTAGAACGGCTCGTTAAAGGTGGAGCGCGCGTCATCCCACATCGCCGCGGTCCTCGCCGGAAAGGTCGCTGCGCCAGGCTGCGATTACCTGCGCATAGAGTTTGGGATCATGGCGTTCGAGCAGCGCGCCCACCGCCCTTGCCGTGAACATGACATTGCGCTCCAGATCGCCCGGACCGAGCAGCGCAGCGGCGTTGAGTTCGTCGACGACAAGTTTGCGCAGCAGGCCCGTCACCGTCATGTGGCGGCTTGTCGCCAATGCACCGAACTGGTCGAAGATATCCTGCGTTACATAGCAGGCAAGGTGATGGCGTCGCGGCATTCGGGCATTCTCCACGCCCCTTCACGATCCGCCTCCTTGATTGAGAACATAGGCAGAACAACGTGCAAATTCAAGCGTGGATATCCGTTTGCTGTTAGAGGGTTGGAGCAGCTGGTCAACAGTGGTCAGCACGGTGACCAATGGTCAGTTTGCGGGATTTCGGGGATTTCGGACAAAGTTATTGCAGATCAATATCTTACGCCAGAGATCGAATCCCGGTGAGGGGTAGGGTGTGCTCCCTGTTCCCAGCTTCACCGGCGATGTCCAGTGACAGGAGCGTAATCCGGATGGAGGGACTTGCCGCTACCTCCCGTGGGTGCGCCTGCGGCCCTACGATGTCCGGTTTCCGGGACCGATAGGAATGGCTCCTGGCGGTCGATCAGCTTATGGTCCGCTCCGTTTCCTGATGCAGGACAGGAGTGTGGATGATGACCAGTGTGACCTTGAGCGCGTTGCCCAGCGGCGGTAGCTCGAACCTTCGATCTGGATCACCACCGCGTGGTGCAACAGCCTGTCCAACAGCGCGGTGGCGACAACAGGATCGCCGAAGACTTCGCCCCACTCGGCAAAGCCGCGATTGGACGTGAGGATCATGGCGCCCTTTTCGTAGCGGGCGTTGACGAGCTGGAAGAACAGGTTGGCGCCGCCCGGCGTGACCGGGAGATAACCGATCTCGTCGACGACCAGCAGCGATGCCCTGGTGAGGAAGCGGATCTTCTCCCTGAGCGTGCCTTCACGTTCGGCCTTGGCAAGCTGGGCGATCAGATCGGCGAGCGGGATGAAGTAGACCGCCTTGCCGGCGCGCACGGCCTCGACGGCAGGCCCCGTCGTGTGCCGGTTCGCGCAGCGAGCGCAGTGCAGAGGCGATGACTTCGTAAACGCGGGCCAGCTGCATTTCTGAAATGCAGTAGGGCGGCATCACGTAGACGGTGTTGCCCAGCGGGCGCAGCAGCAGGTCGTTCTCGCGGAAGAACTTCAAGAGGCGCGGCTGAACGTCGGCGAGGTAGCCCTGCGCACCCGGAACGTCGAAAGCCGCGATCGTGCCGCACTGGCGCACGTTCTCGATCTCGTGCTCTGCGGCCAGCGCGGCAAAGTGCTTTGCCTGCCGCTCCACGAGCGTCGCCACCTGATCGCGCACCGGCCCGTCGCGCCAGATCGCAAGGTTCGCCGCCGCCGCCGCGCAGGCGATGGGGTTGGCGGTGTAGCTGGATGAGTGGAAGAACATCTTCGCGCGGTCGGTGCTGTAATGCGCGTCCCAGATCGGCTCGCTCGCCATCGTGACCGCCAGTGGGATCGCCCCGCCGGTCAGGCCCTTCGACAGGCAGAGAATGTCGGGCACGACGCCCGCCTGTTCGCAGGCCAGCAGCGTGCCGGTGCGGCCCCAGCCGGTCATGACTTCATCGGCGATGAACAGCGTGCCGTGGCGCGCGCAGATCGCGCGCATCTCGGCCAGCACCTCGGGCGAATACATCAGCATCCCGCCTGCGCCGAGCACCAGCGGCTCGACAATGAAGGCCGCCGCCCCGTTCGCGCAGGCACTGTCCAGCGCGTCGTAGCAGGCCTGCTCCGCGCCCTCGGCCGGAAAGGGCACTTTGGCGACGTCGAACAGCAGCGGCTGGTAGGCCTGGTTGAAGACCCCGCGTTCCCCCACCGACATCGCGCCGATGGTGTCGCCGTGATAGGAATGCTCCATCACCACGATGCCTTCGCGCCGCTCGCCCTGCGCCTGCCAGTAGCCGAGCGCCATCTTCAGCGCGACTTCGACCGCCGTGGAGCCGGAATCGGAAAAGAACACGCGGGTCAGCGCATCGGGCATCATCTCGCGCAGGCCGCGTGCGACTTGTTCCGCCGGTTCGTGGGTCCAGCCCGCGAAAATCACCTGGTCGAGCTTCGTCGCCTGCTCTCGGATCGCCTCGATGATCGGCGGGTGGTTATGCCCGTGCGTCGTCACCCACCACGATGAAATGCCGTCGATCACCTCGCGCCCGTCGGCGGTGTAGAGCAGCGCCCCTTCCCCCTTCTCGACCGTCGGGATCGCCTCTTCCAGTCCATGCTGGGTGAATGGATGCCAGATCGGCGAAATCATGAACGGAAGTCCTGAAGGTCGAAGTTCTCTCGGAAGGCCGCGCCCAGTGTCGCAGCGTCAAGAGGATCGACGAAAGGCAGGCGGCCCAGCCGCTTCACCTTGCCCATGGCGGCAATGATCGCCTCGCTGTCCTCGACCGCATCACCTGCGAAAGCGACGCCAAGAATGGGCACCCCGCGCGAGCGCAGCGCCTCGATCGAAAGCAACGAGTGGTTGATCGTGCCGAGCGCCGTTCGCGCGACGAGAACGACCGGCGCTCCCCAAGCGGCGAACATGTCGGCATAGAGCAACTCGCGCGTCAGCGGCACAAGCGCGCCGCCCGCGCCTTCGACGACCAGCGGGCCTTCGACATCGGGCAGCGCAAGCCGCGCCGGATCGATCGTCACGCCGTCGATCTCTGCCGCGATGTTCGGTGATGCCGGTGTGGCGAGATCGTAGGCAGAGGGCATGAAACGGTCGTCCGGCAGGCCCGAAAGCTCGATCACGCGGTCGCGATCAGTGCGCCCCTGATCGTCGGTGCCAGCCTGCACCGGCTTCCAGTAATGCGCGCCCAATGCACCTGCCAGTGCGGCCGCGAAGACGGTCTTGCCGATATCGGTGTCGGTGCCGGTGACGATGATGGGGTTCACGGCGCGCTCCTGCGGAAATGCCCGATGACGACTTCGTAAGTGACCGCCGATCCCTGTTCCTCGAACCGCCCCATGACGCGGCGCATTTCGGCAGGGCCGAGCGGGCGGTGAGCAGGCTGCGGCGTTCCGGCCCCAATGGCGCGCAGGCTGCGCAGGAAGCCCAGCGCATCGTCGTGGCGTTCGACCCGGTGCTGCGAGACCAGATCGCCGACCCGCCCATCTGTCTGCATGTTCTCTAGCTCGCTCAGAGGCGCAAACCGGCGCGTTCCCGCCTCAAGCCCTTCCGCCTCGTGCGCGTCGCGCCATTCGGCAAAAGTGCCCGCGCCCAAGGTGGCAAACATGCAGTGTCCGCCGACTTTCACACTGCGCAACATTCGCGCCAGGCCCATGTCCTGATCGTCGAACCACTGCATCGCGAGGCTGGAGCAGACGAGATCGAACTCGCCCATTTCGGGCAGTCCGTATTCGCCGTCCATCACCGCAAAGCGCCGCCCCGCACTCTCGCCCACGCGCGCCTTGCACCGTTCGACCATGGCGGGCGCGATGTCGGTGACGAGCCATTCGCCCCCGACACCCGCATCGATCAGCGCCTGTGTCAGGAACCCCGTCCCGCACCCGATCTCGAGAATGCGCGGGCTGTCCGGCAGGTCGAGCGCGGCGATGCGCGCGGCAAGTTCGCTGGCAACATCGTGCTGAACCCGCGCATGGCGGTCATAGTCGCGGGCCGAACCGAAGGCCGCGCCGATCCGGTCGCGTTCGACCGCGTTCATGCCGCGGCCCTCACGAATTCGGCGATGGCCTTTGCGGTCCATTCAGGCGCTTCGAGCGGGAGGAGATGGCCGGCATTTTCGCAAGTCATGCGGGTCACGCTTGCCTTGGCGAATACCGCGCCCCGCATCGCTTCGGGCAGCAGGGGATCATTTGCGCCCTGCAACGACAGCACCGGCAGGCCGCCCGCAGCATCGCGGAAGTCGCCGTCACGCGACAATTCCAGATCGGCGAGCAGCGGCGCCAGTTCAGGCGTCCCCGCAACAGCACCCGCACCGCATCGCGCCCGGAAATCCGCGACGACTTGCGCCGGATCCTGCGGCAGCCGCGCGATCATCCGGTCCAGCGGGCGGCGCGGCACGCCGGGGAAGTCGTCACCTTCGACGAACCGATCAAACCCGTTCATCGCCACCATGCCGCAGCACCCTTCAGGCAAGTCCGCCGGCCATTGCATCGCGCCAAGGCTGTGCCCCACGACGACGCAAGGTCCATCGCTCTCCACCGAAACCGGCACGCCGAAATAGCCACGTTCGGCCATGCGGCAATCGAACCCGTCCAGATGCCTGACGACACCCGACCAGATCGAGGCATCGAAGCCCCAGCCGTGCATGAACAGCAGCACCGTCACGCCCGGTCCCCGATCGCGGCCAGCAGGGCATCGACGTCCCCTTCCCCATGCGTTGCGCGCAGGGCGAGACGCAGGCGGCTCGTGCCCTTGGGCACCGTCGGCGGGCGGATGGCGGACGCGATCATCCCCGCTTGTTCCAGCCGCGCCGAAAGCGCCAAAGCATCCTCCGCTTCACCGATCAGGGCGGGCACGATCTGCGTGCTCGACTCCGCCACGTCGAAGCCGCGCGCGGTCAGCCCTTCGCGCAGCCGGTCACCCAGTGCGGCAAGATGTGTGCGCTGCGCG
>CAZWEY010000046.1:0-14295 GCA_964632055.1 uncultured Sphingomonadaceae bacterium
CTGCTGGGCGTGTGCCTGGGCCATCAGGCGATCGGGCAGTATTTCGGCGGCAAGATGGTGCGAGGCGGGCTGATGCATGGCAGGACCTCGCCCGTCAGCCATGATGGCACCGGCCTTTTTGAAGGCCTGCCCAGCCCGTTCACCGCAACCCGCTATCACTCTCTGATCGTGACCGACATCCCCGATTGCCTGATCGTCAATGCCACTTCGGATGATGGCCATGTCATGGGCTTTCGCCATGCCAGCCTGCCTATTCATGGCGTCCAGTTCCATCCAGAAAGCATCGCCACAGAACAGGGCCATGCCATGCTGGCGAACTTCATGCGCATATGCGGCCTCAGCCCGCAAGAGCGCGCATGAACGACGAACTGGCCTGCACTGCCGCGCGATTTGGCGAACTGCTCGACGGCAGGATGGACGATCACGCGATTGCGGATTTTCTGACCGACCTGGCCGACCGGGGCGAGAGCGCCATCGACATTGCCGGTGCCGTTCTGGCCATGCGCGCACGGATGAAACCGATGCGCGCTCCGGCAGACGCCATTGACGTTTGCGGCACAGGCGGCGACGGGCAGCACAGCCTGAACATCTCGACTGCCGTCGCGCTCGTGGTTGCGGCGTGCGGCGTGCCGGTCGCCAAGCATGGCAACCGCGCTGCATCGAGCAAGGCAGGCGCTGCCGACACGCTGGAAGCCCTGGGGCTTGATCTTGCCCGCGCAAGCGAACGCGCGGAGGAAACCCTGGAAGACATGGGCATCGCCTTTTATTTCGCCCAGGCTCACCACCCCGCCCTTGCCCGCATCGCTCCCATCCGCAAGGCGCTGGGCAGGCGAACGATCTTCAATCTGACCGGCCCGCTCGCCAACCCGGCCGGCGTCACCCGCCAGCTGGTCGGCGTGTCCAGCCCCGCGCTGGTTCCGCTCTACAGCGAAGCCATGAACCTGCTTGGCTCCAAACGCGCTCTGGTCGTTTCGGGCGAGGAAGGGCTGGACGAAATCTCCATAGCCGGGCCAAGCCGCCTTGCCGCGATCGGGATGAATGGCATTGCAAAGCGGGTATGCCCCGAAGATGCTGGCCTGCCGCGCCATAGCCTCGATGCAATCAGGGGCGGTGATGCCGCCTTCAACGCCGCAGCCTTGCGCAATCTGCTGTTGGGCGAGCACGGCGCCTATCGCGATGCGGTGTTGCTCAACGCCTCCGGCGCGCTCATGGTCGCCGGTGAAGCGCGAAGCTGGCATGACGGGGTGGAAGAAGCGGCCGAGGCGATCGACAAGGGGCTTGCCAATGCCCTGCTGGACTGCTGGATCGCGAGCCTGAAATGACTGACAAACTTGCCGAGATATGCGCCACCAAGCGCGAGGAAGTGAAGGCCCGCAAGGCAACCGCTTCTCTTGCCGATTGCGACAGGCTCGCTGCTGCGCAAACTGCGCCGCGCGGTTTTCGCGCAAACCTTGAAGCGAAAGCCGCGAAAGGCTTCGGCCTGATCGCAGAAATCAAGAAAGCTTCTCCTTCAAAGGGATTGATCAGAGAGGATTTTAATCCCGAAGATCATGCCCGCGCCTATCAACAGGGCGGCGCTGCCTGCCTTTCCGTTCTCACCGACGCGCCCTATTTTCAGGGACATGAGGACTATCTCGTTGCAGCCCGCGCTGCCTGCACCCTCCCCGTGCTGCGCAAGGATTTCATGGTCGATCCCTGGCAGGTGGCCGAAGCCCGCGCGATCGGTGCGGATGCGATCCTGATCATCGTAGCTGCCCTCGACGATAGTCTGATGGCCGAGATCGAATCCGCCGCGCTGGAACGGGGGATGGATGTGCTGGTCGAAGTCCATAATGAGGGCGAAATGGAGCGTGCCGCGGGGCTGCGCTCCCGCCTTGTCGGCATCAACAACCGCGATCTCAAGCGCTTCGTTACCGATCTGGGGGTGAGCGAACGCCTCGCCACTCTGGCCCCGGAGGGCAGCCTGCTGGTCAGCGAGAGCGGCATCAACAGCCATGCGGACCTGCTTCGCCTTGAAAAATCGGGCATCCGCTGTTTTCTGGTCGGCGAAAGCCTGATGCGGCAGGCCGATGTCGCTGCGGCCACGAAGGAGCTTCTGGGCTCATGAGCAAGCTCACGCATCTCGATGAGAGCGGAAAGGCCCGCATGGTCGATGTGGGCGGCAAGGCTGACACCGCGCGCACCGCGGTTGCCACGGGCCTCATCCGCATGTCAGACGCAGCCCTTGCCGCTATCCGGGAAGGCGATGTGCCCAAGGGCGATGTGCTGGCTGCTGCGCGCATTGCAGGAATCATGGCAGCCAAGAAGACAGCCGAGCTCATTCCCCTTTGCCACCCTCTGTCGCTCAATGCGGTCACTATCGAATTCGCCTTTGAAGATGGCGGGCTACGGGCCACCGCAACTGCATCGCTGACCGGCAAGACCGGGGTAGAAATGGAAGCGATGACAGCAGTTTCCATTGCACTCCTGACAATCTATGACATGGCTAAGGCGATCGACAAGGCGATGGTCGTCGGCGAAGTGCGCCTGCTCTCCAAGAGCGGAGGCAAATCGGGCGACTGGCGCGCTCCCTGATGGCGGCGGCGCTGCCCCTTGAAGAAGCGCAGAAACGCCTGCTGGCGCTGACATCTCCGCTGCCAACAGAAAACTGCCCGGCCGAACACACCCTTGGCCGCTATCTTGCCGAGCCGCTCGTCGCTCAGCGTACCCAGCCAGCGGCCGACCTCTCGGCGATGGATGGCTATGCGATCCACGGCTCGGACACTTCGGGGCCATGGCGGGTGATTGGCGAAAGTGCCGCTGGTCATCCTTTTTCCGGTTCCCTCGAGGCGCAAGATGCCGTGCGCATTTCCACCGGCGCCTTGATGCCGCAAGGCGTCGACACGGTGCTGCTGCAGGAAGACGCGACCCGCGACGGCGATTTGCTGAAACTCTCGGGCGATGCCCCCCGCCCCGGCCAGCATGTGCGCCGGGCAGGCTTCGATTTTCGCCAGGGAGACCAGCTGCTTGGGGCAGGAATGCGAATTACGCCTGCTCTTATCGCACTTGCCCTTGCATCCGGGCACGCAGCCCTTGGCGTGCGCCGGCTGCCGCGCGTGGCGATCATCGACAGCGGGGACGAATTGTCCGCCGACCCTGCGAATTGCCAAATGCACCAGATCCCGGCCAGCAATGGCGCCATGCTGGCTTCCATGGCTGCCGCTATCGGCTGCGAGACAGAGCGGATAGGCCCCGTCCGCGACGAACTTCCAGCGCTAGGCGCAGCCCTTGCGCGCGCGCAAGGCGCCGATCTTGTCGTCACCAGCGGCGGCGCTTCGGTGGGCGATCACGATCTGGTCCGCCCCGCTCTTGAGGCATGGGGGGCGGAACTTGCCTTCTGGAAAGTGGCAATGAAGCCCGGCAAGCCGATCATGGTGGCAAGGCGTGGCAAGCAGATCGTGCTCGGTCTGCCCGGAAATCCTGTTTCGAGCTTCGTTACCGCCTATCTCTTCATGCTGCCCGTGCTGCGCGCGCTGTCTGGCGCGAGAAATTGCCTGCCCAATCCGGTTGAATGCATCACCGCGGCGCCCCTGCCCGCGGGCGGACAGCGCATGGAATTCCTCAGAGCGCGCTGGGACGGTGCTCGCGTCACCCCCCTTGCGGAACAGGACAGCAGCGGTCTGGCCGCCCTTGCACAGGCCAATGCGCTGATCGTCCGCCCGATCGCAGCCCCTGCGACGCCTGCAGGCAAAATGGCGCAGGCCTATCTGCTGGATTATGGCGCAGGTGCTTGACCTGTAGACAGAAGTTGCTTACTTGTTCCTTATTCGTTCACTCCATGACCCATGGAGTCGCGATGCAGGTGGAACAGACGGAGAGACTTCCCATGCTCACGGCCAAGCAGCACGAACTTATCCGCTTCATCCAGACCCGGCTTGAGGAAAGCGGCGTCTCCCCCTCTTTCGAAGAGATGAAGGAAGCGCTCGATCTCAAGTCGAAATCGGGTGTCCACCGGCTGATCTCGGCGCTGGAAGAACGCGGCTTCATCCGTCGACTGCCCAACCGCGCCCGTGCGCTCGAAGTGCTCAAGCAGCCTGAAGATGTCTCAGCGGGGTCCACCCGTGCGGCAAGCGTCGCCAATGATGTGGTCGCTCGTGCAACCACTCCTCCGCCCGCGCCCGCATCCATCGCCAATGACGTGATCGAACTCCCGCTGCACGGCCGCATCGCCGCCGGTGTTCCGATCGAAGCCCTGGAAGGCCAGTCCACCCTGCCGGTTCCCGCCGCCCTGCTTGGCTCCGGCGAACATTACGCGCTTGAGGTTTCGGGCGATTCCATGGTGGATGCCGGCATTCTCGATGGCGATTTCGCACTGGTGAAACGCACCAGCTCTGCCCGCGACGGAGAGATCATCGTCGCCCTGGTCCGCAACGAGGAAGCCACCCTCAAATATCTGCGCCGGGTCGATGGCAAGGTCAGGCTCGATCCTGCCAACAGCGCCTATGAACCCCAGATCTACGATCCTTCCGAAGTGATCGTTCAGGGCAAGCTGGCGGGTTTGCTGCGCCGTTATCATTGATCTGGTTCGCCTAGAGCAGTTTTCGACCATTCCGGGTCATCGTGATTGCGTGGAGAAGTCCGCTGGCAAGGCGCAGCGCGCGGCAGGGGCTGGTTGCCCCTGCAAGCGATGCAACGCCGTCCAGCGGACTTCTCCACGCAACCGCAAGGCGGCGGGCCGTTTTTGGCCCGTCACAGCGTCACTCGTCGCGCACGATGCCCCGCATCGCGCCACTCCTCGTTCCTCGTGACAGGCCAAAACCGGCTCCGTCCCGATGACCCGGAATGGTCGAAATGTACTCTAATCAATCGGCGCCGTGCTTTTTCAGCTCGTCGCCCGAAACGGTGACGACATGCAGCAGGTTGGTTGCGCCGGGCGTGCCGAAAGGAACGCCGGCAAGGGCGATCAGCTTGGCGCCGGGAGATGCAAAGCCGGTGCGCAGCGCCATGCGTTTGCCTTTGGCGATCATCTCTTCGAAACTGCCGATATCGCGGGTGGAAACAGCATGCGCACCCCATAACAAGGTGATGCGCCTTGCGGTGCGGACAGAAGGGGTCAGCACCAGCATCGGCGTCGATGGGCGTTCGCGCGCAACGCGGCGCACGGTTGCGCCTGATTCGGTGAACACGACGATGGCGGAAATGGCCACCGTGTCGGCAATCGTCATGCAGGCATGAGCCAGGGCATCGGCTGTGGTGCGTTCGGGCACGGTTTCATGGAAACGGATGCGCCCCTTGTAGCCGGGGTCCTTTTCCACTTGCTGCGCGATGCGGTCCATGATCGTCACCGCTTCCAGCGGCCATTGCCCGGCTGCGGTTTCGGCTGACAGCATCACGGCATCGGCTCCGTCATAAACGGCGTTGGCGACATCCGACACCTCGGCGCGGGTGGGCGCCGGGCTTTCGATCATCGATTCGAGCATTTGCGTGGCCACGATCACCGGCTTGCCCTGGCTGCGGGCCTTTTCGATGATCCGCTTTTGCAGCGGCGGCACGTCTTCCGGGTTCAGTTCCACGCCCAGATCGCCGCGCGCGACCATCACGCCGTCGGACAGCTCCAGAATTTCGTCCAGACGGGTGATCGCGGAGGGTTTTTCGATCTTGGCGCAAAGCGCGCCATGGTTCCCCATCAAACGGCGCGCTTCGGCCACATCTTCGGGCCGCTGCACGAAGGACAGCGCAATCCAGTCCGCGCCTTGCTCCACCGCAAAGGCAAGATCGCGCCGGTCCTTGTCGGTCAGTGCCGGGATCGGCACGATGGCATCGGGGATATTGACCCCCTTGCGGTCTGAAATCACCCCGCCGACCTCGGCGGTGCAGCGAATGCTCTCAGCGCTGGTCTCTGTAACACGAAGGCGCATCTTGCCATCGTTGATGAGCAGGCGTTGGCCCTTCTCCAGCACACCGAACAATTCGGAATGGGGCAGCTCCACACGGGTTTCGTCGCCCGGTTCAGGGTTGCGGTCGAGCGTGAAGCTTGCGCCATGGCGGATGATCGCCTTGCCCTCGCGGAAGCTGCCAACGCGCAGCTTTGGCCCTTGTAGGTCGCACAGGATCGCGATCGGCCTGGTAAATTCCTTCTCCAGCGCGCGGATGGCGCGGATCACTTCGGCATGGCTGGCATGTTCGCCATGGCTCATATTGACACGAAACGCATCGACGCCTGCCACCAGCAGGCTGCGCAACATGGCCGGATCGGCGCTGGCCGGGCCGACAGTGGCGAGAATCTTGACCTTGCGATCGCGGGGCTGGAGCTTGGTCAAGCCGAGGCTCTCCTTGAAAAATGGAACGATACGCTCCTATGGCAGCCTATTGTTACACGCAATCATGCAAGACAAGGAATAGCCCGGCATGAGTGAAAACCCCGATCCTCTCGACAGCCTGCCCGATGAAGTTGCAGCGCAGGCCTTCCGCAGGCTGGTGCGCCATTTGCGCCATCGCCACGACGCGCAGAACATCGATCTGATGGGGCTGGCCGGTTTCTGCCGCAATTGCCTGGCCGACTGGATCAACGATGCAGGCGCCGGGATGGACAAGGCCGCCGCGCGAGCCGCAATCCATGGGATGCCGATGGAGGAATGGAAATCGCGTTATCAGAGCGAGGCCACGCCTGAGCAGATCGCCCGGATGGAGGATAGCCTGAGGCGGAACGGCGAAACACACTGATTTCCACAAGCGCCCTTTTGCCGACTCAGCAGGCTGGCGCTAATGCCGGGGCAACCGAGTCACCTCACTGGAGCTTACCCGAATGGCCGAGACCACCGACGACCGCCTGCGCTTGCTGATCGAACGCGTCGAGCGTCTGGAGGAAGAGAAGAAGGGCATCGCCGACGATATCCGCGATGTTTACGCCGAGGCCAAGGCGGTGGGCTATGATACCAAGATCATGCGCCAGATCGTGCGTCTCAGAAAGATGAAGCCCGATGACCGCCGCGAAATGGAAATCGTGCTCGACACCTACAAGGCGGCACTTGGCATCGGCTGAGAGGATTGCGAGCGTAGCCTGATTTCAGGTGCTTGCGCTGACTGGTGCAGCATGATCTAGTCCTGCACATACAATATTGCGGCTAGCGGAAAGGCAGCGGATTGGCCATTACCACCACAGAGCGCGTACGCTCGCATGACGGACTTGAACTGGTTGCCGATGTCGGCGGCCCCAGAGATGCTCCGGTTGTCGTTCTCATGCATGGTGGCGGGCAGACCCGGCACAGCTGGTCGGGTGCGATGCGTGCCCTGATGGCGCAGGGATACAGGGTCATCAATTTCGACGCGCGCGGCCATGGCGAAAGCGGTTGGTCGCCGGAAAAGGCCTATTCTCTGGACGATCGCGCCGGGGATGCCGAAGCGGTGGTGGCGGGGCTGGATGTACCTTTTGCGCTGGTCGGGGCATCAATGGGCGGTGGCACCGCGATTCACGCTGCGGCAACCCGCATCAAGCCTGCAGCGGTAGTCCTCGTTGACATCGTTCCCCAGGTGGAAACAGCCGGTGTGAACCGGATCAGGGACTTCATGCATGGCAACCCGAACGGTTTCGCCAGCCTTGAGGAGGCGGCCGATGCCGTGGCCAGCTATTATCCGGAGCGTCCGCGTCCGAAAAACCCCGAAGGCCTGATGAAGAACCTGCGGCTGCGGGAAGATGGCCGCCTGCACTGGCATTGGGATCCCGGCATGTTCAATCCCGACATGCCCAAGAATTTCCACTCCACCATGCTAAGCTCGGCTGACATGATCGGCCGCGATCCGACACTTCCGGTGCTGGTGGTGCGCGGACTGATGAGCGACGTGGTCAGCGACAGAGGGATTGCCGCCTTCCGCAAGCAGGTTCCGCATATGGAAGTGGCGGATGTCGCCGAAGCTGGTCACATGGTCGCGGGCGACCGCAACGACGCCTTCAATACGGCTGTCCTCGATTTCCTCGAACGGCATATGCCCCCCACGCTCAGATAGGCTGGGCGGCTTCCCAGAAGTTCAGTTCGAACAGGATGCCGTTCGGTTCGAACACAAAGAGCTGGCTGAGGCCGATTTCCTTGATCCGGCTCTCTGAGTGTTTCAGCTCCATCGCCTCCAGCCGCGCCTTGACTTCGTCAAACCCCTCGCAGTTCAGGGCGACATGATGCAGGGGCCCCTTGCCGGGTGCCTCGTTGGCAGGAAGCCAGTGATCGGTCGGATAGGAAATATCCTGCTTTCCGATATGGATCGCCGGGTTGCCCGCCTTGTCGCGCATCCAGCAGGATTTGTCGGTGGTCATGCCGGGACCGGGGGTCACCTCCATTGCCAGAACATCGCGAAAGAAGGCCGCAGTGGCCTCGATGTCGGGCGTGCGGATATTGACGTGGTCTATCCTTGCAACATTCATGGCAGTGTCCTTGCTTGCACCTGCCCGGTTGCTACCAGCCCGGTGGCCGTCTAGAGAGCGGCCCATTCCATTCATCAGAGCAGGAGCAGGCCCGTGGCAGGCCATTCCAAATTCAAGAATATCATGCATCGCAAGGGCGCACAGGACAAGAAGCGTTCCGCCATGTTTTCCAAGCTTAGCCGCGAAATCACCGTGGCCGCCAAGATGGGCATGCCCGACCCCGACATGAACCCGCGCCTGCGCGCCGCGATCAACGCGGCCAAGGCGCAATCCATGCCCAAGGACAATATCGCCCGCGCGATCGACAAGGCATCGAAGGGCGAAGGCGATAATTACGAGGAAGTGCGCTATGAAGGCTATGGGCCGGGCGGCGTCGCAATCATCGTCGAGGCGCTGACTGACAATCGCAACCGCACCGCCACCAATGTGCGCACCGCCTTTGCCAAGAATGGCGGCAATCTGGGTGCATCGGGCGCCGTCAGCCATGGCTTCGAACGGCTCGGTCTGATCGAATATCCCGGCGCTGCGGGCGACGAGGAGAAACTTCTCGAAGCTGCGATCGAGGCGGGTGCCGATGATGTCGAGAGCGACGAGGACGGTCACCAGATCTGGACCAGCGTCGATATGCTGCACGAAGTCGCCCGCGAGCTGGAGAAGGCGCTTGGCGAAGCAGAGGCGGTCAAGCTCGCCTGGCGTCCCAGTCTCAAGGCCGAAGTCGGCGAGGATGAGGCCCGCACGCTCCTCAAGCTGATCGATGTGCTGGACGACGATGACGACGTCCAGGCGGTCTGGGGCAATTACGACATCTCCGACGAGGTGATGGAAAGACTGGGCTGATACGGGGAAGGGCCGCCCCGGCGCGGCCCAGCCTGGCACACCATCGTATTTACACATTGTTAAGGTTACTGATTCGTGTAACCTGCCTCTGGTTAGTGAACGAGGGACAGGCACGCGGTGAAAGAAGCAGACCTTGTCGGTAAATCGCCCGGCGGCGGGATTGCGGCCGGTTCGCCCGGCGCCATTCCCCTTCATCCATCGGCTGCGGGGTCTCCAGAAGACCTGCTGATCGACAAGTGGAAATCGGCGGTGCGTTTCGGCACCTCCGATGCCGCCGATCGCAGACGCGAACATCTCCTCTATGCCGCCGTCAAACAGGGCGGCGCACTGGTGGCGCTCCTCTGGATCGCCCTGATGCCCACGGGCCTCGTCGAATGGTCGGGTTTCGCGCTGTTCTACATCCTCAATATTCTGGGCATGTCGATCGGCTATCACCGCTATTTCACGCATAAATCCTTCGAGACATCGCTGCCCATGCGCTATGCGCTGGGCATTCTCGCACAATGCGGGGTCTATGGCTCGCTCAAGCGCTGGTGTGCCGACCATCGCCGCCACCATACGCTGTCGGATCAGCCGGGCGACATTCACAGTCCCTATGTCGATGGCCATGGTCGCCCGATCCAGGGGCTGGCCGGTATCAAATATGCCCATCTCGGCTGGGCCTATGATGATGTGATGACCAATATGGGCATCTATGGAAAAGGGCTGGTGGGCGATCCGGTGATCGAATTCTGCCATCGCACCCGCTTTTTCTGGTTCGTCGTTTCGGTCGTGGTCGTGCCCGCTTTGTGGGGGCTGATGCTTGGTGGCCCGCAGGCCGTGCTCGGCACGGTGCTGGTTGCAGGCTTTCTGCGCGCAGCCCTTGCGCTCCATGCCATCGCCGCGGTCAACAGCTTCGGCCATGTCTATGGTTATCAGAATTATACCGGGATGGACGAAGCGCGGAACAATATCTGGCTGGGCTACATCACGCTGGGCGAAGGCTGGCACAATAATCACCATGCCAATCCGCGCGCCTACACCACCCATGTGCGGTGGTGGGAGGTGGACATGTCGGGCTGGGTTGTGCGCGCGATGGAAAAGCTTGGCCTCGTCTGGAATGTGCAGGAAATGAACGGCAAGCCGCTTGGCCCCAAGCAGGTCCGTGCTGCCACCATCGCTTCTCGCGATGCTGCGCCGCGCACCCCGGCCGATGCCAGCGAAGTGGAAAGCGCCCACATCTGACTTCCCGCCGTCTGCCCCGGCAGCTAGAGATGAGCCATGCTTGTGCTTGGCCTCGATCCTTCGCTTTCCTGCACCGGATGGGGGGTGGTCAAGGTGGATGGCTCGCGCCTCGCGCATGTCGCCAATGGCCAGATAGCGACCGATGCCAAAGCACCTCTCGCCGAACGGCTGCTTCATCTGCACGATGCGCTTGATGCGGTGATCGGCCTCCACCAGCCAGACCGGGCGGCGGTGGAGGAAATCTTCGTCAACAAGAACCCGCAATCCACGCTCAAGCTGGCACAGGCGCGCGGCGTGGTGCTGGCGGCTTGCGCGCGTGGCGGGCTCGTGGTGCATGAACATGCCGCGCGCTCGGTCAAAAAGTCAGTCGTCGGCACCGGTGCTGCTGAAAAGGCGCAAGTGCAAGCCATGCTCAAAGTGCTGTTGCCCGGTGCCGCCATCACCGGTGCCGATGCGGCCGATGCGCTGGCCGTCGCCATTGCCGATGCGCATCTCAACCGTTCCTGACAAACCGTTCCAAACAAGGTGCAACCATGACCATCATTCTTTACGGCATCCCCAATTGCGACACGGTGAAGAAGGCGCGGGCCTGGCTGGCCGAACGGGGCATTCCCTATCGGTTTCACGATTTCAAGAAGGAGGGCGCCGATCCGCAAAACATCGCCCGCTGGATCGCGGCGGAAGGCTGGCAAAGCGTGCTCAATCGCCGGGGCACCACTTTTCGCAAGCTGCCGGACGAGGACAAGGCCGATCTTGACGAGTCCAGGGCCGCCCGGCTGATGGAGGCGCATCCTTCCGCCATCAAGCGCCCGGTGGTCGAATATGCCGGCGGGGTGCTGGTGGGTTTCAGCGAGGATGAATGGCAGGCGGCACTGGGTTGAGGGGCGGGGCTGCGGCGTTATTGGAAACGGTGCGAAGGTTTCTCGCCGGGCTGAAGCGCCCATGGATTGTCGGGCACGGCTTTATGCGCATGGTTTCTGGCCGAAGGTTGCTTTGCCTGCTCATCGGATGAAGGCACCGAGCAATAGGCGGTGAGCAGCACCGAGGCGGAAAACCAGATGGCCTTCCACCGGCTGGCAAACACTGTTCTGAGCTTGGGTCCGAACATCGGCGAAGCATGGCACAAACCGGTTAACAGGCTCTGAGCATTCTATCTGGCCTAGGTATAACACCGGAATCCCAGGCGGCGCAGGATCGGGCACAAGCCTGCCATGATCCGTCTTTTGCGTCGTTGCACTCTCGCCTTTTCCGCCTGCATTGCCGCCAGCCTTGCGCTGAGCGCCAGCAACGCACCCGCCGCTCGTCCGGAAGGATCTGCGCAACAGGCCAGCTTTGCCCCCTGCGGCTCCGGCCCGCGCATCACTTGCGTGGTCGATGGCGACACCTTCTGGTTGCGCGGGCGCAAGATCCGCATCGCCGACATCAACACGCCCGAAACCGGCTCGCCCCATTGCCCCGCCGAAGCCCGGCTGGGCGAACAGGCAAGCTTGCGGCTCACCCAGCTGCTCAATCAGGGCCCCTTCACGCTGGAACCGGTAGCGCGCGACACCGACCGCTATGGCCGCCTGCTCAGGGTGGTGCGCCGCAACGGGGCGAGCCTCGGCGCGGTGCTGGTGCGCGAAGGGCTGGCCGAACGCTGGAAAGGCTATCGCGGCAATTGGTGCTGAGGGCGGCTTATTAGCCCTCTACTCCGCCGCGACCCCAGCCCCGCCGAACATGTCCGGCTCGCCCGCATCCGCCATGTCGTTGGCGCCTTCGCTGGTTTTGGCCTTGCGGCGCTGGTCGAAGCTCGACCAGACATCGTTCCAGTTGCCGCGCGTGGCGCCTTTCGAATATTCGGTGGCCCGCGTTTCGAAGAAATTGGCATGTTCGACGCCGTTCAGCAGCGGGGCGAGCCAGGGCAGCGGGTGATCGTCGATCATGTAGATCGCGGGCAGGCCGAGCTGGCTGAGGCGCCAGTCGGCGATGAAGCGGATGTATTTCTTGATTTCCTTCGCCGTCATGCCGGGCACGGGGCCATCGGCAAAGGCGAGGTCGATGAAGGCGTCTTCCAATCGCACCGTCTTCTGGCAGCAATCGATGATGTCTTCCTTCACCGCCTTGGTCAGGCAGCCGCGTTCCTTGACGAAGGCGTGGAACAGCTGCGTGATGCCTTCGCAGTGCAGGCTTTCATCGCGCACCGACCAGGTGACGATCTGGCCCATGCCCTTCATCTTGTTGAAGCGCGGGAAGTTCATCAGCATGGCGAAGCTGGCGAAAAGCTGCAGCCCTTCGGTGAAGCCGCCGAACATGGCCAGAGTGCGGGCGATATCCTCGTCGCTATCGACCCCGAATTGCTGGAGATAATCGTGCTTGTCGCGCATCTCCTGATATTCGAGGAACATGCCATATTCGCTTTCCGGCATGCCGATGGTGTCCAAGAGGTGCGAATAGGCGGCGATGTGAATCGTCTCCATGTTGGAAAACGCGGCCAGCATCATCTTCACTTCGGTCGGCTTGAACACGCGGCCATATTTGTCGTGGTAGCAATCCTGCACTTCCACGTCGGCCTGGGTGAAGAAGCGGAAGATCTGGGTGAGCAGGTTGCGCTCATGGTCCGAAAGCTTCTGCGCCCAGTCGCGGCAATCCTCGCCCAGCGGCACTTCCTCGGGCATCCAGTGCACCTGCTGCTGCCGCTTCCAGAAATCATAGGCCCAGGGATATTCAAAGGGCTTGTAGGTCTTGCGGGCTTCGAGCAACGACATCTTGTATCTCCGGCGCGAATGCGTGAGCAGCGACTATACGCATTTCGCGGGGCTTGCGAAGTGTGTCCTTACGATCAGGCTGTGGGAAAATTCGGCAAAGCAAGCTATCCGGGCAGAATATGTCCACGCCGCCTGGAGAGAAGAAACTGCGATGGCGACTTATATCCTGATTCATGGCGGCATGCATGGCGGCTGGTGCTGGGAGCGGATCGTGCCTTTGCTGGAGGCGAAGGGCCACACTGTGCTGGCGCCCGATTTGCCCGGTATGGGCGATGACACCACGCCCTTTGCCGCCGATGTCATGAGCCAGTGGACCGATGCCATGGCGGCCCTTGTCGAAGCGGCAAAGGAACCGGCGATCGTGGTCGGCCACAGCCGCGCGGGCGTGACCCTGTCCGAACTGGGCGAGCGGATGCCGGAACGAATTGGCTGGCTGGTCTATCTCGCGGCGGCGCTCTGCAAGGATGGCAAGGGCATGGGCGAAATGGTGACGGATTTTCCGCAAAGCGGCGCGGCGCGGCTGGCGGCAGGCGTTGCGGTCGATGCAGAGGCAGGCACGCTGACCATGACGGACATGGAAGCGGCCGCCTGGGGATTTTACAACATGTGTTCGGCAGCAGATACGGCGGCGGCGCAGGCGCGGCTGAGCAAGGAGCCGCTGGCAATCATGGCTTCGCCGGTGCGGGTCACGCCTGAACGTTTCGGACGGGTTCCGCGTGCCTATATCGAGACCGAATTCGACAACGCCGTGCCACTGGCGGACCAGCGCGCGATGCAGCAGGACTGGCCATGCGACAGGGTGATTACCCTGCCGAGCGATCATTCGCCCTTCTATTCCATGCCGGACCGGCTGGCGCAGGCGTTATTGTCCTTTACCTGAAGCGTGTTGAACGGGTTTTGGCAATCACTGGCAGGCCAGACATTCCTCGTAATCGGTCGGGCTGGCGGCGAGTTCGAACTTGGCGGCTTCTGCCGTGTTGTCCGCTTCCACGCCGCCTGCAAAGCCCGCGCGCTGGACCGATTTCGAGCGCAGGTAATAGAGCGACTTGATGCCCTTCTCCCACGCCTGGAAGTGCAGCATCATCAGGTCCCACTTGT
>CAZWEY010000047.1:0-14160 GCA_964632055.1 uncultured Sphingomonadaceae bacterium
CGGCAACCGCGCTGCCTGGGTCGAACTGCAACCGCTGACCGGCCGCACGCACCAGTTGCGCGTGCATCTGGCGGCGATCGGCCACCCCATCGTGGGCGACGGCAAATATGGCGGGGCCGACGCGTTCCTTTCGGGCAGCATCAGCCGCAAGATGCATCTTCATGCCCGCCGGCTGATCATCGATCACCCCGATGGCTCACCGCTCGATGCGACCGCGGATCTGCCCGAACATTTTGCCGCTTCGATGGAGCAGCTGGGCTTCGATCCCGCAGACAGCG
Source organism: uncultured Sphingomonadaceae bacterium (assembly GCA_964632055.1). Taxonomy (GTDB): domain Bacteria; phylum Pseudomonadota; class Alphaproteobacteria; order Sphingomonadales; family Sphingomonadaceae; genus CANJYE01. Next base: position 279 of record CAZWEY010000047.1, read on the forward strand.
ATGCCACGCCCGATGAAGGCCCGCCCGCGCCTGGGCGCGAACAGAAGAAACAGGCCGCCAAGGCCCATGCCAAGCAATATCGCAAGGAGCGCCGGGGCGAGAGGCGCAAGAGGGCCGATGGTCCCTCGTCGCGCAAACCGACCGGACAAAAGGCCAAGGGACCTGCGGGACGCAAACCGGCGGCAAAACCCGGCGGAGCGCGGCGCCCATCTGGCCCGCCAAGAGGGCGCGCCCGGTGAGCATTCGCCTTGCCGTGTTCGATTGCGATGGAACGCTGGTCGACGGGCAGGCCGACATCTGTTTGGCCATGGCCATCGCCTTTGCCGAAGCCGGGCTGGGCGAGGCTGATCCCCATCAGGTGCGCCGCATCGTCGGGTTGAGCCTGCCCATGGCGATCCGCAAGCTGGCGCCCGATGCCAGCGAAGCGCAATGGGAGCATGCCGCGCAAAGCTACAAGCTGGCCTATCGCGCCGCACGCAGCGAAGGGCGGCTGGCCGAACCGCTGTTCGACGGGATCGCGCCGCTGATCCGCAAGCTGCACGGTGCCGGATGGTTGCTGGGCGTTGCCACCGGAAAATCCAGCCGCAGGCTTTCCGCCTGCCTTGCCGCTCATGGGCTGAGCGAACATTTCTGCACCCTGCAAACCGCCGACCGCCACCCTTCCAAGCCTCACCCCGCCATGCTGGAGGCCGCGCTGGCCGAAGCCCTGGCTTTGCCCGAACAGGCGGTGATGATTGGCGACACTTCCTATGACATGGAAATGGCGCGCGCCGCAGGTGTCAGGGCCATCGGGGTCGGCTGGGGCTATCACGATGCAGACGAACTGATCGCGGCAGGGGCGCATTGCGTGGCGCAAAGCCCCGCAGAACTTGAGGGCATGCTTGCATGAGCAGCGATCCTGCACGCGCAAGATTTGCGGTCATGCAGCTGGTCAGGCTGGCAGGCGTTGCACTGGCCATCGCCGGGCTGATGGTGCTGCGGCAACGCATCGACATGCCGCAAGCGGCAGGCTGGATCATGCTCGCTGCCGGACTGGCGGATGCTTTCCTCGTGCCCCGGCTTCTTGCACGCAAATGGAGATCGGGCAGGTCATGAAGCGTTTCTACAAGCAAGCCACTGCTGCGCAGACGGGCGCAGGAGGCCCATGGCGGGTGGAGCTCGACGGGCGGCCGATCCGCACCCAGCTGGGCAATCCGCAGATTGTGCCTTCCCGCGCGCTGGCAAAAGCCATGGCGGCGGAATGGGCCGGACAAGGAGAGGATATCGACGCAGGCGGGTTCTTTTTCCGCGATCTGGCCGATTATGCGATCGACATCGTGGCGGCTGACCGCACCGCTGCCATCGCCGCGATCCTGCCCTATGGCGAGACTGACACGCTCTGCTATCGCGCCGGGCCGGACGAGCCTTTCTTCCCTCGCCAGATCGCGGTGTGGGAGCCCTTGCTGGAAGCGCTGGAAGGCCGTCTGGGCATGCGCTTCACCCGTATCAGCGGCATCATCCACCATCCGCAACCGCCAGAAACCATGGCCGCATTGAAGGATCTGCTCGAAGCGCAGGACGATTTCACCCTGGCAGCGCTCAACACGCTTTCTTCGCTTGCCGCATCACTGGTCATAGGGCTCGCAGCGCTGGAACCGCAAGCGGACGCGGCTGCGCTGTGGAACGCGGCCAATCTGGAAGAAGACTGGCAAGCCGAACAATGGGGCGAAGATCAGCTGGCACTGGAAAGGCGCGCCAGACGCTTTGCCGATTTTACCCGTGCCATGGATTTTGCGAGGCTGGCCAGAGCCTCGTTTAGCCCCGTCTAGCCCCGCCTCGCTCAGCCGCTGACCGGCCCGACCCATTCGACCACCTGATGCGCCACATCATTGGCCGCATCATTGAGCGCCTGGCCTACCGGGGCGGGTTTGGGGGCAATGCCGCCGACAAGGCTCTCGAAACGGCGCGTGGCAATGGTGCCGTCCGGCGATTCCAGCACCGCTTCGAAACGGACCACAACCGACTGGCTCGACGCATCATAACCCATGTCGAGCAATTGTCCGGTCAGCCGGGTCTGGGCCGAATATTGCCGTTCGATCCCGTCGATCACCAGCCACTTGCCTTGCGAACGGATGGTTTCGGCCAGCATCTGGCGAAACAGCCGGGCGGGTTTTTCCACCCACATCGCATCATCGAGATAGGCAACGCTCGCCGCATTCACCTGCACCGGAACCCGCTTCACATCGAGCTTCTGGGGCACAGCCGGCTCGATCACGGCAATGGCATTAGCCAGAGACCCGGAAGCGCCGGACCCTGCGGCAGCACTATCGAGCGGGGTCAGGCTCAGCAGGGTGGCAGGAATCTTCGGCCCGCCAAGGCACCCGGAAAGAGCCAGGAGACAGCCAAGCACCAGGCCCGCCCGCCATTTGCGCCCCCGATTGCTGTGCATGGTCATCTTCCCCGCTTGCATGATGTGCATCCGTTCCCTCACGGCTTGTAATCCGGCAGATTGTCGCCCTTCAGCAGCGCGCCCGCGCCCTGGCTCTCCAGCTTTTCGGTGACCGCGCGCAGCTCCTTGGCCGCCGCGCGCAGATCGCGCAAAGTGGCCTCGGTCGCAGGAAGCGTGCTGGAGGAAAGCTGGCGCGTAGCCGGTTGCGCTTCCTTCAGGGTCCGGTCCAGCTCGCGGGCCGCGCCTTCGAGCGAGGCGAGCGTCATGGTGAGCTGGGAGGCCAGCGAATTGCGGTCGGAGCCAAGCAGGCGGTCGGTCGAAGTCATCAGCTTGTCGAACGTGGCAAGGCTGCTGCGCGCCTGGGTGATCGCACCCTGCAGCTCGACCATGGTCGCCTCGAGATGGGGCGAGGCCTTGGCCATATCGCCCGTAATCTTGTCGGTATGAGCAAGGATGTTCTCGATCGACTGCTGATTGCGATCAGACAGCATCAGCGTCAGTCGTTCGGTCAGCGTGGCAAGTCGTTCCAGCAGCAAGGGCGCATTGGAGAGGATCTGGCCAAGCCCACCCGGTTGAGTGGGGATGACCGGCACACCTTCCGGCCCGATTTCGGTGATCGGCGGAGCACCGCGCACCGCGCCATCGAGCTGCACCTTGGAAACGCCGGTAAAGCTGCCCTGAACGGTGGCCGTGGTGCCCAAAAGGATCGGCACATTTTTGTCGATCGCAATGCGAACCCGCACGAAATCCGGGTCCTTGGGCCATAATTCGATCTTCTTGACCTGGCCTGCCGGCACGCCTGCAAAGGCCACTTCCGAGCCCTTGGCCAGCCCGTCAACCGATTGCTTGAAGAACACGTCAAATTCGCGCTGCTCGCTGGCATTCAGGCGAGAAATCCAGATGATGAATGCGGCCACCATCGCCATCAGGACGAGAGTGACGGCACCGACCCATACGTGATTTGCCCGAGTTTCCATTCGCCCCTATTCCCCCGAATTCCCGGCCCTGTCCACCGGCTTGCCGATTTCCTTGCCATGGCGCGCCGCGCGCCCGCGCGGCCCGTTGAAATATTCCTGTATCCAGGCATGATCGGTTGCCAGCAATTCCGGGATGGTGCCCACCGCGATCACCTTGCGGTCGGCCAGAACCGCCACACGGTCGCAGATTTCGAACAAAGTATCGAGATCATGCGTAATGAGGAACACGGTCAGGCCCAGAGTGTCGGTCAGCTCACGGGTCAACCGGTCGAAAGCGGCGGCGCCGATCGGGTCGAGCCCTGCGGTCGGCTCGTCGAGAAACAGCAATTCCGGGTCGAGCGCCAAGGCGCGGGCTAGGCCCGCCCGCTTCTTCATGCCGCCCGACAATTGCGAAGGAAACTTGCCCGCCGTTCCTTCTGGCAGGCCGGAGAGGCGCACCTTGAAGCGGGCGATTTCATGCAGCAGCTCCGGCCGCAATTCCGGGTAGAACTGCTTCAGCGGCACTTCGACATTTTCGCCCACGGTGAGCGTCGAAAACAGGGCCCCGCCCTGAAAAAGCACCCCCCAGCGCGAGCGGACCCCCATATTCTCGTCCGGGTCGACCCCGGTCATTGACTGGCCGAACACTTCCACCAGGCCTTCGGCGGGGGTTTGCAGCCCGATGATCGAGCGCATCAAGACGGACTTGCCGCTGCCCGACCCGCCGACCACGCCGAGTATTTCGCCACGCCTGACCTTGAGCGAGAGGTCTTCATGCACCACCTGGCTGCCGAAACGGTTGGTCAGCCCCTCGATGACGATGGGATATTCGCCGTCATAGCGCTCGCTTTGCCGCGCGGCATCGAAACCTTGCCCCCCGCTCATGCCCAGCCGATCTCGGTGAAGAACACCGCGAAAAAGGCATCGAGCACGATCACCATGAAGATCGCCTGCACCACCGCCATGGTGGTGCGCAAGCCCACTTCCTCGGAGTTCGACTTGACCTGCATGCCTTGATAGCAACCGGCAAGGCCGACAATCAGCCCAAACACCGGCGCCTTGACCAGCCCCACCCAGACATCGTGCAACGGCACCACTTCCTGAATGCGCGAGAGGAAGGTGAGGAATGGGATGTCGAGCGCCATATCGGCCAGGAACGCGCCACCGATAATCGCCACCACCGCCGAATAGAAACCCAGCAAAGGCATCATCAGCACCGAGGCGAGGATGCGCGGGATCACCAGCGCCTCTATCGGCGAAACGCCGATGGTGCGCATGGCGTCCACCTCTTCGGTCAGCTTCATCGTGCCGATCTGGGCAGCGAAGGCCGAGCCGGAGCGGCCCGCCACCATGATCGCGGTCATCAACACGCCCAGTTCGCGCAACGAAAGCCGCCCGGTGAGGTTGATGGTGTAGATCTCGGCACCGAACTGCCTGAGTTGCACCGCACCTTGCTGGGCAATCACGATGCCTATCAGAAAGCTCATCAAGCCGATGATCGCCAGCGAATTGATGCCGACCAGCTCGGTCTGGCGCACCAGAGCCTTCATGCGGAACCGCGAAGGGTGCCGGATGAGCGCGCCGAAACTGACCAGAACCGCACCCAGAAAACCGACCAGCCTGACGATGCCCTGCGCCAGCCCCGTGACCTCCCGCCCCACCGCCTCGGGCACACGTTCGATAATCGGCAGTTCGGCAGGGGCGATGCTTTCGCGGCTTTCCAGCGGGCCAACCGCAGCAATCAGCACCTGCGCTTCCTTGCTGGCCCCAATTATCGTCGCGCCGGTTTCACGCGCGATCTGGCGGGCGACCCATGCGCCCACCGTGTCGATATCGGCAACGCCCGAAAGGTCGATCTCGGCAATCGGATGGGCGAGCGCGCGCAGTTCCGGCTCGATCATGCCGATGGTGGAGACCATCAGCGGACCGGTGAGACGCAGCACCGACGCGCCGTCCGCCCCCTGCTCGATCGCATATTCAGCCCAGTCCCGCATCAGGCCGGGTATGGTGGCAAAATGCGTCATCGGCAAGGCAGTTGGCGCGAATGGTTGCGCACCCGCATAGTCGCTGGCAAAGGCTGGGCCCATGAGCACAGAGCTGGACAAGACTTTCGACCCCGCCACCATCGAACAGCGGTGGTATGCCCATTGGGAAGAAAACGGGCTGTTCCGCCCGGAACGCCCCGATGCGCAACCCTTCACCATCGTCAACCCGCCGCCCAACGTGACGGGGTCATTGCATATCGGCCATGCGCTCGACAACACGCTGCAGGATATCGTGATCCGCTACGAGCGACTGCGCGGCAAGGATGCGCTGTGGGTGGTGGGCACCGACCATGCCGGCATCGCGACGCAAATGGTGGTGGAACGCCAGCTGGAAGCGGCGGGCGACAAGCGCACCAATTACAGCCGCGAGGCCTTCATTGACAAGGTGTGGGAATGGAAAGGCGAAAGCGGCGGCCAGATCACCCGCCAGCTGCGCCGGCTGGGCTGTTCGATGGACTGGAGCCGAGAGCAGTTCACCATGGACCCGCATTTCACCCGCGCGGTGGTGAAGGTGTTCGTCGACCTCTTTAACCAGAAACTGATCTACCGCGACAAGCGGCTGGTGAACTGGGACCCGAAGCTGAAAACCGCGATTTCCGACCTTGAGGTGGAAACGCGCGAAACGCAGGGCGGCTTCTGGCACTTCAAATACCCGCTGGCAGATGGCGTGAAGCGAGACGATGGCCTCGACTATATCGAAGTCGCCACGACGCGGCCCGAAACCATGCTGGCCGACATGGCCGTCGCCGTCCACCCGGACGATGTTCGCTACCAATCCGTCATCGGCAAGGATATTCTCCAGCCGCTGACCGGCCGCCGTTTCAAGGTGGTGGCGGACGAGCACGCCGACCCGGAACTGGGCAGCGGCGCGGTCAAGATCACACCGGGACATGACTTCAACGACTTCGAAGTGGGCAAGCGCGCCGGGATCAAGCCTGCCGACATGCTGAACATGTTCGATGCCGAAGCCAAGGTGGTGCAGACCGCCGACGGACTCGTGCCTGCCGAATATATCGGCATGGACCGCTTCGACGCGAGGAAGCTGGTGGTCGAGCGGATTAAGGAAGCCGGCTTCCTCATCCCCCATGTCACCAAGGACAAGGAAGGCAACGAGACCCTCAACGACGCCGAGCCGCGCACCATCCAGACGCCCTATGGCGACCGTGGCGGCGTGGTGATCGAGCCCTGGCTGACGGATCAGTGGTATGTCGATGCGGCCACTCTGGCCCAGCCGCCGATTGCGGCGGTAAAGAGCGGCGCGATCGAGATCGTGCCCAAGACGTGGGAGAAGACCTTCTTCAACTGGATGGAAAACATCCAGCCCTGGTGCGTTTCGCGCCAGCTGTGGTGGGGGCATCGGATTCCGGCGTGGTATGCGACAGACGGCAGCGTGTTCGTGGCCGAGACGGAAGCAGAAGCGCAGGCGCTGGCAGGAAGCGGCGTAGAACTCGCCCGCGATCCCGATGTCCTCGACACATGGTTCTCCTCCGCACTTTGGCCTTTCGCCACGCTGGGCTGGCCAGACGACACCACGCTGATGCAGCGGCACTATCCCAACGACCTGCTCATCTCCGGCTTCGACATATTGTTCTTCTGGGATGCGCGCATGGCGATGCAGGGCATGCATTTCCTTGAACAGGCGCCGTGGAAGCGGCTCTATCTTCACGGCCTCGTGCGCGCTGCCGATGGCGCGAAGATGTCGAAGTCCAAGGGCAATGTCGTCGACCCGCTGGGCCTGATCGACAAATATGGCGCGGACGCGCTGCGCTTCTTCATGGCGGCGATGGAAAGCCAGGGCCGCGACGTGAAGATGGACGAGAAGCGGGTTGAGGGGTACCGCAACTTCGCCACCAAGCTTTGGAACGCCACGCGTTTCTGCCAGGCAAACGGCATCACCGCGTCCACCTCGCTTGCCGCGCCCGCCGCCACAAGTGCTGTCAACAAGTGGATCATCGGCGAGGTTGTCGAAACTCTGGCCGAACTCGACAAGGCGATGGCCGAGCTGCGCTTCGATGCCGCGGCGAACGCGATCTATCACTTCGTGTGGGACCAGTTCTGCGACTGGTATATCGAACTCATCAAGGGCAACTTCGACGAGGAGACCAAGGCCGTTGCCGGATGGGTACTCGACCAGATCCTCGTCATGCTGCACCCCTTCATGCCCTTCATCACCGAGGAATTGTGGCATGCGCAGGGCGAGCGGGCAGCCTATCCGCTGATCACCGCGAAATGGCCCGAGCCGGGCGCGGATGTGGACGCGGAAGCCAAGCGCGAGGTGGAGTGGTTGATCCGGTTGATCGGCGGGATCCGCTCGGCAAGGACCGAGCTGAACGTCCCGCCCGGCACCAAAATGCAAGGCATCATCGACGGTGGCAACGATGAGTTCCATGAAACTTTGCGTCGGAACTGGGGTCTGATAAATCGATTGGCGCGCATCGATCTGCATCGGTTGACCAACGCAGAAGGAATAGCGGGCAATGTGTTTCAGGTTGTCGTTGACGATGTAACCTATGGGATCAAACTCGAAGGCATCATCGACATTGCCGCCGAAAAGGCGCGGCTCGAAAAGGCGCTGGCCGCCTCGCAGAAGGAGGCCAAATCGCTCGAAGGCCGCCTCTCCAACCCCTCCTTCGTCGAGAAGGCCAAGCCGGAGGCGGTAGAGAAGGCCCGAGCCGACCATGCGATGCACGCCGCCGAGGCGGAACGGCTGGCAGCGGCGCTGGCGCGGTTGGGCTAGGGGCGGTCGGGGTGCCCCTCACCCTCGCCACCACCACGCCGGGCGAGCCGGAAATCTTCGCCTCGCTTCAGGGCGAAGGACCATCGGCCGGCAGGCCCAGCACCTTCATCCGGTGCTCGCGCTGCAATCTGGCCTGCGTGTGGTGCGACACGGCCTATACCTGGCGCTTTGCCGGCGACAACAATCTCCCTTGGCGCCCGCACCGTGACAATGAGGCGTTTGACCGCAAGGCTAACCAGATCACGCTGAGCGAAGAATACGCCGCCGCCCGCATCGCGGCCCTTGGCGGCAACCGCCTGGTTATCACCGGAGGCGAACCGCTTCTGCAAGGCGCGGCGCTTGCAAAAATGATCGCTCTCTTGCCGCCGATGCATGTCGAGATCGAGACCAACGGCACGGTTGCCCCGCATGCTGCGCTCGACGGCCTCGTCCAGCAATATAATGTCAGCCCCAAGCTGGCGCATAGCGGCAACCCGGAAAGCCTCGCGCTGGTGCCCGAACGGCTGACGGCTTGGGCTGCGGACGGCCGCGCCTTCTTCAAATTCGTGATCGCAGAGCCAGCAGACGTGGACGAAGTTCTGACGCTCCAGCAGGCCTATGCGATACCTGCCGAGCGCATCTTCCTGATGCCCGAAGGCACCGCCAGCGCCACGCTGCGCGCGCGTCAGATTTGGCTATCCGAACTGTGCATGAGATACGGCTTTCGCATGTCGGACAGGCTGCACATCCACCTTTACGGGGATACACGGGGAACGTAATTTGTTCGCCTCAAGCGCCGGCGGCTGCATCCGCAGCCTTGGCTTTCCTCGCGCCTGGCTGCGCTGCGGGCGGCCGTTCGGCCTTGCCGGACCCTGAAGGTCCGGTTGTTTCCTACCCCTTACCTTCCCTGCGCGCGCCAGCGTTCGACAGTGCGCAGCACCGCGTCTTCCTCGCCGCCCCTGCCGCGCCAGAGTTCCGAGAAGCTCGGATCTTCGGAAGCCGGACGCTTCATTTCCTCCAGCGTATCGAAATTGACACGGATGGGGATCGCGACGCCCTCGCCGCAGATGATACATTCGCGGTTCCTGAGCGCAGGGATCGAATCGAGGAAACCGCGCGCGCCTTCGGGCATGGCCGCCTTCACAAAGGCCTGGTCGCGGTCGTTGTTGAGGCGCATCGAGATGATCGTGCCGCATTGCGACAGCACGCCTTCGGCAAGATCAGAGGGGCGCTGGGTGATGAGGCCCAGCGAAATGCCGTATTTGCGGCCTTCCTTGGCAATGCGCGAGAGGATGCGGCCAACCGACGAGCCATCGGCGTTCTTCTCGTTGGGCACATAGCGGTGCGCTTCTTCGCAAACCAGCAGGATCGGCCGGGTCTTTTCCTCGCGGCCCCAGATGGCAAAATCGAAGACGAGCCGGCTGAGCACGGCGACCACGGTCGAGGTGATGTCAGAGGGAACGCCCGACACATCGATGATCGCGATCGGCTTGCCGCCGCTGGGCATGCGGAACACCTTGGAGATGAATTCGGCCATGGTGTCGCCCACCAGCATGCCGGAAAACATGAACTGGTAGCGCGGATCGGTCTTCAATTCCTCGATCTTGCTGCGGATGCGCTGGAACGGCGCTGTGGAGGTCGCCTTTTCGAGCTTGCCCATCTCGTTCTGCAGCACATTTGTGAGATCGGAAAGCAGATAGGGGATGGGCGAATCCACCGTGATCTTGCCGAGATTTTCGGCCAGCCGGTTCTTCGAACGCGCCGTCAGCAGGCATTTGGCGAGAATATCGGCGTCCTCCTGCCGGTCGTTTCCGGTGGAGGTGAGGAACACTTCGCAATGTTCCTCGAAATTCATCAGCCAGTAGGGCATCTGCAAATTGGAAACATCGAGGATCAGCCCGTTATTCTTGAAGGCGGCGGAATATTCGCCATGCGGGTCGATCATCAAAATGTGGCCGTCGGGAGCCGCCTCGCAGATCCGGTGAAGGATCAGCGCGGCACTGGTCGATTTGCCGGTGCCGGTGGAGCCGAGCAGCGCGAAATGCTTGCCGAGGAATGCGTCGATATAGACGCCTGCGCGGATATCGTCGGTGGGATAGACCGTGCCGACCTGGATCGCGGCGCGGCCATCGCTGGCATAGATCTGGCGCAAATCGGCGTTGGTGGCGGGATAGACCATGGCGCCGGGCACCGGATAACGGGTCACACCACGGCGGAAACGATGGATGCGGCCGGTCAGCTTTTCCTCGTCGCCCTCGCCCAGAAAGTCGATCTGGGCGACGATCGCATTGGGGGTGCGGCCATCCTTTTTCTGGGTGCGCACACTGGCCAGCAGCCAGCTATCGCCCACCCTGATCTTGATCTGGCTGCCGACCTGGCCCGAAAGGGCAACCGAAGGATCGGAATCCTCCATGCATTCATTGAGGCGCTGGGGATCGAGCGCGATCTGCGAATACGAACCGGCGATTTCCAGCACCACGCCAATCGGCAGGGCGGCATTGCCTGAGGCCTTGGGGTTCTGCATCTCCCGCGCCAGATCCTGCGGCACGGCTGTCGCCCGGCCGGGATGGATGGGATGGTTCGATGCGTCCGTCATGCTGTATTGCCCGATTGCCAAAACTCGATGGCTGACAGGAGTAGGGCGCACAGGGTTAAAAACCCGTCAACAATGCTGCTGCCTGAGCGGTTCAGATGGCTGGAATGGAAGGGGAAATTGCGCTCAGACCAGCGCGAAAAGCCGTCCGGCAACCCACCCCATGAAGACCGAGACCGCGACCGCCAGCAGCCCGTAGAGAAAGGAGCTCTGCTCTGCAAAAAGGGCCACGAAGCGCTCGAAACCGACCTTGTTGACCTCGACCTTGGCAATGGCCGATGCAATCACCCGGCCCCGCGATATGGCGAAGGTTTCGGCGGTATAGGTGCCGACCTGCACAGTGGAAGGCAGCGCGATGCGGGCCTGATAGAGCACCTGCTCGCTGATGGTGACACCCTTGTCGTTCTGGCTGAAAAGCCCGTTGCGCCGGCGCAGATCGACCAGCCCGGCAAGGAATCGTGCCTGCTCGTCAGGATCTATCGTGCCTGCGGGCGAAAGCTGCAGCCAGTCCAGCCCCAGCTCGTAGATCGCCGCCGTGCGGTCATCGACAATGACGCGCACCGGCCGCGAGGAGGCCAGCGCATAGAAGGAGGGAGCCGAGCGCAGATCGGTGCTTTCCACATTCATCCAGATGCCGGCAACCTTCTCTTTCTCGCGCAGCCGGATCGACTGGGTTGGCCCTTTCAGCACCACCACAATATCGTAATCGCGCCCGGCGCGGGTTCCGGCAGGGTCGAGAATGGCGCCATAAAGCAGCAGTTCGGTGCCGGTGAAGCCCTGGCGCACCCGGATTTCATGCTGCGAAACCTCGGGCACCAGAATGGGATCGCGCGCGCCCCCCAGCATGACCAGCGCCAGCAAGGCAAAGAGCCATCTCATAGCGGCGTCACCGAATAGATTTCGGATGGCTGCACCCCCAGCCCATAGGCCATGCTCAAAGCGACACCGATGACGATGATGGCGAGAATGAGCCGCAGATAGGTCGGCGGCGCCTTTTGCGCGAGCACAACGCCAAGCTGCGCCCCGGAAACCGAGCCAAGCAGCAAGAGCGCCGCAAGCACGATATCGACCGCCTTGGTGGTCAGCGCATGAGTCATGGTGGAGGCCATGGTGACGAACAATATCTGGAACAGCGATGTGCCGACCACGACATTGGCGCTCATCCCCAGAATATAAAGCATGGCCGGCACCAGCACAAAGCCGCCGCCCACCCCCATCAGCGTGGTCAATATGCCGACCGTTACGCCCAACAAGAGCGGGGCAAGCGGCGAAATGTAGAGCCCGGAGGCGTAAAATCGCCAGCGCAAAGGCAGACTGGCCACCAGCGGATGATGGCGGCGCTTGCTGGGAGGGGGCGCAATGCTGCCTTGCTGCGCCCGGATCGCCTGCAGGCTTTCCCGCGCCATCAGCGAACCGATCGTGCCCAGCAGCACGACATAGAGAATGTTGATGATCGTATCGATCAGGCCGAGCGAAGAAAGCAGCTTGAACAGGAATCCACCCATGACCGAGCCAATGACGCCGCCCGCCACCAGCACGCCGCCCATCCGGTAATCCACTCCGCCACGCCGGCTATGAGCAAAAACGCCCGAAACGCTGGCGCCGGTGACCTGGCTGGCGGCAGATGCGGCGGCCACCGTGGGCGGCACACCGTAAAAGATCAGCAGCGGTGTGGTGAGAAAGCCGCCGCCAACACCGAACAGGCCCGACAGCACGCCGGTGAGCCCGCCCAAAAGAACGATCACCAGCCCGTTTACCGATAGATTGGCGATGGGAAGGTAAACGTCCATGCGCGCTGTCGAAATGCCAGAATTGTGGTTGCCGTGCAGGCGACACTAGGCGCTATGCAGCGCTGCGGCAACAGCGCCAGCCAGCTTTCGAACAGGACAGTCCTAGAAGCCTGCTGCGACCGTCAGCGCCGGGCCGGAGCCGGGGTCAGCATCGCCCGCCACACGGAAGCGGTAATCCATCGAGACCCGGGCGGGCTTGCCCATCACTCTCAGATCCGCAGTCGCTCCGGGCCCGATATCGAGCCGCTTGGCCCCTTTCTGCGCTCCGCCCCATATGCCGCCGCCCACACGCAGGCCGCCGGTGCCGAGCTTGTCCAGATCCATCACCTCGCGATCGACCCGCAACTGCCCGTCGATGAAGGGGGTCTTGAACCGCCCGCCGACATAGCCCGCCTGAACATAGGCCTCGCCCAGCATGTCCCAGGGTAGCTCGCGTGGCTGCAATTCGGTATAGGCGATGGCGGCAGGGCGGAAATAGCTCTCGCCATTGCTCCTGAAGCCCCGCGCTTCAGCGGCAACCACCACCGGAACAGAAGCGATCGGCCTTGCGCCAAGACCCACGGCAACCTCGCTTTCGCGCACACCGCCAAGCGCGGAGCTGCCGCGCAGATAGGCAATCGGGCGATGTCCGCTGGAGGGCGCCAGCTGATAGCGCAGCACCGCGCCGATCTGGCTGCCGCCATATAGCGGGCGGCTGGAGGCAAGGCTCACAGGGGCCTGCTTGCGCGTCAGCAGCCATGCATCGGCCGACCAGCGATTGGTGGTGCTTGCCTGATTTGCCGCAAGGCCTGGCGAAAGCGGCACAGGGGCCGATGCAGCAGGGGCGGACTGACCGCCAATATAGGCGGAAATCTCCGGGGGGACCGCCACGCGAGCGAGAGCGGCCATCCACATCAGCTGATGGCCCGCGGCTAGGAGGGGCTGCTGACCATCCGACCTGCCATCCATGCCTGTCGCCCTGCCATGGCTTGCCATGGGCTGCACAGGAGGCGCGGCTTGCCAGCCGGACGGTGGCGCAAACAGCGCCGGATCGGCATACCAGCGCGGAGCAAGCGGTGCCGCCTGCCAGGGAGCAGGTGCAAGGGCAAGGGAAATCCCGACCGGCAGCGGCGCGACATGTCCGGCCTGCCCGTCGGCAGCGCCGAGGCCGTGCGCGCGGGTGGCGTCCAGGACGGCAAGAATCGCGTCCCACTCCACGCACACCGGAAACACCGGGTGCATGGCAATGGGCTGCAGGCTGTCGTGATAGCAGGCGGCGGTATCGCCAATACCCGCCGCGTAGGCCATCAGCCAACGGGTATCGATGCTGTACTCAAACGGCGGGCTCTCGTAACCCACGATCGACGGCTTCAGC
>CAZWEY010000048.1:0-14135 GCA_964632055.1 uncultured Sphingomonadaceae bacterium
AAGCCTGACGGCGTTCGGTGAGGAAGGACAGCTCGATCGAGGTCAGCGCGAATTCGTCGCCGAGTTCGGGATAGGCCCGGCCCAGTTCGCGCGCCACCCGGTTGAAGGCGGCGTCCACCGTCAGGCCGGCTTCGGCGCAGATCACCAGCAGGTCGAGCGCGTCGGGCAAACCCTTGCGCAGGGCATCGGTGCGCTTGGAGATCTTGTTGGCGAGAAAGATGTCGGGAGCCTTGTAGCCGATGAACAGCATGCCGGCAAAAGCGCCAAGCCGCTTCATCGGACCCCAGTCGGGGAAAGTATCCGACCAGTAGATCATCACGGCGCCGGCAAGGCCGAGCACGATAGGCAGCACCATGCGCGCGAAAATGACGGCAACCGCCCATTCCTTGTTGCGGATACCGGCCTGGGCCAGCTTTTGCTGGGCAACCTTGACCTGGCTGTCCTGAAGGACTTTCATCCCCTCCAGGGTGCCCTTCATCTTGTCGGTCGTGTCGTTCTTGCGGACCAGGCTGTTGCGTTTCTTGGCGCTGGCCTTGACGATGCCCGCCTTCAGTTCCTCGCGCCGCTCGTTCAGCGCCTTGACCCGTTTGGCCATGGGGTCGCGCACGGTGATGGCGGTATAGATCGCAAACATCACCGCCATGGCGGCGATGGCAGCCATGATCGTCCCGACGAGGATGACGTCGAAACCGAGAAGCGTGGGTCCGGGCTGTTGATTCAGCATGATCGTCTCGTTTGTCCTGGTCAGATTTCGAAGCTGACCATTTTGGCCATGATGAAGATACCGATGCCCATCCACACCGCGCCGCCAAGGCCGGTGACGATCAGGCGTTCGTCGACGAAGAATCCGCCAATATACTCAGGGTTGATCCACCAGATCAGCCCGAACACGATGAAGGGCAGGGCGCCCACGATATAGGCCGAGGCCTTGGATTCCGAGCTCATCGCGCGGATCTTGAGCTTCATCTGCGAACGCTTGCGCAGCACATCGGAGAGATTGGAGAGCGTTTCGGCCAGATTGCCGCCGGTTTCGCGCTGGATGGCGAGCGTGATGCAGAAGAAGCTGAATTCCGGTGTGTTGAGGCGGTCCGCCGTTTCCTGCAACGCCTCTTCCATCGTCCGGCCGATGGCGATGCGTTCCACCACGCCCTTGAACTCGATACCGACAGGGCCGGGAATCTCATTGGCCACCACCGAGAGCGTTTCGGTCACCGGCAGGCCGGAGCGAAGCCCGCGCACCAGCAGTTCGATGGCATCGGGAAACTTGGTGGTGAAATCATTGGTCCGTTTCTTGACGAAATGATTGACCACCATATGCGGCAGGCCCGCGCCGATCAGCACGCCGATGCCCAGCGACAGCAGGGCAGCGCCTGTGCGCAGATAGAGCAGCACGGCGAGGGTCAGAGCAAGGCCGAGCGAGGCATAGAGATATTGCGGGATTGTCCAGCCCTTGCCGGTCCGGTCGAGCCGGAGCGCGAGCGCCTGGATGCGCGATTGCGATCCGGCGACGACCTGTGCCTTGGGCTTGCGCGCGGCAACCGCCTTGCGCATCTGGGCCTCGACCTTGTCCTTGGTGCTTTCGGAATGGCGCTCTCGCACACCTTGCAGGCGACGCGCGCTTTCCCTTGCAGCCGAGGGGCCTGAAAGCGCCGTATAGCCCAGCACCATCACCGCCATCAGGCCGAATGCGAATAGCAGAAGCTGCATAATGCTCATGTCAGGCCATTGCCTCTTGCAGTTCGGGGCAGGGGCGGGCGCAACGCGCGCCGTTCCCTGCCTGTTTGATTATGCCTCGGCCGGGGCCTTGGGCTTCTTGGTCATCATCGCCTTCAGATCGAGCTTGCCGAGCAGAGAGGACTTGCCGGGCGAGCCGCGCCCTTCGTCAGCGTCGCCGCTTTCCTCGGCCGATCCGAGGATCGACTCGGCCACCTGGCGCATGACACTGGTTGCCTTGCTGGTCCGGTTGGCTTCGATGAACACCTGGCCAAGCTTGGCGGCATTGGCCGCGGCCTTGAGATCATAGGGAATGACGAAGTCGATCTTGCGTTCGATCGATGCCTCGAAATCGCCCTTGCTGATTTCCGCGACCCCGCTTTGCACCTTGTTGGCGATCACCACCGGTTTCACATGCGGGGCGTTGCCCTTGAGCCAGGACAATATGCGGATCGCATCGCGTGCAGAGGCCAGCGTCATTTCCGTCACCAGCGTGACCACATTCACCTCGCCCAGAAGATGAGGGAAGTTGATCAGCATGTTGCGCGGCAGGTCGATCACCGTCATCTCGAAAGCATGGCGGAATTCTTCCTGCAATTGCACGAAGGCGGAGCCATCGGTCATCAGCGGCGAATTGATCGGCGCTTCGGCCGACAGGATCGCCAGATTCTCGTTGGCGCGGATCATGGCACGTTCGATGAACAAACCGTCGATACGGCTGGGGTTGTCGATCGCGTCAGTGAGGCCGCGGCCGGGTTCCAGATCGAGCGCCAGCGCATCGGTCCCGAAATGCACGTCGAGATCGAGGAGCGCGGTCGGGATCTTCTTGTCCGCACTGAAATGCCATGCGAGCGAGGTAGCCAGAGTGGAAGCCCCGACGCCTCCGCGGGTGCCGACAACGGCGGTCGACACATGCCGCTTGACCGCATCGCCATCCGCATTCTTGGGAGTGGAAAAGACATGCTGGGCCTGGGTGAGCGCATCGCGCAACTGGCCCGCCGCAATCGGCTTCAGCAGATAGTCATGGATGCCGCTCGCCACAAGGTCGCGATAAAGGCGGACATCGTTGACCTGGCCGATCGCGATCACCACCGTTCCGGGTTCGCAGACCTCGGCCAGGGCGTTGATATCGTTCAGCGGATCGCCGCTTTCCGACAGATCGACCAGAAGGATGTTGGGGCTGGCGCTGATTGACAGCGACTGGACCGCGTTGCGCAATCCCCCCTTGGCGCATTTTTCCGGGGGCCATCCCATTTCGACTGCAACCGGGCGCAGCACGTCAAGCGTGTTGTCGTCGCAGACAAAGGCAGCAAAGGGGTCCCGATTGCCGGGGTTGCCAGGTTTCCAGGGCGCGTTCATGGATTATTTCCCCCCATCCGACGTGGTGTTCTCTTTCAGGCCCTTTTCTCCGGTCGGGGCCTGCTTGCGATAGCTGTCGATGGCCTTGGTCGAGCTCATGACAACAGTTTCGCCGGTGCCGCGCTGTCCGCGGATAAGATCTTCGGGGTCGGCAACCATGGCCGCAAGATTGCTGTTGGTGGCGCAACCATAACCCGACCAGCTACCATTGCCGTAATGGGAGAGCGATTTGTCAGACCAGTCGGGGCAGCCCGGCACCTCGGCAGAGGCGCGGGTGACAACGACGCGGGCCTTGCCCGGATCGACATAGCCCGGCGTCACCGGGGCACCCTTGCTCAGCAGCACGCCATAGCGCCCGGCAATAGAGGCGATCGCATCACGCGTGGCGGCGCTTGCCATCGGATCATCGATATAGACCTTGTCGGAATAGCGCAGGTCGAGCGATTCGAACCAGCCGGCCAGTCGGCGCTGTTCGGGGAGCGAAAGACCGCCGGAACCCGTCACCAGGTCGAAGGTGAAATTGTTGCGCTGGACGACCGGCTGCTTGACGCTGTCCAGGCCGCCCATCGCGGCATTGCTGCCGCCCGCGGTGCAGGCTGCGGTTGCCAGCCCCAGAGAGAGGGCGATTGCCGCGCCGAAGGGCTTGAAATTGCGGTTTGCCATGAGGATCACCTTTCTCACTTGAGGCTGAAGCCGGGCGCGGCGGCGGCTGCCGTGCGCTGCGCGGATTTGCGCGATTTCTTGGACCGCTTGCCCTGTTCGGGCTGGGCGGGTGCCAGCTCGTCGGCCATCCCGACCTGCGGGTTGGCAGGCTCGGAGGGAGCAAGCGTTGGCACCGGACGGCTTGCGCCGCTGACCCCGTCTGTTTCCATATTGCCGAACATCTGCTGCAAGGTGCCCGGCGCGCGGAAACCGTCGGTCGGCAGCTTGATGTCGTTGGCATTGACCGGATTGACGAGATAAGGCGTCACCACGATCACCAGCTCGGTCTGGCCCTTGCGGAATTCGGTCGATTTGAACAGATTGCCAAGGATCGGCAGGTCGCCTGCGCCCGGCATCTTGTCGACCGTGTTCTGGGCATAGTTGCTCATTAGGCCTGCAATCATGAAGCTCTGGCCGGAACCCAGCTCGATCGTGGTTTCAGCGCGGCGCACGGTGAGTGCGGGCACCTGGAAACCATTGAGCGTCACCGCACCCTGGCTCGACAGCTCCGACACCTCGGGGCGGACCCGGATCGAGATGCGGCCATTGGCGAGAACCGTCGGCGTATAGGCAAGGCTCACACCGAATTTCTTGTATTCGATCGAGGTGGAGCCCAGCCCCTGGCTCATCGGGATCGGGAATTCGCCACCGGCGAGGAAGTCGGCGGTTTCACCCGAAAGTGCGGTGAGATTGGGCTGCGAGAGCGTGGTCACCAGACCATTGCGTTCGGCAAGGTCAAGCGCGCCCAGAATGTCCATGCCGAGAAACCTGCCGGCAATACCGAGCGTGGAGCCCGGCGATATCGGGGAAATGCCCGATCCGGTGATTTCCTTGGTCGGATAGACTCCGTTGACATTGGGCAGTTTGGTATAATCGGGAATGGTGACCTTGGGGGTGGCGCCCACGCCCAGCGTCTGGCCCTGACCGACATAGAAGTTGGGCGCCCAGCCATTGCGGCCTTGGCCGATGCCGAACTGGGTGCCTCCGGTTCCGTCCATGCTCGACAGGTTGGAGCCCAGCGCGCGGACCAGCGAACGGCTGACCTCGGCAAAGCGGACCTGCAGATTGACCTGCAAAGGCGTCGCCATCTTGAGGCGGCTGATCACATTGGTGCCTTCGCCAAGGAAGGCCTGCACCAGACGCACCGCTTCGGCGGCGTCTTCGGGTGCTGCGATGGTGCCGGTCAGCAAAGCGGTGTTGCTGCCCATGGTCGAAACCGCGATCTGGGCTTCGGGCATGGCCAGGCTCAGCATTTGCTGCACGCTGTCGATATTGGAGCCGACCCGCACATTGGCCGACCAGATCACATTGCCGGCAGCATCGCTGGCATAGACGGTGGTTTCGCCGCCTGCCTTGCCGAACACATAGATCTGGCGCTGCGACTTGACCTGCACATCGGCGATCTGGTCGTTGGCGACGAAGATGTCGGCCATGCGTCCCGGCACGGCGATCAGTTCGCCACGCCCGGCAGACAACACGATCTGCTGCGTTGGTTTGACCACGGTCTGGGCCATGGCCGGGCCGCTGCCTGCCAGAGAGACGGGCAGGAGCGAACAGCTGGCGGCTGTCAGGAAAGTGGAAATCAGGCGACGCTTCATGGTCCTGCCCTTCGGTTGCTTGCCGGGAAATGCGGCGGGATTGGGTGCGGTGTGCATCTCAGCGCGCCGCTACAGGTTCGATTGCGATGGCCTTGCCGCGCATCACGCGCACGGTGGGGCCGGTGGCCTTGGCATCGCTGGCAACGCCGCCCGAACGGGGCTGCGAAGCGCCTGCATTGCCATCACCCGAAGCCGGCATCGAGCGGCGCTGGAAGCGCGACACGTCGCCGCCGGTGACAAAGGTCGTGGCGTTGTCCTGTGGGCGTTTCATCGCCTCGCTCAGCAGCTTTTCTTCCTGCTGGGGTGTGGCGCCTGCGGGCAGCTTGATCTCGCCCGAAGCCACTGCGCGTTCCAGTTCGGACTGGTTGTCGGCGATGGAGCGCAGCACCAGGCTGAGCGTGCCGATGGTTTGTGAGACCGCGATCTTTTCCGCGATCTTGGGTGTCACTTCCATCGTGACATTGCGGAATTTGCGGACCTTGGTCTTGCCCTCCACCGTCTCGGTTTCGGTCGACTGGTCGGTCGCCAGAACCCTGACATTGCGCAGGATCGTCTCGGCGGCCTTCAATGCCTGGCCTTGTCCGTCGGACTTGACCGTCTGCGTGAGCACGATGTCCACCCGGTCGCCGGGGAAGATGAAGCCCGCAACGCCGGTATTGGCCGAGGTGGGAACGGTCACGGCGCGCATGCCGGGGCCAAGCGCTGCGGCCAGGAAGCCGCGATCGCCCGGTGCCACAAGCGCGCCCTGGGTCAGCGGTTCACCCGCCGTCACCGGATAGCGCACCACCGTGCCCAGCAGCTTTTCGACATTGGCTTCGCCATCGACGAAATAGGCGTTGTTGACCATGTCCTTGGGCCATTGCTGGAACTTCACGGCGTCAGCCGTGATGATCGTGCCAACCGGAAGCGCGCGCTGGCTGACCAGCACCTTGGGGCCTTTCGGCTCCTCGGACTTGGCCTCGGCCGAAGGCGCGGATGCGCCTGCAAACATGCTGCGAGCTGCAAGAGCGGTGCCGATCGCGATGATCAGCGCACCCATAAGCAAAGCCAGTTTCTTCTTGTCCATGGCGCGTTACGCCCCCTCATTGAACCGATTGGTTGGTAAGATCGTGATTACGTGCGAATTGGTTAAAATCGGGTTCACCCCAGAAGCCTTCCCGCATGATCGGCCAGCGGCAGGTAATGTGTGCCCAGCACCCAGAAGCCCGCTGCGGCGATGGCGACGCCATAGGGAATGGCCAGCCTGTCCTTGCGGCGGCGCATGACATGCCAGCCAGCCAGCACCAGCGTGAGCACGCCGCCCGCAAGCGCCATGATGACGATGAGGCGGCCGAACCATTCCGGCTCGATCCACAAAGCGAGCGCGGTCAGAAGCTTCACATCGCCGCCGCCCATCATGCGAAAGGCGAACATGGCGGCAAGCACGATGAAGGCGACGAGCGCCAGCCCCAGCTGAATGGCGACACCCGGCCACAGGGAAAGCCCGCTCGCCCACCAGAACAGGGGCGCAGCCAGCGCAATGCCTGCATTCAGCCAATTATCGATCTGGCGGCGGCGCATGTCCGTAAAGGCGGCTATGGCAAGTGCTGCCATCAGGCCTATGAGAAGTGTGTCGTGTAAAATTCCGCCTTGCATGGAAGCCCCCCTGCGTGCTGCAGGGAACTTCCTAATGGTCAGGGCTTACCAAATAGTAACCTTGCGCAGGAGGGCGGTATTAGGGCAGTTTTCGATCGGCGGGCGATACCGGCGGCGGCGTGCGAGACGATCTGGCATGCGCGCGATGGGCATCCCATCCGCCGGATCGACTGGGCAGGCGACGGCAAGCGCGGCTCCATCCTGTTCATGCCGGGCCGCGGCGATGCCTATGAGAAATATCTCGAAGTGCTCGATCACTGGGCGCAGGCCGGCTGGAGCGTGAGTGCGGCCGATTGGCGCGGGCAGGGCGGGTCGGGCCGACTGGGCTGCGATACGGTTACCGGCCATATCGGTGATTTTTCGATGTGGGTCGAGGATCTGGCCGCTTTCTGGGCCGACTGGACGAAAGACCGGCCCGGCCCCCATGTGCTGATGGGTCATTCGATGGGCGGGCATCTGGTGTTGCGTGCCGCCGCCGAAGGGCTGGTGACACCCGATGCCATGGTTCTCTCTGCGCCGATGCTGGGCTTTGTGCCGATCGGGCGGCCGCCCCTGGTGGTGCCGCCCGCCCTGTTGCATCAGGTCGCAAGGCTGATGTGCAGGCTTGGTGATCCGCGCCGCCCGGCCTGGAAATGGAGCGAAAAGCCCGGCCAGCCGCCCGAAAGCCGCATTGCTTTGCTGACTCATGATGCGGATCGCTATGAAGATGAATTATGGTGGCGCGAACGGCGCGGCGAACTGGTGATGGGGCCGGGCAGCTGGGGCTGGATCGAACGGGCCTATGCCTCGATGCGGCTGCTGGCGCGCAAGCCCATGCTCGAAAACCTCAGTATTCCTGTGCTGATCGTCGCCACTTTGGCGGATAGGCTGGTTGATGCAGGCGCCGCGCGCAGGGCGGCAGAGCGCTTGCCGCATGGCGAGCTGCTGATGTTCGGGCCAGAGGCACGTCACGAGATTCTGCGTGAAGCGGACGCTGTCCGGCTCCGGGCGCTGCAGGCAATAGACTCATTTCTCAGCCGCGTCGCGCCCGAGGCGGCATAGTGCTGGCTGGACGGTTCGATATCGCGATCATCGGCGCAGGGATGGCGGGCGCAAGCCTGGCTGCCGAATTGTCGGCCCATGCGCGCGTGCTGTTGCTGGAGGCGGAAGACCAGCCCGGCTTTCATGCGACAGGCCGCTCGGCCGCCTTCTGGATGGAAAGCTATGGCGGGCAAGCGGTTCTGCCGCTGACCAGGGCTTCGGGGCCATGGTTGCAGGAGATGGGGTTCCTGAGCCCGCGCACCGGGCTTTATCTGGCCGATAGAGGGCAAAGCGACCTCCTTTGCAGTTTCGAGCAGTCCTGCAACGAGGCGGGCATTATCCTTCGAAAGCTGGACCGCGACGCAATTGCCCAACATGTGCCTGGACTGAAGCCGGGCTGGGTCCATGGCCTGCATGAACCGGGCACCTGCGATATCGATGTGGCGGCCTTGCATGGCCATTATCTTGCTTTGGCAAGGCGGCAGGGTGTTGTGCAGCTCTCGCGGGCAAGGCTTGCGGAGGCGGCAAGGGAGCAGGGGCAATGGCGTTTGCGGCTTGCCGACGGGCGGACGTTTTCTGCCAGTCTCCTGGTCAATGCGGCCGGCGCATGGGCGGATGATGTCGCGCGCATGGCGGGCATAAGGCCGCTTGGCATCCAGCCGCTGCGCCGGACCATGGCGCAACTGCGCATGGCGCGCGCAGTGCCCTCGGCCATGCCGCTGGTGATGGGCATCGATGGCAGCTTCTATTTCAAGCCGGAGGCCGGGCGGATCTGGCTGACCCCGCATGACGAACATCCCAGCCCGCCTTGCGATGCCGCGCCCGAAGAAATCGACATCGCGCTTGGCCTCGACCGGCTGGAACAGGTGGTGGACTGGCGCATTGACCATGTGGAACGGCGATGGGCGGGCTTGCGCAGCTTTGCGCCGGACCGGGCGCCGGTTTACGGAGCCGACCTGCGCGAGCCTTCATTTTACTGGTTTGCAGGCCAGGGCGGCTTCGGCATCCAGACCGCGCCCGCCGCTGCCCGGCTGATGGCGCAGATCATGCTGGGCACTGGCGCAGATGCGATGACCGCGACGATCGAGCCGCAAGCCTATGCCCCTGATCGCTTCGGCTAGAGCGGTTTCCACCCATTCTGGTTCACCATGATTACGTCAGGAAGCCGGCTGGCAAGGCGCAGCGTGCAGCACGGGCTGGTTGCCCCTGCAAGCGATGCAACGCTGTCCAGCCAGCTTCCTGACGCAACCCTGCGGGCGGGCCGTTTTTGGCGCATCACTGCGTCTCTTGTCGGTCACTATGCAATGGCATGGCTCCCTCCTCGCTCCTCGCGCTGCGCCAAAATCGGCTCCGTCATGGCGAACCAGAATGGGTGGAAACCGCTCTGGCCAAGCCGGCATCGTTGATATACCTAGGTATTCTTCAAGAGAGGAGGCCTCAATGGCGCATCGATTCGAAATTCGCAAAAACAAGAAGGGCGAGTTCGTCGCCTATTTCTGCTATAACAGCGAAACGATGTTCTGGACCGAAGGCTATAGCAGCAAGGCCAGCGCGATGAATGCGATCGAATCGATTCGCAAGAACGGTCCCGGCGCGGAAATCACCGAAAAGCTGGACTGAAAGAGCCGGGTCAGGCTTCCCGCCCGACCGCCAGCGCCGCATCGCTGGCGAGCTTGTCGACGCGTTCGTTTTCGGCATGGCCATTATGCCCACGCACCCAGTGCCATTCGAGCTGGTGGCGCGCCGTGGCCTCGATCAGATCGTGCCAGAGGTCTGCATTGCGCACCGGCTGCTTGCTGGCATTGACCCAGCCTTTCTTCTTCCAGCCATGGACCCATTTGGTGATGCCATCGACGACATATTTGCTGTCGGTGTAAAGCTCCACGGCGCAAGGCTCGGTCAGCGTATTGAGCGCTCGGATCACCGCGGTCATTTCCATGCGGTTGTTGGTGGTGTCGGCTTCGGAGCCGGAAAGTTCCTTTTCATGGACCCCCATACGCAACAGCGCCCCCCAGCCACCGGGGCCGGGATTGCCCTTGCAGGCACCGTCGGTGAAGATTTCAACCCGTTTCATCAAGCATTCCCGAAGGCATCGGCCCCTGTTTCGCGATAGAAGGAGAGCCGCCGCGCAAAACCCATCGGGTCCTTGCGGGTGACCAGCGCATCTGCCGGCGTGTTGAGCCAGTCATAGGTGCGGGTGGCGAGGAAACGCATCGAGGCAGCGCGCGCAAGCAGTGGCAGCGCTGCGTGTTCTGCTGCCGAAAGAGGCCTGATGCTCTCATAACCGGCGATCAGGGCCTGCGATATTTCGGGCGAAAAATGCCTGCCATCGGCATCGAAACACCAGGCCGCATGGGTTACCGCAATATCATAGGCGGTGATGTCGCTGCAGGCGAAATAGAAATCGATCAGCCCGCTGACTTTGTCGCCCGTCATCAGGACATTGTCGGGGAAGAGGTCGGCATGGATGATCGAGCGGGGCAGCGCCTCGGGCCAATGGGCGCGGATATGTTCCGCTTCCCCCTCGATCAGGCCGGGCAACGCCGGGTCGATCGAGGCCATGCCTTGCACGCTGCACCGCTCGATCAGGCTTTGCCAGCCTTCCGGCCCCAGGCTGTTGTCGCGGCTGCCGGGAAAATCGGCCGAAGCGAGATGAACCGAGGCAAGCGCTGCGCCAACCGCGCGAGCCTGGGCAGCGCGCGGTCGGTCGATGGAGACGCCGGGGAGAAATTCTATCAGCGCGACGGTCTTGCCTTCCACCATGCGGAAAGCCGCGCCCGCGCGATCGTGGATCGTGCGTGGCACCGGGCACCCCCTGTTGGCCAGATGATCCAGCAAGCCAAGAAAGAACGGCAGGTCGGCGAGATCTGTGCGGCTTTCATACATGGTCAGGATGAAGCGGCCCTGGGTGGTTTCGACCAGCCAGTTGCTGTTGGACACACCCTCGGCAATGCCCTTGGCCGACACCAGTGCACCCGCATCGTAATGGGCGATCAGTTCCGCGAGCGTCTCGGCGCCCAGATGCGTATAGACGGCCATGCTCAGTCGTCTGTCAGCTGGCGGGGAAGCTTGAAGATCATTTTTTCCTCGGCCGTGACGATAGTCCTTTCCTGCACCTGCCGCATCTCACCCAGCCGCGCGATGACCTCGCGGACCAGCTGTTCTGGCGCAGATGCGCTGGCGGTGAGGCCGATGGCATCAAGGCCTTCGATCCAGTCCGGCTCGATCTCGTCTGCCCGCTGGATCAGGCGGGCAGGCGTTCCTTCCCGTTCGGCCACCTCGACCAGCCGCAGCGAGTTGGAACTGTTGGGCGCGCCGACCACCAGGACAAGCTCGCATTGCGGTGCCAGGGCCTTGACGGCTGCCTGCCGGTTGGAAGTGGCATAGCAGATATCCTCGGCCTTGGGGGCGACGATCTGCGGGAAGCGCGCTTTGAGGGCTTCGATGATCGCAGCGGTATCGTCCACCGAAAGCGTGGTCTGGGTGAGATAGGCGAGCGGCAGGTCGGCAGCGAATTGCAGCTGTGCGACGTCGTGCTCGGTCTCGACCAGGGTGATCGAGCCTTCGGGAACCTGCCCCAGAGTTCCGATCACCTCGGGGTGGCCTTCATGACCGATGAAGATGATGTGGCGGCCCGCCTCGACCTGCCTTTCGGCCTGGCGGTGGACCTTGCTGACCAGCGGGCAGGTCGCATCGAGCCATGAAAGCCCCCGGCGATCGGCCTCGCGCGGCACGATCTTGGGCACGCCATGGGCGCTGAATATCACCGGCGCTGCATCGGGAACCTCGTCCAGCTCCTCGACAAAGATAGCGCCCTTGGCCTTCAGCGCATCGACCACGAAGCGGTTGTGCACGATTTCGTGCCGCACATAGACCGGCGCGCCATAGCGCGTCAGCGCACGCTCCACGATCTCGATGGCCCGGTCGACGCCTGCGCAAAAGCCGCGCGGTGCGGCGATCAGCACATCAAGCGGGGCGAGATCGCTGGCATCTTGCCGCAGGTTTTCGAATGGAACGTTCATGGCTGCCCTCTAGCCGTTGTGCAGCCCGTGCGAAAGGGCTAGGGCACAGGCAAATGCTGGACGAGGAACTCAGATGATTGCCCGCAACCGCCTTTTCGTGATCATGGCCGGCGCTCTTGCTCTGGCTGGCTGCAAGTCGAAAGGCGACATTGTCGTCGAGGAAGGCATCGGAATCACGGCTGTTCGCACGGTGTGCCCGGCGGTGGGCATCCCCGACCATACCGGCGACATTACCCTGTTCACCGCACCGGGCATGCGCACGGCGAGCGCGATCGACCTCACCGCCAACATCACCAATCTCAGGGTTTCATGCAATGACGCCCCCGGCGATACGAGCGCCGATGTCTATTCGGAGGCCACATTCGAAATATTCGCGCGCCGCACCGATGTCCGCAGTCCGCGAACCGTCACATTGCCCTATTTCGCCACGGTGGTTCGTGGTGGCAGCGCTATCATTTCCAAGCGTGTCGGATCGGTGACCCTCCAGTTTGCAGCCGGAGAAGAACGCGCCAGGGCCACTGGCAAGGCATCGGCCTGGGTGAACCGTGCCGAGGCGACCCTTCCCTCCGATATCCGAAACCAGATCACCCGCAAGCGCAAGTCCGGCGATTATGACGCAGCCATCGATCCGCTTTCCAAACCGGAGATCAAGGCGGCCATCGCGCGTGCCAGTTTCGAATTGCTGGTCGGCTTCCAGCTGACCCAGGAACAGCTCGGCTATAACGCCACGCGTTGATCCCGCTTTCCCCGCGCGGGCAAAACGGCTAACCGCGCGGGCCATGACCGACCGCAACACTCTCTATGTCCGTTTTGCCGCCAAAGTCGCGGCAGCCCTCGATGCGCTCGAAGCCGAAGGCGTGCTTCCTCCCGGCCTTGCGCGCTCGGGGCTCAGCGTGGAGCCGCCGCGCGACCCTTCGCATGGCGATCTGGCCCTCAATGCCGCCATGGTGCTGGCCAAGCCCGCAGGCACCAATCCGCGCGCATTGGCCGAACGGCTGGTGGGGCTGCTGGGCGCGGACGGAGAAGTGGCCAGCGCCGAAATAGCGGGGCCGGGCTTCATCAATCTGCGGCTTGCCGATTCAGTCTGGCTGACCGAAATTGCTGCGATTGCCGCGCTGGGCGCGGATTATGGCCGCTCTGCCATGGGGGCGGGCAGCACGGTCAATGTGGAATATGTCTCGGCCAATCCTACCGGCCCCATGCATATGGGCCATTGCCGGGGTGCGGTGGTGGGCGATGCGTTGGCCAGCCTGCTCGAATATGCAGGCCACAAGGTCGTGCGCGAATATTACATCAACGATGCCGGCGCCCAGGTCGAGGTTCTCGCCCGTTCCGCGCATCTGCGTTACCGCGAGGCGCTGGGCGAAGACATTGGCGCAATACCGGAAGGGCTTTATCCGGGCGATTATCTTGTGCCGGTGGGCCAGCAGCTGGCCAAGGAGTTTGGCGATCGTTTCGTGGCGGCGAGCGACAGCGAGTGGCTAGGCCTTTTCCGCAAGCATGCAGTTGCCGCGATGATGGACATGATCCGCGAGGATCTGGCGCTGCTGGGCATTGCCCATGATGTGTTCGCTTCCGAAGCCGAATTGCAGGCGGCGGGCAAGCCGGCGCAAGCGGAGGCATGGCTGCGCGAGCATGACCTGGTTTATGACGGCATCCTTGAAGCGCCCAAGGGCAAGACGCCGGAAGACTGGGAGCCGGTCGAGCTGCCATTGTTCCGCTCGACCCGCTTTGGCGATGATCAGGATCGCCCGATCAGGAAATCGGATGGGTCATGGACCTATTTCGGGGCGGATCTCGCCTATCATTTCCAGAAGGCGGAAAAGGCCGACGCGCTGATCGACATCTGGGGTGCCGATCATGCCGGCACGGTCAAGCGGATCAAGGCGGCGGTGGCAGCGCTGACGCAGGGGGCAGGCCGTTCGATCCCCTTCGATGTCAAGCTGGTGCAGATGGTGCAATTGCTGCGCGATGGCGAGCCGGTGAAGATGTCGAAGCGCGCCGGAACCTTCGTCACGCTGGCCGATGTAGTGCGCGAAGTGGGCAAGGATGTGGTGCGTTTCACCATGCTGACCCGCAAGCCCGA
>CAZWEY010000049.1:0-13713 GCA_964632055.1 uncultured Sphingomonadaceae bacterium
CAAGGTTTGCGGAAGCTTGCAAGCGCGATGCCGAGTTGCTGGAGGGGTTGCCGTTCAGCAGCCTCTTCGAGCAGTCCCCCCAACGTGCCTTGCTCGAAGCAAAGCTCGCCGCTGGCCATGGATTCCGGGCAGTGACCTTGCAGCTTGTCGTGGATGGTCAGCCTTGCTGGTGGACGCTTTCTGCATCACCGCGTGAAGGCGGAGGCATGCGGGGTGTCGCTTCGGATGTTACGGCGGAAAAACGAGCCGAGGCGCGGGTCAGCTACATGGCGCATTATGACGGGCTGACCGACCTCGCCAATCGTTTCCTGTTCAACGAGACCTTGCATCGCAGCCTCAAGCGTCGTCGCCAGAAGTCGAACCTGGCTGTGCTTTGCCTCGATCTGGATCAGTTCAAATCAGTGAATGATACGCTTGGCCACCCGGTTGGAGACAAGTTGCTGACCGAGGTGGCAAGGCGCATCGAAGGCGCGGTGCGGTCGAGCGATCTCGTTGCCCGTCTCGGTGGAGACGAATTCGCCATATTGGTCAACCGATCGGGCTGCGGTCGTGAAATAGAACTCTGCGCCAAGCGCGTCATCCGGGCCATCGAACAGCCCTTCATCATCGATGGCATGCAGGTCATGACCTCGACCAGTATGGGCATTGCGCTGGCGGATGCAGAGGAAAGCAACGGGGCCGAATTGCTGAAAAGGGCGGATCTGGCGCTTTATGCGGCCAAATCCAGCGGCAGAAACCGTTTTGCCTATTTCGAACGGGGCATGGATGAAGCCGCCCGTGAACGGCGCGATCTCGAGATGGATCTGCGCGCCGCCCTGGTGCGCAACGAATTCGAGCTGCATTACCAGCCGCTGGTCGATGTCGAGACCGGCGAGACGGTCAGCTATGAAGCCCTGGTGCGCTGGAACCATCCGAAGAGAGGGGTGGTCATGCCGATCGACTTCATTCCGATTGCCGAGGAAACCGGGCTGATTGTCCAGATCGGTGAATGGGTGATCCGCAATGCGACGCAGGAGGCGGCCGGCTGGAAGGACAGTCTGAGAGTGTCGGTCAATGTGTCGCCCGCACAGATGCGCAGCGCACATCTGGTTGGGACTGTGGTCAATGCTGTGGCCAGTGCTGGTATCGATCCCTCGCGGCTTGAGCTTGAAATCACCGAAAGTGTGCTGATGCATGATTCCGACGTCAATATTGCCATTTTGCACAGGCTGAGGGACTTCGGCGTGCGGATAGCGCTGGACGATTTCGGAACGGGCTATTCCTCGCTCAACTATCTGAGATCATTCCCCTTTGACAAGATCAAGATCGATCGCTGCTTTGTCGACAACATCCACCTGAACCCGGAATGCCAGGCGATAGTGCGGGCGGTGACCGGGCTGGCCTCCAGCCTGGGAATGACGACGACTGCGGAGGGCGTGGAGCAGATCGAGCAGATGGACGAATTGCGCCATCATGGATGCACCGAAGTGCAAGGCTATTTGTTCGCGCGCCCTGCCTGCGCAGCAGAGTTGACGGACCTGCGCAGCCATGCTCCGCTTCTGACGATCAACAACACCAGGGCCGATATCCCGCTGCTGCCTGCTATCGACATAGCACCGGCCGGGCAGAAAGGCCGGGGCACTCGGCGCAAGCTGGCCATTTGAGGCTAGTTGGCTGAGTTAATTGATCCTGATCAAGTAAGCTTCCGGACTGGCGATTTATGCAGAATATGCAGCTTCGCCAACTCATCCCCATGCGTTGGCGGTTCATCTGGAGGGGGCTTCCAATGACACAGCGTATGGTTTTGACAAATGCCACCCTGTTTGACGGGGAAGGTGCCTCGCGGCCCGGCACCGGCATCATAATCGAGGGCGACCGGTTTTGTGCGGTAGGAGAGGGCATCCGGCCAGTCGAAGGCGACCTCCACATCGACCTCGCCGGAAAGCACGTCATCCCCGGCATGACAGCGGGTCACTGGCATGGCGATTATGGCGGGCTGAACCTCGCCGGCACAGGTCGGGCCTATCTGGGAACGCAGAGCCCTCCGGCATATCTGACCGCGGTGGCGATAGAGAACATGGGTTATGCTCTTGCTTCGGGCATCACCAATGCCATCGGCGCAGGATGCAGCTATGACAATGATGCCGCGCTCAAGCTGGCGATGAACGATGGCCGCATCTCCGGCCCGCGCCTGCGTGCCGGGAGCCTGCACATCAACATTACCGCCAGCGAGAACGATCCCGTGCATTGGTGGCTCCCCGCGCCGGGGCGCGAGGACGGCCTGCAGGTGGTGGGTGCGGAAATCTTTGCCGATGGTCCGGAAGGCATGCGCAAGGCGGTGCGTCATCAGCTGCGGCGCGGGGCAGAGGTAATCAAGTGCTTCCCCAGCTCCGGCCACGGCCTCGATGTCGACCCCGACTATCGCAGCTTCGCTCGCGAGGAGCTGGAAATGCTGGTTCGCACCGCGCATGAACGCGGAGCGGCAGTGCGCGGCCATACCATCACCAAGAAAATGCTGATGGAATGTCTCGAATTCGACATGGACATCATCGACCATGGCGACGAGATCGACGAGGAAGTGATCGAACAGATGGTCAGGAAGGGGACATTTTATGTCCCGTCCATGCTGTTCCTCAAGAAGCTGATCGGGGTTTCGGAATCAGGGATTGCCCGCGAATTGCAGGTCGTCCCGGTAAAGCGGTCATTCGATCATCTGTGCCGCATGTTGCCAAAAGCCAATGCTGCGGGCGTGAAAATCGTTCCTGGTGACGATTTCGGCCTCGAATTCATGATGCATGCTCCGGGCAATTATGCCGAGGAACTGGAAATCTATGTCAATGATTGCGGCATATCCGCGCGCGATGTGCTGAGCTGGGCCACCCGCAATGGTGGGCTGATGATGGGCCGCAGCGATCTTGGCATGGTTCGCGAGGGCTATGTGGCGGACCTTGTCGTGATGAATGGCGACCCTTGCGAGGATATCTCGCTTTTGCGCGATATCGGAAACCTGGAGATGATCATCAAGGACGGCAGGATTCACAAGAATATGCTCTCACCAGTGCCTGCCAGAGAGCGAGAGTCTGTTCCTGCCTGAACCGGGCAGGGCGTAGTTCAGCACGGGCGCATGGCCCGTGCTGTCCAGGGTGCATGACCCTCTCCGATCCTCTTGTCAGATGGCGTGGTCTTCTTCAAGTGATGCCTTGATGGTGTCGGGCAGCAAATCCCGCATCTCGCGGCGCGGATTGGAACCATCCCATTCACGCGCGGCCTGCTTGACCATTTCGAAAGCATCATCCCATGGGCTGTGCAGCAGAATCTGCATGTAAACCGGATCCTTCGCGCCCTTGGGCTCGAGATAGATTTCGTTCGGTTCGCCATTGGCCATCAGGAATTCCTGCACGGGCACATATTCGGTGCCTTCCGCCTTGAGGCGATCGATGGTGGCTTTCAGGTCGTCGCTGTAATAGGCGACATGATGCAGTCCGCCCTCGGGGTGCAATGCGAGATGCTCCTTGAAGGCCGACGGCACGTCATTTTCCTGCACCACCAGTTCGATCAGCTGGTCGCCGGTCGCAACGAAGGCGACCGAGATGACGAGATCGTGGTTCTCGCCGCGATAGCGCTAGTTCAGGTGCAGGTCGCGGGCGTAGAAGATCGGTCCGATGCCGCTTTGCAGCACGCGGTCGATCATCTTTTCAAGGTCCGTACCGACATAGGCGATGTGGCACAGGCGGCTTTCAAATCTGCTGCTCATTATTGTCTTCCCTTCAGCGGGGGATGTTGAAGATGCGCGCGGCGTTTTCGCCCAGAACCTTGCGGCGCTGTGCCTCGTCGAGCTTGCCCATCGAACGTTCGATGGTGACGATGGAGTGCGGCCATGATCCTTCGTGGTGTGGATAGTCGTTCGACCACATCAGGTTGTTTTCGAGTCCCAGTTCAACGCACAGGTTCAAAGTGTCCGGTTCCTCGACGAAAGTGGCGAAGCAATGTTCGCGGAAATAGTCGCTGGGCAGATTGGGGATCACCGGGCGCACCCACATGTGATGGGCGCGATAGCCATAATCCATCTGCATCAGCATCCAGGGCACCCAGCCGATACCGCTTTCAATGGCGCCCGCCTTGAGCTTGCGGTGCCGTTCGAACACTCCGGAAGCGATCAGCTGCACCATCGGTTCCATCGTGGTGGTGACGGCATGGCTGACATAGTTGATGATTGCCGCACCATTGCCGCCTACGGCGCGCGGGTCTTCGCCGGTGGAAACGTGGAAAGTGATGGGCAGCCCGGTTTCCTCGATGGCAGACCATAGCGGCTCGAAGATCTTGTCGTTGTAATCGAGCGGATGGCGCGCCTCGTTCACCCGGTGAAAAACCGGGCGGTTGGGCAGCAGCAGGCCACGGAATCCGTTGGCGGCAGCCCATTGCACCTCGCGGATCGCATTGTCGATATTGCCGGTGGCGATCAGCGCCATGGGGATCAGTCGATGCCATACGCTCGCCGCTTCCTCGCGGATCCACTGGTTCCAGGCA
Organism: uncultured Sphingomonadaceae bacterium; assembly: GCA_964632055.1. Taxonomy (GTDB): domain Bacteria; phylum Pseudomonadota; class Alphaproteobacteria; order Sphingomonadales; family Sphingomonadaceae; genus CANJYE01. The sequence continues at coordinate 4,507 of CAZWEY010000049.1, forward strand.
TGGCACATGGCATACGAAAAATCCGGGTCCGGCGTGGCGAAGGCCAGCAGGCCTTTCTGCGGGAAGACGATCTCGGCATCGACACCGTCCTGCTCGCAATGCTGCATGCGTTGTTCGAGCGAACGTCCGGCCGCGGCGCGCAGCACGTCTTCGTCCTCCATTTTGTCGGTATAGGGGGTGAGGACTTCCCAGGATTCGAATTCCTCGGCCGAAGGCAACAGATCGCGCCGACTGGCGGCAACGCGCACCGGCTGCGGGCTCCAGCCTTCGGAAATGAGCCATTGTGTGCCGTCTTCATCGGTTTTCACATGGGGCAGCCGGCTCTGGTATTTGGGGTCAATCCGGGCCGACAGGAAATCCATCGGTTCGTTGATGTGGGCATCGGCGGTGACGACGAAATATTTGTCGGCTGCTCCGTAATGAAGCTTTTGCGCCCAGTTCTGAGCGTCTCCGCTGCGCACGCGCCATGCGTTCTTGGGGCTTGTTGCGATATTCATGGCCTTTTCCTGACGTATTAGGGTTTAGCAGTTGAACGGCAGCCTGAGGCCGGGGGCGGGCCAGCGCAGTTTGGCAAGGACGCCGCTGACGGTGAGGGTGACATAGGCGGTCTGCATGTCCGGGCCGCCAAAGGCGATGTTGGTGGGCAGGATCTCGTTGCCGAACACGAGGGTCTGCTCCTTGCCCGTGTCCGGATTGGCGCGGGAGATGCCGGGCCTATCCAGCACCACGGCCTGCGCTATGTTGCCATCTGCTTCCATGGCGAGGGAATCGAGGAAACGGCGGCCCTGATATTCGACCGCAATGCGTCCCGCGCCCAGTGCATTGCCCTGGTCGGCTATGTTGGTCGCGTCAAAGGCGAGGATCCAGCGAAGATAGGAGGCTGCAGCATAGACCGTCTTGCCATCGGGCGAGAGGCCGACGCCGTTGAACGCAACCCCATGGGCGACGCGGGTGATGGAGGAGCCATCGGCCTTGGCATAATAGAGGCCGCCATGGCGTTCGGCATGGTTCACGTCCTTGCCGAGATCAGTGAACCAGAACCCGCCTGAGGCATCGAACATCAGGTCGTTGGGCCCGGCAAGCGGGATGCCGTCGCAGCTGTCATAGAGACGTTCGACCTTGCCGGTGGAAATGTCGATCCGGTCGATTGATCCGGTGCGGTAATTGGCGGCCGTGCCGGTAGGCAGATCGTTGCCATCTTCCCAGCTGAAGCCGCCATTGTTGCAGCAATAAAGCGCGCCATCGGGGCCGATGGCGAGGCCGTTGGGCGCGCCATCGATTTTTGCGATCAGCTGCTTGTCGCCATTGGGCTTGACGCGGGTGACCTGCTCGGAACGGACCTCGACCACGATGACCGAGCCATCGTCGCAGACCACCGGTCCTTCGGGGAAGCCAAGGCCATCACCCATGATCTCGAATTGTGCCTCTTCCATCGCAGCCTCTCCTTGTTCAGCGTTTCTTGATCTGGATGCCAGTCGTGGCACGGTCCCACGTCGCCGCAGTGACGCCGCGCGCCCGCATCTCGTATTTCAAAACGCGGCCCGCGGCATTGCGCGGCAGTTCGTGGCAGAACTCGATATAGCGCGGGACGGCGTAATGCGGCACTCGGTCCAATGACCAGCGGCACAGTTCCTCCTCGGTGAGGCTCGCCCCTTCGCGCAGCACGGCGGACACCTTGACCTCGTCTTCCGACTTGTCGGACGGCACGGCGTGGACCGCCACATCCTCGATCGCCGGGTGAGCGCGGAAGGTCATCTCCATCTCGAAGCTGGAGATGTTCTCGCCGCCGCGTCGCAGATAGTCCTTGCCGCGATCGACGAAGAAGAAGAACCCGTTCTCGTCGAACCGGCCGAGATCGCCGGTATGGAACCACAGGTTGCGCCATGCCGCGACCGTCGCTTCGGGCCGCCGCCAGTAGCCCATGAAGGTGGTGTTGGGCTTCTTCGGACGGACGACCACTTCGCCGACCGAGCCGGGCGGCAGGATGTTGTCATCCTCGTCCACCACCTCGACATCGAACATCTCGTAGCGGCGGCCCGATGCATCGTCGGGCTGGCTTTCGGTCACCCGGACAAAGGTGTTGGGCGTGCTTTCCGTCATGCCATAGCCGGGCGCGCCAGCATGTTGCACGCCGAACCGCTGCTTCCACTTGGCGACGAGCGTGCCGGGGAAAGGCACCCCGACCACGGCGCGGAGCTGGCCAAAGCAGCGTTTGGAGACTTCCGTATCCGGTGCATCCGCGACGAGCTTGAGCATGATCGAGATGATCATGGCGACGGTGGCCCCGCTGCGCTCGATCTCCGGCCAGAAGTTCGACAGCGAGAATTGCGGCGCAACAGAGATTGTCGCGCCGATCTGCACGCAGCCGATCAGCGCGCCAGCGCCGCCCATGTGAAACAGCGGCAGGGGGGTCCAGAAGATGTCGTCGAACTCGATGTCGCCGCCCTTGGCGATAAGGTAGCCTGTGTTGCAGAAATGGTTGTGGCTGATCATGCAGCCCTTGGACGGGCCGGTGGTGCCCGAGGTGTAGAGCACCAGCGCAAGGTCGCCCGGATTGACCACGGGCGCTGCCAGCGATCCATCATCGCGCGATATGGAAGCGATGTCATGCAGGCCAAGTCGGGTTGTTGCCTCCGCAAGCGCGCCGCGAAAGACACAGTCGGCAAGGGCGGGTGTGCCATTTTCCACTGCGAATATGCGCTCTGCATAATGCGCATCGCAGACGACCAGTCTCGCGCCTGAATCGGCAATCTGATGGCGCAGAAACTCACCGCGCAGCGCGCAGTTGAGCGGCACCGAAACCGCTCCAAGTCGGGCTACCGCAAACAGAAGGAATGCCTGGTCGGGGCTGTTGTCCAGCATGGAGCATATCCGGTCGCCGTGCTGCACGCCCAGAGCAGAAAGACCTTGCGCCAGCCGGTCGGTCCGCTCTTTCACTTCGGCAAAGCTGAAGCATTCGCCCGAAAAATCTAAAGCGATCTTGTCAGGCCATGCCTTTGCTGCATCCTCGAGAGATTGGACAATGGTTGTCTGTGGGCGATCGAAGCTGATCGTCATGACTGTGCTCTTGCCTCTCCGGTGCGGCGGGGGTGAGTTTCCCGTCCAGTTGCGAATCCCCAATATTATGCAGAATGGCTGCTTGCAAGGCTAGGCGAATTTGTGCAAATCCATTCCAGGAACAAAACAAGCAGAGAAAAATGGCGCAAATCGGTAAGTTTCCTACAAGAACAGCAGCGGTTACGGACCAGATACGAGAAGACATTGTTGCTTTGCGACACGCGCCCGGTGCTGTCATCCGAGACAATGAGCTGGCCGAACTTTATGGGGTAAGCAGCAGCCCGATACGGGAGGCGCTTGCGCAGATGAGCGCTGAACGGCTGGTCGATATTCTCCCCAATCGAACCAAATATGTGACACCGATCGACAGGGCAACGGTTGCCGATTTTCTCGAGTTGCATCGGATTCTCGTGCGCGCGGGTTTTGCCATTGGCGCCCCCAGGCTAGAGGCTGGAGGCGTCAAGGTCATGAAAGCTGCCCTGTCGATAATGAAAGAGAGGGCGCAGGCGGGTGATGCCGCATCATTTGTCAGGGCTGCACGTGATTTTCTCGATCCGGTTTACAAGGCCTGCGGCAATTCCGAGCTGCGCCGGCAAGTGGGGCTTCATGCCACATGGCTCAGGCGCATGATGGCGATGTTGCCACCATCCTATTTCGAAGAAGCCTTCAAGTCTTACGCCCGGTTGACGGCGTTTTTTGAGAAAGGCGACCCGGAAGGAGCCTGTCTCTATCATGACCTGATCCTCAAGCGGCTTGAGGAGATGATACTCGGCTTGGACCTGCCTGAATAAAGTTCTGGCTTCTTTTGCAATGGCACTTGAAGTTTATGCATAATATGTGAAACCCATTCTCAGGCCTGCTTTTCCTCTGAAACGGACAAGCACAGAATAATCAGGCATGAGATGGAGAGGCATGATGCCCCGTGCGGGAAACACCATAGCCCAGTTGGGATATGTTATCCCAATAGCCGATTTCCGCGGCTGCTTTGTATTTTGGCAGAAATCGACCGGGATTGCCCCCCTTAATGCCTGGGCTTTTCATCTCGACAATCAGATCAGCCGGGGGACTGCTGGCGCATTAAATTGCTCAGGGTCCGGTCGGGCGAGTGCCGTCAGGCTGAATGCAATGAGGCACCATAAGAGGAGAGGATGATGGACGACCTGCAACGCCTTGTGGCGATAGAGTCGATCAAGAACACCAAGGCCAAATACTGGTATGCGGTGGACAAGAAGGAATGGCAGATGTTTGGCATGACCTTCTGCGAGGATGCCACCTTCGACGTGCGCGGAGAGCGCGACCTGAAGCCCGGCGAGATGCATGACAAGCTGGTGCCCTTTGCCGAGGCCCATGCCTCTGGCGACGAACTGGCGATCAAGGGCCGGGCCAACATCGTCGCCTTCGTGTCTGCCTTGATGCAGAGCTGGGTCACGGTTCACCAGGGCTGGGGCTTCATTATTGATTTCGTGGATGATGTCACCGCCAAGGTCATCATCCCTCAGATCGATGATATCGAGGACGGTCCTTATCGCATGGTGGGCCGCGGTCATTATTACGAGACCTTCCGCAAGGATGCGGACGGGGTGTGGCGGATTGCCGAATTCGTGCTGGGCCGGACGAGGATGGACGGTGACCACCCTGCATCATTTGGCCGCTGATTATACCGGACTGCTCGACGGGAAAGAAATAATGAAGACGATATTCAGGAACGCTCGCGTTTACAGGCCTTTCAAGGGGACTGATGCAGGCATGACGGTGATTGTTGAGGGCAATCAGCTTACTGGGGTCATGCGCGATGCAGAGGCTCCGGCGACAGAGAACGGTGTTCGGGCAATAGACCTTGGGGGCAAGACCATCCTGCCGGGGCTTACCACCGGTCACTGGCATCCGGATTACCCCAATCTCAAACTGAGCGAACTCGACAGCGTCCATATCAGCATGGAGAAGCCGCCCGCATTCCTGGCCGCGGTTGCGGTGAAGGCGCTTGGCAATGCGCTCGACTCTGGCTTTACCAATGTCATCGGGGCTGGTTGCGGTTTCGATATCGATGCCTCGATGAAGATGGCGATTGCCGAGGGCTGGGTGGCAGGGCCGCGCATCCGTGCAGGCGGGCACCATATCAACACCACTGGCGCCGACAATGACCGAGCCAAATGGTGGTATAACATGCGCCCTCCTTATCAGGCCGGCGTCAGCATTGTCGGAGCCGAACTGATGGCAGATGGCGTGGCTGCCTTGCGCCGGGCGGTGCGTGACGAGATCAGCCGCGGGGTGGAGGTCATCAAGATCTTCCCGACTGGCGGCCATGGCATCGCCCCTATTCCCGGTTACAGGGCTTTCACGCCGGACGAGCTGAAGGCCATTTGCGAGGCGGCGCATGACCGCAATGGCATTGTCAGGGCCCATGTTGTCGGGCGCGAGGCGATCCTCGAATGTATCGAGGCCGGCGTTGACATTATCGATCATGGAGACGGCGCGGACGAAGACTGCATAGCAGCGATGGAAAAGGCCGGAACCTTCTTCGTTCCCAGCATGCTGTTCCTGAAATCGCTGCTGGCCCTTCCGCAAGGGGCCTTGCCCGATGCGATCATGTCCAGCGTGCGCAGCGACTATGACGGTATGCTGGACTTCATGCCGAAGATCGCCAAGTCCGGCGTGCGCATCGTGCCGGGCGATGATTACGGCCTTGATTTCATTCCGCATGTGCCGGGCATCTATGCGCGCGACCTAATGATCCATGTCGAGGAGGCCGGCATTGCTGCAAAGGACGTTCTGGGCTGGATCACGCACTATGGCGCGCAGATGATGAACCGCGATGATCTGGGTGAAATTGCACCCGGAAAGACCGCAGACTTGATTGTCCTTGAAGGGGACCCCTGCGAGGACTTTGCCTTGTTGACCGATCCGGTTGCCAACCTCAAGGCTGTGATGATCGACGGTAAATTTCACAAGAACCGGCTTCAGACCTGAAGCGACCATATCACGCACAAGGAGAGAGAGATGGACACTGAACTCAAAGGCAAACGTGCTCTCGTTACGGGTAGCGGCGCAGGTATTGGCGCGGGCATCGCGCGCGCGCTTGGCGCCGAGGGTGCGCGGGTCGCTGTGCACGGCCGCAATGCCGGGCCGTGCGAAAAGGTGGCAGAAGAAATCCGAGCCGCAGGCGGCGACGCGATCGTGGTGACAGGCGATGTCACAAATGATGCGGGCGGCCAGCAGGTGGCAGACCAGATCAAGGCGCAGATGGGCGGGCTGGACATTCTGGTGAACAATGTCGGCGGGCCGGGCGGGGCGCTGACCTGGGATAATACCGACATGGAACAGTGGGCTGACCAGTTCCAGCTCAACACGCTCTCTGGCGTCCGCATGATCCGTCATTTCCTTGTCGGAATGAAGGAGCAGGGCTTTGGCCGCGTCATCCAGATCGCAAGCCTTGCCGGATGGCGCCCGTTTCCGGACCAGGTGCCAGCCTATGTGGCCTCCAAGGCGGCGATGATGGCGGTGACCACCAGCCTTGCCCAGACGGTTGCCGGCACAGGCGTCACAGCCAACACCATCACTCCGGGCTTTGTGGCCACCGAAGCCCTGCAGGATTACATGCTTGGCCTTCCGCATAATGCTGGCAAGAAATGGGACGACATCGCTGGCGAAGTGGCGCAGGCGCTCAAGTGCCAGGTCGGCCGGTTGGGCGATCCCAAGGATATCGCCTCGATGGTTGTCTATCTCGCACAGCCGTCGTCCAACTGGATAACGGGCTCCAATATGCGCATTGACGGCGGGACTTGCGACTGGACCGCATGACCGCGCCAACGGCATTCGGGGCGGGCGCCAGTCGTTCCGTCCCGTATGCCTGATGGCATGGCAGGATCGAGGATGCCCAGAGTGCCTTCCATATATGGCTATGAGACTGATCAGCTGACCTTTGATCGCATGCTTGCGCTCAAGGCCAGACGTAATGGCGACAAGTGCTTCATCCATTATCTGCCGGATGGCCGCCGTTATTCCTATGCGGATGTGGATCTGCTCTCAAACCGCATTGCCAACGGGCTTGTCGCTTATGGCCTTGGCAAGGGTTCGCATGTAGCGGTGATCATGGAGAACTGCCCCGAACAAATCCTTGCCTTTTTTGCGCTTGGCAAGATCGGGGCAGTGTTCACGCCGATCAATCCGGCGGCGCGCGGCACTTTTCTGGAGCATTACCTCAACCACTCGCAATCGAGCGCGGTGATCGCCGAAGCGCATTTGATGGACCAGTTGCGCGAAATTGCCGCTGACGTGCCGCAAGTGAATCAAGCCTTCGTTCTGGATGGCTATGAAGACTTGCCGAGCGAGGTGTCGCCAGTTCCTTCCATTGCCGAACGGGATTTTCGCTCGCTGCTGGAATATCCCGAAAGCCGGGTAGAGATCACCACGCGCTTCACCGATCTGTGTTCGCTGATGTACACATCCGGCACCACCGGCCCTTCCAAAGGCAACATGTTCACGCAGGCCCATGCGCTGACATTTGGCATCGGTAATCGGCGCGCGCATCAGATCACCAGTGAGGACATCATCTATTGCGCGCTGCCGTTCTTCCATGTGGGCGCGTGGAACACATACACTTGCGGCAGCCTGCTGGATGATGGGCAGATCGCTCTGGTGCGCCGCTTTTCGGTCTCGCGCTTCTGGGATGAAATCCGGGCGTCAGGTTCCACCGTGTCCTTTCTCACTGCAGTGACCCAGTTCCTGATGGCGGCGGCTCCCTCCGATAGCGACCGCACTCATGGGCTTAAACTGTTCATTTCCGGGCCAATGCCTGCCGATTGCGGGGCTTTTGCAGAAAGGTTCGGGGTCAAGCTCGCTACCTCATTCGGGCTGTCCGATTATAGCCTGACCCACGCCTTCCGGCCGGATGATCCACCCTCGAAATACGGCTCTTGCGGCCAGCCTACCGAAGGCTGCGAGGCGAGGATCGTGGATGATGACGATTTCGAACTGCCGCCGGGCGAAGTGGGCGAGATCGTGTTGCGCAACAACACGCCATGGGCCACCGCCAGCGGTTATTACAACAATCCTGAAGCGACTTCGGCGGCCACGCGCAACATGTGGTATCACACCGGCGATCAGGGCATGATCGACGAGGATGGTTTTCTGTGGTTTCGTGATCGCAAGAAGGATGCGTTGCGCCGCAGGGGCGAGAATATCTCGGCCAGCGAGGTCGAGGCTGCCATTTTGCGTCATCCGGCGGTTCTTGAAGCAGCCACCTATGCGGTGCGGCTTGAGGAGAGGGGCGGAGATGACGAGGTGGGCCTGTCGGTCGTGCTGCGCGAGGGTGCCAGCCTGTCTCATGAGGATCTGGCCAACTTCTGCGGCAAGCAATTGCCTTATTTCGTGGTGCCGCGCTTCATCGAATTCATCAACGATTTCCCTCGCACACCCAACCAGAAGGTCCGCAAGGCCGAGATTCGAGAGAGGGTTCAGGCGAATATTGCGAAAGCATGGGACCGCGAGGCGCACGGAATCATGTTCACCCGCCGTCGCTGAGAGCGACCAAAAGGATAGTCAGGAGAGAATGCATGAGCAGCTATTTCAACAACCGCCTGTTTCACCACGCCTATGTCGGCACCGATCTGGACGCCATGGTCAATCGTATGCTGCAAAGCGGCATTGGGCCCTGGTATTATGCGCGTGAACTGAATCTGCAGTCGCGCTATCGGGGCGAGAGGCAGGATCTCGTCATATCGGTGGCCTTTGCCTACACCGGGGACCAGATGATCGAACTGGTGGTGCAGGACAATGATGTGCCATCATCCTACAAGGAATATCTGGCGCTGCATCCTGAAGGCGGGCTGCATCATGTCGCCTATATGAGCGATGATCTGGAAGCCAGCATTGCCGAGCTGAAAGACAGAGGCATGGAATTCGTGAAGGTGCAGGAATTCCTGGGCAGCAACGGTCTGCCGACCGAAATCTACATGGAAACCAAGGGGGCAGTCGATCCCATCTTCATGCAGATCGTGCTGCCCAGCCCCTGGGATGATGCCTTTGCCCGGCTGAAAGAAGAGGCCGCCCGCTGGGACTTTTCCAACCCGCGCCGTGATATGGCGGATCTCTTGCCGGATTCGATCAAGGAAGCGCTGGCGACCGGCCACGCGGTCTGAGTGCCACTCAGCC
>CAZWEY010000050.1:0-13692 GCA_964632055.1 uncultured Sphingomonadaceae bacterium
TCTGGCCCCTGTTCACGAAAGGCTGACACGTCATGGAAACCGCCCTTCGCGCGAGCCTGATCGACTGGTTGCGCAGCGATCCGGCCCTGGCCCCGCACATCAACATCGTGGCCGAGGAGGCCCCTGTCCGCGCGCATGCCCCCTGGCTGGGCATCACCGCCAGCGCCTGTGTCGACTGGAGCGCAAAGGGCCTCAAGGGGCGCGAGGTGCGGCTCGCGATCGAGTTGCATCTGCGCGGCGATGACCCGGCAACGGGCACCGCCCTTGCTGACGCCGTCGAGGCCCGGATCGAGACCCTCCCCGCCAGCCAGCCCGGCTTTTCCATCGCCAACATCGTGTTCCTGCGTTCGCGCGCAGAACATCGCCCCGGCAATGTCCGGGCCATCCTCGTCGAATATCGCTTCCGCCTGCTGGCGGCCTGAAACCCCAAATAGGAGAACTCCCATGCCCGCACAGAAAGGCAGCGCCTTCCTTCTCAAGATCGGCAATGGCGCGACCCCGCAGGTTTACGACACCGTTGCCGGGCTTCGCACCACCCAGCTTTCCATCAATGGCGACACCGTCACCGTCACGCACAAGCAGTCCGGCGGCTGGCGCGAGCTGCTTTCGGGTGCGGGCACGCGCTCGGTCTCGGTCAGCGCCGCCGGGATTTTCCTTGGCAGCACGGCCGAAAACGCGATCCGTGCCCATGCCCTTGCAGGCACCATCGCCGATTACGAGCTGTCCTTCGAAGATGGCGCCAAGCTGCGCGGCGCATTCCTCATTCAGCGGCTCGATTATGCAGGCGATTTCAATGGCGAGCGCAATTACACGCTGCAGCTGGAAAGCTCCGGCGCGGTGGTGCCCGCCTGATGAACAATGCCAATCCGCTGCGCGGAGAGGCGATGCTCGTCATTGCCTCGCGCCCGTGCCTCCTGCGGCCCACATTCAACGCCCTGGTCGCCGCCGAGGAGGAACTTGGCCCGCTTTTCGCGCTGGTCGAGCGGGCTGGCAACGGCCAGCTGCGTCTTGCCGAAATGGCCAGCCTGTTCTGGCATTGCATCGCCGAGCCTGACGGCATCACCCGCGAAATGGTGGGCGATGCCGTCATCGCAATGGGATTGGCGGCCTGCGCCAAGCCCTTGCGCAGCGTGCTCGGGCAGATCCTTCAGGGCCGCGCATGAGCGAGCGTTTTGCGCCAGCTGCCCTGCGGCTGAGCGGGCTGGCGGGCAGGCTGCTCGCCTGGCCGCCCGGCCTGTTCTGGGCATCGACGCCTGCCGAACTCGCCGCAATCCTCGCCCCGCCCGACGATGGCTTGGAACCGCTGAGCCGCAAAGAATTTCAAACCCTGCTGGAGCGCGACAATGAAAACCGATCCGATTGACACCATGCTGGTCGAAGTGCGCGCCAGCACCCAGGGTTTCTCCGCCGACCTGCAACAGATGCGCGGCAGCCTCGACACAACTCTGGTCGATGGCTTCTCCAAGGCCGGCAACGTGCTGGAACGCGGCCTGCTCTCGGCCGTGCGCAAGGGCGGGCTGGGCTTCGACGACCTCAAACGCATCGCCCTGCGCACCATGGACGAAATCGCAGCGCAAGCCATCACCACCGGGCTAGGCGGCGGCACGAGCTCCTTCATCGGCGGCGGGATTTCCTCGCTCGCAGGCGCGCTTGGCTCCCTGTTCGGCCTGCCTGGCCGCGCCACTGGCGGCCCGGTTTCTCCCGGTCGCGGCTATGTCGTAGGTGAAAGGGGGCCGGAGCTGTTCGTCCCTACCAGCGCCGGACGGGTCGAAGCCGCATCGCCCGGCTCACCCTCTGCTGGGCGCGATGTCCGCGTTTCGATCCAGATCGGCGCGCCAAAGGGGGCATCTGCCCCCGTCGCCATGCAGCGATCCGCCCGGCAGGTCGCCAGCAGCGTGCGCCGCGCGCTTCGCCAATCCTGAACGAAGGAAGAGATCATGGCATTCTGGCTCGCCCGCCAGCGCAACGGACAGGAATCCGAATGGATCCAGCGTTTCGACCCGCGCTTCTGGACGGTCAACTTCCCGCGTCCGATGATGGCATCGGTGGTGGCGACCGGCGCTGACGCCCTGCGCGTCGATGTCGAGTTCCATCACAAGAATGCGCTGGCAGGCCTCATCTGGGAAAGCGTGGACAGCCTCGACCACCCCTTGATGGCCTATGCCACCGACCGCGACTATTCCCGCACCATCCTCAGCTTCCGTTGGCGTTCGGGCGGGGTCATCCCGCTTGACGAGGTCAACGGCCCCGTTCTGACCATCGAGGGGCGCGACGCGGCGGGCGCGCCTGTTTCCTGGTATGTCCGGCTGTGGAACTACGCCACCGGCACGCCCGAAGATGCGGTGATCTCCCTGCCCTTTTCGGCGCTCACTTCGGGCTGGTCGTCCTCCGATCCCGGTTCGACGGGGGTCCATCCCGGCGATATCGACCGGATGTTCCTGTCGATCGCCCCGCCCGGATATGATGGCGGCGATGCCGGCCTGCTGCCCGCGCGCGTCAATGGCTGGGTCGAACTGACCCAGATCGCCTGCGAAGGGTGGCGCTCGATGCTCGAGGCGGGCGACGTGATGATACCGCCGCACGGCATCCAGATGGCGACGGCCTATGACGATGCCTATAACCAGACCCCGCAGCGCATCCTGCGCAATATCCGGGGCCTGGGCTATCGCGGACGCATTGTCCATTATGTCGGGATGAGCCACTTCTTCCGGCTCGTGCCTTCAGGCGGGGCGATGCTGGCAGAGACGGGCGGAACGCTGTGCACGCCTGCCGAACGTTGGCACAAATCCTATTTCACCACCTCCGCGCAGCAAGGCTATGAAATCATCGCCTCGCTGTCCTACGAATTGCTTGCCCAGCATTGCCCCGCCGCTTGGCACCAGCGCGCATGGGACGGAACGCCTGCGCTGACTGGATGGGATCCGCCATCGGCGCTGCTTTCGCCTGCCAATGCAGATGCAATGGGCTGGCTTCAGGTGGTGGCCGACAAATTCGTCACCCTGCAGAAACAATCGGGGCTGGGGGCCATTTTCCAGATCGGCGAACCCTGGTGGTGGGTCATGGCGGACGGGCGCATCTGCATCTATGACGATGCGGCCAAGGCTGCCTTTGGCGGAAACCCCGTCCAGATCCCTGACATGCGTGCGCCTTTGAACCAGGCTCAGCGCGACCTGCTCGATGCAGCGGGCGCCCTGCTGGCCCAGTCCACCGCAGACCTTACCCTGGCAGCGCGATATGCGGGGGCGAGCGTCAGCGAAATTTTGCTGCTGGTTTTCACGCCAACCATTCTCGACCCGGCCATGCCCGAACTGCGCCGCGCCAATATGCCGACCGGCTGGGCCTATCCCGCCTTCGACCGGCTGCAGGTCGAGGATTACGACTGGGTAACGAGCGGGGCGCAAGCCAGCCGCCGCGCGGCCTATGCAACCGTGCAGCAGCGACTGAACTATCCGGCCAGCAAGCAGGACTACATGTCCGGCTTCGTGCTGGCGGCAGAGGATGCCGCCACCGCCTGGCCACTGATCGATGCCGCGCTCGAGGAAGCGGCCGAACGGTCCATCACGCAGCGTTTCGTATGGGCGCTGCCACAGGTCACCCGCGACGGTTACACGCGGATCGCTTCACCACAGGACACCACCATGCAAGCCTTCGACGATGTTCTCTATCCGCTCGAACTGGGCCGGGATGCCTCCTGCAGCCCCGAATTTTCGACCTCGATCGCCGTCACCGCCTCTGGCCATGAACGGCGCGGCAGCCTGTGGTCGGACGCGCGGCTGCGCTTCGATGTAGGACCCGGCGTGCGCTCGGAAGAGGAAATGGGTGTGCTCATTGCCTTCTTCCGTGCCCGCAGGGGGGCCGCGCGCGGTTTCCGATTCTCCGACCCGTTCGATTTCAGTTCCAACGACATGACCGGAACCCCCGGCATATCCGACCAGCTGATCGGCACCGGCGACGGTCAAAGCGCCAGCTTCCAGCTCGTGAAGCATTATGGCGATGGCGATGAACCGCAAGTGCGGCCGATCACCCGCCCGCGCGCAGGCACCATCCTCGTCAGCGTCAACGGCACCCTTGCCAGCGGATGGACGCTGGCGAGCGGCGGCCGCATCCAGTTCGCCCAGGCACCCGCCGCCGGTGCCGCGATCCGCGCAGGTTTCCTGTTCGACGTGCCGGTGCGCTTTGCCGAAGACCGGCTCGATATATCGGGCGCGGCTTTCCTTGCCGGCGAAGCCCCCAGCGTGCCCCTGATCGAGATAAGGGAGGCGACATGACCCGCATTTTCTACGCGCAGGAACTGGAGAGCATCGCCAGCTTCTGGCGCATCTCCCGCCGCGACGGTGTGACGCTGGGCTTCACCACACACGACCGGGACATCTGGCTGGACGGACTGCTGCACCGCGCCGCGCCCGGCATGCTGCCCTCGGCCATCCGCCGCACCGCAAGCCTTGAGCCCGACAGCGCCGATGTCGAAGGGGCGTTGAGCCATGATGCGATCGCATCGGCCGATCTTGCTGCCGGTCGCTATGACGGCGCCCGGATCCAGATCGGGGTGCTGGACTGGGAAACGCTCGAAAGCGCCATCCTCTATCACGGAGAAATGGGGGCCGTATCAGAGGAGGCATCAAGCTTCAGCGCGGAGCTGGCCTCGAGCAAGGTGAACCTCGAAGCAGATCCGGTCCCGCGCACCAGCCCGACCTGCAGGGCGCAGTTCTGCGGGCCGGTGTGCAACCTGCCCTCGGGCCGTTTCACAGTGGAAATGATCGTGCTGACGGTCGATTATCCGGCCAACACCGTGCATTTTCTGGGCACTCCCGACACCAGCCTATATCTGAACGGACAGATCCGCTGGATCGACGGGCCACAAGCGGGCACAACCATGCAGATCGCCAGCGTTACCGCGAACGGCTTCATCCCTGATGCAGCACTCGCCCCTGGCCTTGCCAGCGGCATGCGCGCATTGCTGCGCGAAGGCTGCGATCATACGGTCACCACTTGCGGCACTCGCTTCGGCAATGCCGCCAATTTCGATGGCGAGCCGTTTCTGCCCGGAAATGACCTGCTCGCTCGCTACGGACAAGCCAGCAAGTGAGCGAAGGCGATGCGCTGGCAAATGCGGCCAGCGCGTTAGTGGGCGCTCCTTTTCGCCTTCATGGCCGCGATCAGCACACCGGCCTCGATTGCGTCGGGCTTTGCCTTGCGGCGCTGGCGGCAATCGGGCGCAAGCTCATGGTTCCTGCCAGCTATGGCCTGCGCAATAGCGGGCTGGGCAACTTGCCAGACCTGGCCGCAAAGGCCGGGCTGGAAGCAGCCAATGGCCCGGAGCACCCTGGCGACATTCTGCTGGTACGGCTTTCGCCCATCCAGTTCCACCTGATGATCGCAGGCCCGAACGGCTGCTTCATCCATGCCCATGCCGGGCTACGCCGCGTCGTCACCAGCCCCGGCCCCAATCTTTACCCGGTGGTGAAACATTGGCGGCTTGGCGCTATTTCCTGAGGATTCTTCCATGGCAACCTTGGTATTCACGGCGATCGGCACGGCCATCGGCGGCCCGCTGGGCGGAGCGATTGGCGGGCTTGTCGGCCAGCAGGTCGATGCCGCCCTGTTCGGCTCCAGTCGGCAGGGCCCCCGCCTCAACGATCTGAAGATCACCACTTCGACCTATGGCACCGCCATCGCGCAGCATCACGGCACCATCCGTGCGCCCGGCACGATCATCTGGGCCACCGACATGATCGAACATGCCGAAGAGCAAGGCGGCAAGGGCGCGCCTTCGGTGACGGTCTATAGCTACAGCATTTCCTTTGCCGTGGCTCTTTCCAGTCGGCCGATTGCCGCGCTGGGGCGTATCTGGGCCGATGGCAGCCTGCTGCGCGGTGCTGCGGGCGATCTCAAGGTTGGCGGGATGTTGCGCATCTATAGCGGCCATGGTGATCAGGGCGTCGACCCGTTGATCGCGGCAGACAAGGGCACTCTCGCTCCAGCATTTCGCCGAACCGCCTATGCCGTGTTCGAGGATCTCGATCTCTCCAGCTTCGGCAATCGCATCCCCGCATTGACCTTCGAAATCATCGCCGATGACGGGCAAGCGAGTCTCGCCGCCATGGTCGAAGGGGTCGAAGCGAGCGTGGAAACCGACGTCAGCCTGCCCGGCCTGGCCGGTTTCTCCTATGAAGGCGGGCCGCTCCTCTCCACCCTTGCCACGATCGACGAGGTCTATCCCCTGGCGCTCGATGCCAGCGGCGCATCCCTGAAAATCAGCTCTGCCGCTGCCGTGCCGCCCAACCCGCTCAGCCTGCCCGAAGCGGCCAGTGCGAAGGATGGCGAGAGCTTCGGCGCCAGCGATGGCCGTCATGCCAGACGCCAGCCTGCCGCCTCGGACATCCCTACCGCGATGCGCTATTACGACATTGCGCGCGATTATCTTGCCGGAATGCAGCGCGCCGACGGGCGGGCGCGGCCGGGGCGCGACCGCACAATCGACTTTCCCGGCGCTCTGTCAGCAAGTGATGCGCGGGCCTTGGCAAACGAGGCCGCCGAACGCGCCGGATGGGCGCGCGAAACAATGGCATGGCGCATGGCCGAGCTTGACCCCCGGCTTGCCCCCGGCGCGATCGTCGAGGTTCCGGGCAAGGCAGGGCTATGGCGGATCATCAGCTGGGAATGGCGCGATAATGGAACCGAGCTGGAACTGCTGCGGCTGCCCTTTGGCCCGGCCCGACAGCCCCAATCCGATGCCGGTTCAGCCAGCACCTCGCCCGATCTGCTTGCCACGCCCACCATCCTGAATGCGTTCGAACTGCCATGGGATGGCACCGGCAATGCCGATGAGATGCGCAGCTATGCCGCCCTATCCTCGTCCAGCGCGGGCTGGGCAGGTGCTGCGCTCTTTGTCCAGCAAGGCTCAAGCCTGCTTCCTGCCGGCACGGCACCGCGCCGGCGAGCCGTCTTGGGCAGCATCACCGCCGCGCTCGCCCCCTCGCCCGCGCTCATGCTGGAGCGGCAGGCCAGCCTGGTAGTGCAACTGGCAGCAACCGATCTTGCCCTTGCCAGCGCAACGCCGGAAGCCCTCGCCAACGGAGCCAACAGGGCGCTGGTTGACAGCGAAATCCTTCAATTCGCCCTGGCCGAACCGCTCGGCTCCGGGCAATGGCGCCTGACCGGACTGCTGCGCGGCAGGGCTGCAACGGAAGGCGCCGCCGCGCGGGGTCAGCCTGCAGGAGCCTCCTTCGTGCTCCTGGATTCGCCCCTCGCGCTGCTCGACTCCTCGATGCTGGTCGATACCGTGACGCAGATCGCGGCAAGCGGACTGGGCGATGAGGCCCCGGTTTTTGCAACGATCGTCAATCGCGGCATCTCCTTGCGCCCGCCGGAACCTGTCCACCCCAGGGCAGTTCTGTCGGGAGGTGTGCTGACGCTGGGCTGGAAACGGCGCGCCCGCGGCAGCTGGCGCTGGAACGATCAGGTGGATGTGCCCCTGATCGAGGATGGCGAAGCCTATCTGGTGGGAGTCGGGCCGGTGAATGCTCCCGTGACGAGCTGGAGCCTTGGCACTGCCTCGCTCACCATCGATGCCGCTTCCTATTCCGCCATCCAGTCTGCCCATTCCGGCCAGCCCATCTGGGTCCGCCAGTCGGGTCGGCATGCCATGTCCAACCCCTTGCTGCTGTTCACCCTTCCCTGATCCTTTGCAAAGAGGCCCAACATGACCGACCCCATCAGCTTCACCTCTACCAGCCCCCGCTTTTCCCTGCCGCTGCTTTTCGCCGGACAGGCGCAGAAGGAATTTACCGTCAACGAAGCGCTGGCGCGGGCCGATGCGCTGCTGCATTGCGCAATCGAGGCTCAGACCGCCACCCCGCCGGGATCGCCTGCCGAAGGGGCGTGCTGGCTGGTCGCATCCAGCGCCACTGGCGACTGGACAGGCCATTCGGGCGAAATCGCCTGCCGCGAGGCCGGGGCATGGCTTTTCGTCACCCCGCGCGACGGCATGCGCATCCTCAACCGCGCCACAGGCCAGCAGATGTTCTACCGCTCCGGCTGGCAGGCCCCAGCCGCTCCCTCAGCGCCCTCAGGGGGCACAACTATCGACACCCAGGCCCGCAGCACGATCAACGCGCTGATTGCAGCACTCAAGACTGCCGGCATCCTGCCGCCCGCCTGATCCACGGTTGATCGATTGTGGAAGCTGTGCAACCTTACCAGCCATGAAACGCGCAAAGCTTGTCGGCATTTCCCTGCCAATGCTCGCCCTGGCTGGCTGCCAGACCACCCCTGATACCCGGACAATTGCAATGGCGCAGCTGCGCTCGGCGGATGGCGGACGGGTCGGCTCAGCTGCTTTTGTTGAAACAGGCGGCATGGTGACGGTCAAGGTAACAGCCTCGGGCATCGCACCGGGCGATCATGGGCTGCATCTCCACATGACTGGCAATTGCACCGCGCCCGATTTCAAATCGGCCGGCGGCCATCTCAACCCGCATGGCAAGCAACATGGCAGCGCCAACCCGGGCGGTGCCCACCTGGGCGACCTGCCCAACCTGACGGCCGACGCCAAGGGCGACGCCGCACTGTCAGTGGCCCTGCAAGGCAATATAGATGAGCTTTCTGGCTATATGTTTGACGCTGATGGCACCGCCATCGTCATTCATGAAAGCGCCGACGACATGGTGTCCGACCCTGCGGGGAACGCTGGAAAGCGCATCGCATGCGGGGTTCTGATAAAGGGATAGCCCACCCTCACCCTTCAGTGGCGTAATCCGTCGGATCGACAAGACCCGCATCGGCAAAACCGGCGCGACGCAAGCGGCAGCTGTCGCACAAGCCACAAGCGCGGCCATCGGCTTGCGGATCATAGCATGACCAGCTCAGGCCCGCATCCAGACCAAGCCGAGCGGCCTCGCGGGCGATCTCTGCCTTTCCCAGATGCTGCAGCGGTGCATGGATGGCAAAGGGCGAACCTTCGGCGCCCGCCTTGGTTGCCAGCCGGGCGGTTTCGGCAAAACTTTCGATGAATTCGGGCCGGCAATCGGGATAGCCGGAATAATCCAGAGCATTGACGCCTATGAAGATGTCCCGCGCGTCCAGGGTCTCGGCCCATGCAAGGGTGAGCGAAAGAAACACCAGATTGCGCGCCGGGACATAGGTGACAGGGATTTCCGGACCAAGCCCGCCTTTGGGGACCGCGATATCGGCAGTCAGCGCCGAGCCGCCAAACAGCGAAAGATCGAGCGGCAAGACCAGATGCTGCTGCGCTCCCAGAGCAGCCGCGATACGGCGCGCCGAATCGATTTCACGCCGATGGCGCTGGTTGTAATCGATCGTCAGCGCATGGATGGCGAAGCCCTGCTCGCGTGCGAGCGCCGCAGAGACCATCGAATCCAGCCCACCTGAGAGCAAAACCACTGCCGGGCGGGCTGCAGCATTATCCTGTTTGTCCATCGCGCCGCGCTAATCCGCGAGACTGGCCATGACAAGCGTCTCGCTTAGTTGCAGCGCCCCACCCGGCGCGCCTCTGCCACAATGTCGAATGGCTGGCCGTTCATCAGGCCCTGGCTGGCGATCTGAGCCAGAGAACCATTTTCGCGACGAATGAAGGTGCGGCCATAGCCCCGACCGCGGCAGGTATATTGCACCGTCACCCTGTCGGCAGTGTCCTCCACCACAAAATGGCTGCAATTGTCATTGCGATGGCGCAGCTGGATGAAATCCGTGCCATCGCGGACACAGAAACGCTCCACCCTGTTATCAGGACGATAGCGCAATTCCCAAAGACCCTGCTCCAGCTGAGCCAGCATGGCGAGCGAAGGCGCCTGTGCAACCGCAGGCGCCATGAATGCCGCTGCCATGGCCAAGGCAACTGCAACTCTTGTCAAGCGGCCAGCCATTCCAATCGCATACATCGGCATGTCCCAAACCATCGCATCACGGTTATACCACTATAGTGTGCTGCGGCAAAGCGTCGCCTGCGCACGATGAACCGTTAGTCCTGAATTGGGAATTGCCGGGAACAGAAGGCGCAATCGACCAGGATGATGCCGTCGTCGTTGCGCATGTCGGCCCGGTCGGCGGAAGGGAAGCGCGACAGCACGCTTTCAAAATGGGCGATGGAGCAGCGGCAGCCCCGAGCCAGAGGACGGGCATCGAGCACCCTGATTTCGCGTTCTTCATGGAACAGCCGCCAGATCAACGCTTCAAGCGAAAGCGCCTCGTCCACCAGCTCGCCATGCTTCACCGAACCCGCCAGAATCGACACATGCTCCCATTGCGGGTGGTCGATGCGGGCATGAATGCGCTCGCGCCCTTCCTCGCCCTCGGGAAGATGCTGCACCAATATGCCGCCTACGACGCAGCGTGCGCCATCCCGGCGCACGCCCACGCGGATCAAGGTCGGCACCTGTTCCGACTGCGCGAAATAGTTCTCGCATGCTTCCGAAAGGGTCGCCCCTTCCAACGGGACGATGCCCTGATAGCGCTGCCCGGTGGAACCGATATCGAAAGTGATCGCCAGATAGCCCTTGCCAAACAGGCGCTCCAGCCCTGGATTGGCACCCAGCCCTTCCAGACCTTGCGCATCATGCTGGACATAGCCGCGCAATTCGCCTTCGCGATAATCACACACCAGAAGGCGGACAGCACCCCCTTCGGTCTGCGCCTGCATGGTCATCTGGCTGCCTTCATCCTTGGCAAGACCGCCGATCAGCGCGGCGAGCACCAGAGCTTCTGCCAGCAGATGCTGGATCACCGGCGGATAATCATGCGCTTGCAGGATCTTCTCGAGCACGCGATCCAGCCGGGCGACCCGGCCACGCGCATCGCGATCGGGCAGGCTGAAGCCGCGCAGGCTATCGATAAAGGTCTCGTCGGAAGGCAGGCTCATCCCCGTGCTTTCGGCATTGGTTG
This sequence comes from uncultured Sphingomonadaceae bacterium, assembly GCA_964632055.1. Taxonomy (GTDB): domain Bacteria; phylum Pseudomonadota; class Alphaproteobacteria; order Sphingomonadales; family Sphingomonadaceae; genus CANJYE01. The sequence continues at coordinate 10,900 of CAZWEY010000050.1, forward strand.
TCAAAGCTGTCCAAAACACCACAAAAGCACGGATTTCTGGGCATGGATCCGGTTCTCGGCCTCGTCGAAGACCACCGATTGCGGGCTTTCGAACACCTCTTGCGTCACCTCTTCGCCAATATGGGCGGGCAGGCAATGCAGGAAACGGGCATCCGGTTTTGCCTGCGCCATCAGCGCCGCGTTGACCTGATACGGCATCATCGCGGCGATCTTCTGCTCGGCGTGGTCCTGCCCCATGGAAACCCAGGTATCGGTCACGACAATATCGGCGCCAGCCACTGCGGCCACGGCATCATGAGTCAGAGTGACGCTAGCGCCCAATGAATTTGCTTCGGCTACATAGCCTGCATCCGGCTCGTAGCCCGGCGGCGTTGCCACGCGGACATTGAAACGGAACAGGCCTGCCGCTTCCAGAATGGAATGCAGCACATTGTTGCCATCTCCCAGCCAGGCGAGTTCAAGGCCCGGAAGCGCCTTGCCCTGCTCAACGATGGTCAGCAGGTCCGCCACGATCTGGCAGGGATGCGACTGGTCGGTCAGCCCGTTCAGCACCGGCACGCTGGCATGGCGCGCCATCTCCTCCACCTTGGCGTGATCATCGGTGCGGATCATGATCGCATCGACCATGCGCGACAGCACACGGGCCGTATCAGCAATGGATTCGCCCCGGCCAAGCTGCATGCTGCCCGATTCCATGATCATTGCGCTGCCGCCCAGCTGGCGCATAGCCATATCGAAGGAGACCCTCGTGCGGGTCGAATTCTTCTCGAAGATCATCGCCAGAACCCGTCCGGCCAGCGGCGCATCTGCATCCGGCTGGCCTTTGGGCAAGGCAGCGCGGACCGCCTTGCGATCGAGCGCGTCGTTGATCATCGCGGCCACGGCATCGCCGCCCGCATCGCACAGATTGAGGAAATGACGGGCCATCAGGCGTCCTTTTCAGGCTGGAAGCTGGCAGCACCTGCCGACAACTTGTCCATAAATTCGTCGATATGGCCTTCGTCGATCACCAGTGGCGGGACGATGCGCATTGTGTTGTCTGCGCCCGAAACGGTGAGCACCTGATGCTTGTCGCGCAGATGGGCCACAAAGGCGCGCGGCTCTGAGCGGAGCTTCAGCCCCATCAGCAAGCCGCGCCCACGAACTTCTTCAAACAAGGCCGGATAATTGCCGATGAACTGCTCCAGCCGGCTGCGCAGCCGGTCAGCCATATCTCGCACATGGGCGAGAAATTCCTCATTGGCGACCGCGTCCATCACCGCATTGCCGGCCGCCATTGCCAGCGGGTTGCCGCCATAGGTCGATCCATGGGTGCCGACCACCATGCCACGCGCGGCCTTTTCCGTGGCAAGGCATGCGCCCAGCGGAAAACCGCCGCCCAGCCCCTTGGCGCTGGCCAGAATGTCCGGCTCGATGCCGTATTGCTCATAGGCGTAGAAACTGCCCGACCGCGCCACACCGCATTGCACCTCGTCCAGAACCAGCATCAGATCATGTTGATCGGCGAGCGAGCGCAACCCCTTCATGAAGCCATCCGAAGCCGTCCTGATGCCGCCTTCGCCCTGGATCGGTTCCACAAGGAACCCGGCGGTGTGCGGACCAATTGCTGCTTCTGCGGCATCGAGATCGTCGAATTCGACATATTTGAAGCCAGCCAGCAAGGGCTGAAAACCCTTATGCATCTTTTCCTGATTGGACGCGCTGATCGTCGCCATGGTCCGGCCATGGAAGGCGTTTTTGAAAGTGATCAGCTCGAACTTCTGTTCATCGCCTGCATGCTGGTGATAGGCGCGCGCGGTCTTGATGGCGCATTCCACCGCTTCGGCGCCCGAATTGGTGAAGAACACCGTATCGGCAAAAGACATATCGACCAGACGGCTCGCCAGCCGCTCGCCCTGCGGGCTGCCATAGAGGTTCGAGACATGCATCAAGGTTGCGGCCTGCTGCTGGATGGCGCCGATCAGTCCGGGGTGGGAATGGCCCAGAATATTGACGGCTATGCCGGATGCAAAATCCAGATAGCGCCTGCCGTCCTCGCCGATCAGATGGCAATGGTCGCCCCTCACCGGGCGAAACTCGCAACGGGAATAGACAGGCATCAACGGTGTAATCGACATCGAAAAACCCTCGGAAACGCTTGAGGCTGCAAACGGATTGAACGACAAAAGGCGGCCCCGGGCAGGGAGCCGCCATTGCGCACGTCATGAAGGAAGGGAACCCGGCCTTTGGACCGGGCGCTTCCCCGGACGATCAGCCCTGAACGGGCACAAGGTTGACCGCCGAGTACTTGCCTCGTCGATCGACCTCGAGGTCGAATTCCAGCCGGTCGCCCTCGTTCAGTTCGCGAAGGCCGGAACGTTCCACCGCGCTGATATGAACGAAGGCATCGGCCTCGCCATCATCGCGGGTGATGAAGCCAAAACCCTTCATGGAATTGAAGAACTTGACCGTTCCGGTTGCCTTGTCGCCGGTCAGCTGGCGCTGCGGCGCAGCCGGGCGTTGTTCAACCGCGATCACTTCTCCCACGATCTGAAGATCGCTGGCGGAAATCTTGCCACCGCGATCGACCAGATTGAAGGCCAGTTCCTGCCCTTCGGCCAGACCTTCAAGGCCCGCCCGTTCAACAGCGCTGATATGAACGAACACGTCTTCACCGCCATCATCGCGCTGGATGAAGCCGAAGCCCTTGCCGGAATTGAAGAATTTTACCTTGCCGGTGCCAGCACCGATGACCTGGGCAGGCATGCCGCCACCACGCGGAGCGCCACCGCCAGCGCCGCCGCCGCGGAAACC
>CAZWEY010000051.1:0-13657 GCA_964632055.1 uncultured Sphingomonadaceae bacterium
TGTCGAATTCGTCCTCGATCGCGGCGACGAAATCCATCACCGTCAGGCTGTCGAATTCGAGATCGCCGGCAAAGGTCGAATGATCGGCAATGGCGACGCCCTTCTTGTTGAAGGGTTCGATCAGGCCCCTGATGCGGGTATCGGTTTCGGCGCGGTCCATGTCTGGCTCCTGTCAGGAAATTGCGGCGCAAAAGCGGCCGGATTGAGGGAATGTCAAGTTTCGGGAGATGGGTTGCATGGCGTTTTCCTAGAGCAGTGCCTTTACCGCCTGCATGAACGGAGCGATCGAGACCGGCTTGGCGAGATAGCCTTCTGCCCCAGCGCTGCGAATTCTCTCCTCGTCGCCCTTGCCGGCATAGGCGGTGACCGCCAGCACGGGAATGGCGCGCAAGGCCGGATCGTCTCTCATGGCAGCGATCAGGTCGAGACCCGAAACATGAGGCAGCTGGATATCCATGATCACCAGATTGGGCACGAAATCGCGCGCCCGGCTCAAGACCTCGTTGCCATCGGCGCAGGGCTCCACCGCGAAGCCCTGGCTGCGCAGAACATCGCAGAACAGCTTCCGGTTAAGGTCGTTGTCCTCGACAACCAGAATTCTCTTTGCCATTTGCTTGCCGCACCCCATTTAGGCCATATTCGCCCTACGCGCTGCATACGAGGCTGACAATTCTTCGCGAACCCTCATCCCCGGCTCCCGATCCCGCGGCGCTTGCCCTGTCCTCGCTTGCGTGGGTGCTTGCCGATGACGCAAGATGCGATCGGCTGCTCGCTCTGACCGGTCTCAGCCCGGAAGAATTGCGTGCCGGGCTTGGCGATGGCGCGGTGCTGGCGGCAGTGCTCGATTTTCTGGCAGGTCACGAGCCAGACCTCGTGGCCGCTGCCGATGCCATGGGCATCAAGCCTGAGGCCATCCTCGCCGCCCGCAGGAAACTGGAAGCATGAGCAGACCTCTCGTCATTACCGATTGCGACGAAGTGCTGCTGCACATGATCGTCCCTTTTCGCGACTGGCTGGACGAGGCTCATGCGATCGATTTCGATCTTGCCGGGCCGGATTTCATCACGGCAATGCGCTATCGCAAGACCGGAGATCTGGTCGAAAAGGACGATATCTGGAGCCTTCTCAACGGATTTTTCGATACGGAAATGAACCGCCAGATGCCGATCTCCGGTGCCGTCGCGGCGATCCATGCGCTGGCCGCAGAAGCCGATGTGGTGGTTCTCACCAACCTTGCCGATCATCGCCGCGCCATGCGCGCCGAACAGCTGGCTGGCCATGGCATCGAACTGCCGGTCTTCACCAATACCGGCCCCAAGGGTCCGGCGCTCAAAGCCATCGTCGAGCAGCACAGGCCGAGCCGCGTTTTCTTTCTCGATGATCTCGCTCATCATCATCAGTCGACCGCAGAGCTGGTTCCGCATGTCACCCGCGTGCAGATGGTGGGCGAACCGCTGGTCGCCCCGCATGTTCCGTGCGGATACAAGGCGGGCCATGCCCATGCCAGGATCGACAGCTGGGGCGACGCGCTGCCATGGTTGCAGGCCCGGCTTCATGGCGAGACCCCAAACCCGGAGGATTGAATTGACCATTGAAACAAGGCTTGCCGAGCTTGGCCTGACGCTTCCCGAACCCGCTGCCCCCGTCGCGGCATATGTGCCGGTGGTGGTGGCAGGGGGCCTCGCTCATGTCTCTGGTCAGCTCCCTTTTGTCGGCGGCAGGCTGGTTACAGGCCGTTTGGGCGAGGATGTAGCGCTGGAAGATGGCTATGGTGCCGCACGTGCTTGCGGCCTGATGATCCTGGCCCAGCTGAAGGCAGCACTCGGCTCGCTCGACAAGGTGGAACGGGTGGTCAAACTGGGCGGTTTCGTCAATTCGACCGCCAGTTTCACCGACCAGCCCAAGGTCGTGAACGGTGCTTCCGAACTGATGGCGGAAGTCTTTGGCGAGGCGGGCAAGCATGCCCGCAGTGCTGTCGGCGTGCCCGTTCTTCCACTGGGGGCCGCGGTCGAGGTGGATGCCATCTTCGCTGTGTCGCAGGGCTGAGAGGATTGGGCAGAGACCCGTCCCGCACCGCCTGGCTTGGCGCATGGCGCTATGCCCATCGCGGTCTGCATGGCGGGCGAGAGGTCGAAAATTCGCCTGGCGCCTTTCGCGCTGCCATCGCGGCGGGGCTTGGCATTGAATGCGACATTCAGCGCAGCCTCGATGATGCGCCGATGGTGTTTCATGACTGGGATTTCGTCCGCATGTTCGGCCGTCCCGACAAGGGGCAGAGGGTTATGGCCGCTGACTGGCAGGCGCTGCGCTATGCCAGCGGCGATGCGCCGATGCAGCTTGGCGAATTGCTCGATCTGGTCGCAGGCGAGGTGCCGCTGCTCATAGAGATCAAGTCGCGCAGGGGCTATGATGTGGCACACAGCTGTCGCAGCGTTGCCGATTGCCTCAGGGACTATAGGGGCCAATGCGCCGTCATGAGCTTCGATCCGCGCGCGCCGCGCTGGTTTGCCGCTCATGCGCCACAGATTGTGCGCGGGCTGGTGGCGACCGAGGAAAACAGCAAGGGATATTGGGGCGATCTGCGCCGGCGGACAGCGTTTGGCTGGAGCCGGGCGGAGTTTCTGGCCTATGATATTCGCGATCTGCCCAGCCGCTTTGCCGCTGCCCGGCGCGCGCAAGGCGTTCCGGTGCTGAGCTGGACGGTGAGGAGCGCCGAACTGGCGGGGCGCGCCGCGGTGCATGCCGATGCGCCGATTGCAGAAGGGGAGGGGCTGGGGTGAGCGAGGGCGGCCCTCTGGTGGCCAGAGTACTGGATTCGGTCGCCGCCATACCGGCCGATCAATGGGACCGGCTGGGCGACGCAAGCAACCCTTTCGTGTCTCATGCCTTTCTTTCGGCGCTGGAGGATTCCGGCAGCGTCGGGCCGGGCACGGGCTGGGCGCCAACGCCCGTCGTCATCGAGTCTGCCGGAGAAATCGTCGCAGCGCTTCCGGCCTATCTCAAGAGCCACAGTCAGGGCGAATATGTGTTCGATCATGCCTGGGCCGATGCATGGCACAGGGCGGGCGGGCGCTATTATCCCAAATTGCAGATCGCGGCCCCCTTCACCCCTGCGACCGGGCCGCGCCTGCTGCTGAGCGATCCCTCGCTCGCAACCCCGCTGCTGCAGGCGGCGCAAAGGCTATGCCAGGCCAACGACATATCCTCGGCACACGCCACCTTCATCGAGCCTTCGCAAGTTCCTTTGTTCGAGCAGGCCGGCTGGATGATGCGCAGCGATATCCAGTTCCACTGGGAAAACAGGAACTATGGCAGTTTCGAGGATTTCCTGGCCGAGCTGTCCTCGCGCAAACGCAAGTCCATCCGCAAGGAACGCGAAGCAGCGCGGCAGGGGCTGGAGATAAGGGCGCTTTGCGGCAGCGAGATCCGCGAAGAGCATTGGGACGTGTTCTGGCAGTTTTATCAGGATACCGGCGCGCGCAAATGGGGCCAGCCCTATCTCACCCGCGAGGCCTTTTCGCTGTTCGGCGAGAGTATGGGGGAGCGAATGCTGCTGTTTCTCGCCTACAGGGGGGAAACAGCGATTGCGGGTGCGCTCAACTTCATTGGTGCTGATGCGCTATACGGCCGATATTGGGGTTGCAGCGAGGACAAGCCCTTCCTGCATTTCGAGCTGTGCTATTATGCCGCCATGGACGAAGCGATCGCGCGGGGCCTGGCGCGGGTGGAGGCCGGTGCGCAGGGCGGGCACAAGCTGATGCGCGGCTATGAACCGGTGCAGACATGGTCGGCGCACTGGATTCACGACGCAGGCTTTGCGCGCGCGGTGGCCGATTTTCTGGAACAGGAGCGAGCCGGAGTGGCATTGGACCAGATGCATCTGGTCCAGCGAACCCCTTTCAGGAAAGGATAGGCTTCAGGCGACATTGCGATCGAGCGAGGCCAGCCAGGCGCGGGCGCGACGCTGCGCTTCGGCGATTTCGCGCGCAGTCATTTCCTCGGCGATATCGGAACGCGCCCAGCCCGCTTCCTCTTGGCCCTGTGCGGCGGCGAGGTTGAACCATTTATGCGCTTCGACCAGATCATAGGCCAACCCGTTCGATCCGGTCGAGCAGATCACGCCCAGATCGAAATAGGCGCTGATGTCGCCGGCGGCCGCAGCGGCCAGGCACATGGCGATGGTTGCATCGGCGCAGTCCGTTTCGTGCAACGAGCCTGCTGCCTTGGCGAGATCGGACATATCGTTTTTCCAGACCATGTTCATGACCGGATTCCTCTTTTTGACAACGGCTTGCTTCGCCGCTGGGGTCACTTTCGGCACTTATGGTCAACAAGTGGTTAACGACATTCGCAATCTTTTTGCCCCGTCATTTGCCCCCGTCTTTGGCCATTTGCATGAACAGGCCCCTTTTCCCGGATCAGGCGGCTTTGGCGCTTGTGCCGGGGCAGGGCGCACCCTATAGGGCCGCCAGCTTCCAGACTGGCTGTGCCGTCACCGGGAAAAGCCGGGGCGCAAAGCAGCAAGGCCGGTCGGGATACTGGGCGATCAAAGGGTGCGGAGGACCGGATGGTCTCGAATAGCAGTGATGACATCGACATCCTCGCCAAGGCCAAGCGAGCCCTGGGGGCTGATTATGTCCCGGACGAAAACGAAGAGTACATGAGCGAGCCGCAGCTCGATTATTTCCGCAGGCTGCTGCTGGAGTGGAAGAAATCCATCCTCCAGGCTTCCGAAGGCACATTGCAGTCTCTGCAGGATGGTCCGATCCGCGAACCCGACCTCAATGACCGGGCTTCGAGCGAGACCGATTGGGGGATCGAATTGCGCACCCGCGACCGTCAGCGCAAGCTCATTGCCAAGATCGATTCCGCGCTGCGCCGCATCGACGAGGGGGAGTATGGCTGGTGCGAAGTGACCGGCGAACCGATTGGCATCCGCCGGCTGATCGCCCGGCCAATCGCCACCATGACGGTGGAAGCCCAGGAAGCGCACGAGCGACGCGAAAAAGTCTCCCGCGACGACTGACCAGTGCTCCATGGCATGCGGGAATAACCGGCAGCCAGGTTAAAACTTTGTTTGCCATTGGCGTGATAATTCCCTCAGGCGACCGCAATAAGCTGTCGCCCTGATTGTTAACGGCTCGACGGATAGAGATGAACAGCGCTGATAGCAGGCATATATCACGCGAGAGCATGCTCCTTATGGCTGAGGTGCGTCTTGACGGGCAGGATGAATCCTTCCGTGTGAAGGTGCGCAACCTGTCCAATGGAGGCATGATGGCCGAGGGCGCGGGACGGGTTCTTCCCGGCACCCCGGTCAGCATCCATCTGCGCAATATCGGCTGGGTCGATGGTTCGGTTGCCTGGGTTCAGGACAGCCGCTTCGGCATTGCCTTTCTGCGTGAAATCGATGCGCGCCTCACGCGGACACGGGTCGTGACCGAAGAAGAAGATCATACGCCGCGCTTCACCCGTCCAGTGTTGCTGGAGGATTCTGCCAAGGGCAATCAGCCCCTGCGCAAGATATGATGGTGATAGTCAACCGTTAGGCTTGCATCAGGCGCTGACCGGGACTGATCAACCTGCTATCAGGGCAGCATGGCGCTGCATCTTCGTTTTCTTGGTCTTGTTGTTTCATGTGGCATGCTGGCGGCGTGCGGCAAGGGCGGCGATGAGCCGCTGGCCGTTACGCTGGTTGGATCGCCCCAGACCCTGTTTGCCAAGGGCATCAGGCTGGCAGACGATGGCCAGTATCTGCGAGCAGCCACCGCTGACGGGCTGGTCGGTCGCGACATGGAAGGGGCGGTCGTGCCCGGTCTGGCCGAACGCTGGATCGTGACCGATGACGGGCGCAGCTATATTTTCCGCATGGCCGAACGCAGCTGGCCCGATGGTTCCGAACTCACCGGCGAAAATGTCCGCGATGCCATCAGGCGGGCGCTGGCCGACACACGCGGAACATCTCTGGGGCTGGATCTTTCCAAGGTCGAAGAGGTGCGGGCGATGGCCGGCAGAGTTGTCGAGATCCGGCTGAGCAGCCCCATGCCGGAATTCCTGCAATTGCTGGCCCAGCCCGAATTGGCCTTGTTCCACAAACGCAAGGCGATCGGCCAGATGCAACTGGAGCGCGAGGGTGAACTCGCCATCCTCTCGCCGAGAAGCCCCGAGCAACTGGGCTTGCCAGCCGAAACAGGATGGAAACGGCGCACTCGCATCTTGCGGGTGGCAGCCATGCCTGCGAAAAATGCGATCGAGCGGTTCAATCGCGGCGAGACAGATATCGTGCTGGGCGGCCGGATCGATGTCATGCCGCTGGGCGGAACCGGGCCATTGTCGCGCGGGACGGTGCGGCTCGACGCGGTGCAGGGGTTGTTCGGCTTGCAGGTGCTGCATGACAAGGGCGCCCTTGGCGATCCTGTATTGCGCGAAGCACTGGCCATGGCAATCGATCGCAAGGGGTTGATGGAGCCGTTCAATGTCGGCGGCTGGATTGCGACGACGCGCGTGGTGCCGCCCGGCCTGGCAGGCGACACGGGCAAGATCGGTGAACGCTGGGACGATCTCTCGATCGAGCAGCGCCGGGCTGAGGCAGCCCGCCGCGTGGCCGCGCTCAGGGACAAGGCTGGCGACGAACCGCTCTCAGTCGCCATTGCGATGCCTGCAGGCGGAGGAGCCGATCTGGTCTTTCGTGCCTTGCGCGATGGCTTTGCGCAGATCGGGATCAAGGCGGTGCGCAAGCGCGCAGGAGAACGGGCCGATCTTGCCATGGTCGATACGGTTGCAAGGGTTGCGGAACCGCGCTGGTTCCTCAACCAGTTCAATTGCGGGCTGAAGCGTGGCCTGTGTTCAGCCGAGGCCGACAGGCTGGTCCGTCAGTCTGTTGCGGCAAGCGACCTCGCAGCCGAGCATAGCCTGCTGGAAGAGGCGGAGGCGGAATTGACCTTGAGCAATGCCTACATCCCGATCGGTGCTCCGCTGCGCTGGTCGCTGGTGCGCGGCGATGTGGAAGGCTTTGCTCCCAACCGGGCGGGGTTCCACCCATTGCTCGCTTTCGCAGTTCGTCCGAAATAGACAGGGACGCGCTGCTCAGGCTTCCAGCTCGACATCCCAGTAAAGCCAGTCGCGCCAGGTTTCATGCAGGTAATTGGGCGGGAAGCTGCGCCCCCGATCCTGCAATTGCCAGCTGGTGGGCCGGGCGGGCCTGGTTGCAAGAGGCATGTGAGCCTGGGCAGGCGTGCGCCCCCCTTTGCGCAGATTGCAGGGCGAGCATGCGGAAACGACATTGTCCCATGTCGTCTTTCCGCCCAGCCGGCGCGGCACCACATGATCGAAGGTCAGCTGATCCGGATTGCCGCAATATTGGCAGGAAAAGCGATCGCGCAGAAACACATTGAACCGGGTGAAGGCCGGAAATTCGCTGGCCCTCACATATTGGCGCAGGGCGATGACCGAGGGTACTTTCATGTCCAGCGAGGCGGAATGCACCTCGCGCTCATAGGTCGCCACCACATCGACGCGTTCGAGAAACACCGCCTTGATCGCGCTTTGCCATGACCACAGGCTGAGTGGATAATAGGAGAGCGGGGTGTAATCGGCGTTTAGCACCAGAGCCGGGCATTGCGACAGCAAGCGGGCGGGATCATCCTGCCCGTGCCGGAAATGCGCTGCCTGCTCGATCAGTTCGACGTTGAACATCTTGCCCTCGCTGACATGCTCAAGGGAGCATGAAGCACCGCAAGGCGTCAAGAGTGTGACACTGCACCAATGGGCAGAGCCACAGGCAATCCACAGCGTTCTTGATGCCGGGCTCGCTCAGGTTAAACAGGCAGCCATGCACACCCGCTTCGCCCCCAGCCCCAATGGCTCGTTGCATCTGGGCCATGCCTATGCAGCCCTTGTCGCGCATGATCTGGCGCGGGCCTGCGGTGGCGCGTTCATGCTGCGGATAGAGGATATCGACGGGACAAGGTCGCAGCCTGGGGTGGCGGAGGAGTTCCGGCAGGATCTCTCCTGGCTGGGCCTGCATTGGGACAGCGAGGTGGTCCAGTCCGCCCGCCTTGCCGAACATGGCCGGGCGGCAGACCGGCTGAGGGAAATGGGGCTGCTTTACCCATGCGGCTGCACCCGCGCCGAGATTGCGGCTTCTGCAAGCCATGCCGGGCCGGATGGTCCGGTCTATCCTGGAACCTGCCGGCGCAACCCGCCGGATATGGCCGAAGGGATGGCTGTTGCATGGCGGCTGGATATGGCGCGGGCCTGTGCGCTGGCCGGGCCGCTCTGGTGGGAGGATGCGCTGGCGGGCAAACAGCGCGCCACGCCGGAAATTTTCGGCGACATAGTGCTGGTGCGCAAGGAAGCGCCATCCAGCTATCATCTCTCGGCAACACTTGACGATGCCGCCGACGGCATCACGCTCGTCACGCGTGGCATGGACCTGTTCGCGGCAAGCCATGTTCACAGGCTGTTGCAGGCTCTGCTCGAACTGCCCGTGCCCATGTGGCACCATCATGGCCTGCTGCTTGATGCGGGCGGGCACAAGCTTGCCAAGCGCAAGGGCGCGCCATCGCTTGCTGAGCGGCGCCGCGCGGGCGAGGACGGGCGCGCCCTTGCCGCGCAGTTGCGGGCTGGCCTTCTGCCCGCTGGCATTTCTCTTTCAGCAGGCGTATGGAGCGAGCCATGAACATTCTTCTGATCCTTGTCCTCCTTGGACTGCTGGCCATGGTCGTTATCAGCCTGGTGCGCGGCATCGCGGCCTTCATGCAAAGCACCAAGCTCGATCTGGAACGTGACAGCGCACCCGGCGCTTCGGAAATGCAGCTGCAACAGAACCGGATGATGTTTGCGCGCATCAAATATCAGGCGCTGGCGATTGTCGTTGTCGCGATCCTGCTGGCGGTCAGCCGCTGAGAACGTGGTCAAGCTCAACCGGATCTACACGCGCACCGGCGACGATGGCACGACCGGGCTGGTGGACGGCTCGCGCGTGGCCAAGCATGCTGCCCGGATGGAGGCGATCGGCGCGGTCGACGAAACCAACAGCGCCATAGGCCTTGCGCTCGTGGCGCTTAGCAGCGGCACAGAGGCCAGCGCATTGGCCCGCATCCAGAACGACCTGTTCGATCTTGGCGCCGATCTTGCGACACCGGGAGAGGATTTCACGCCATCGCCCATGACCCTTCGCATGGTCGATGGGCAGACCTTGTGGCTGGAGCAGGCGATCGACCGGCTGAACGAAGCCTTGTCTCCGCTCACCAGCTTCATTCTGCCTGGCGGTTCGGAAGGGGCCGCAAGGGTGCATGTCGCCCGTGCCAGCGCGCGTCGCGCCGAACGGGCGATGACCGCGCTTGCCTCGGAAACCAGCGTGAACCCTGCTGCGCTCTCCTATATCAACCGGCTGTCGGACTATCTCTTCGTTCTGGCCCGCACGCTCAATGATTGCGGCGCAAGCGATGTGCCCTGGGTGCCCGGGGCCAATCGCTAGGTTTCTGGCCGCTAGCCCTCCATATCGCTGCTATCGACAATGCGGATCTGCGGTTCCGATGCGCTTCCGCCATCATCCATGTCGGGCAGATCGGGGGTCGGGTCGATGCCTTCTGCCCGGTCGATCAGATCTTCCTGTGCGCCATACCAGTCTTCGGGTTCGGCCTCTTCCTCGATAATCTCGACAGGCTCGCCATCCAGCGATTGTCCTGTCGCCGCTTCGAAATTCTCGCGTTGCTCGGTTACATCGCGTTCCACTTTTGCAAGATGGCCGTCACCCTTGCCGGTGCCGACAAGCTGCATTGCGCCTGCGACCACCAGCAGCACGAACAGCATCGCTGCCCAGCGATAGCGGAAAATTATCCGATACATGGGGCAAGGGGATAGCGGCTGCGGGTTAAGATTTAGTCGCCGCGGCCTCGCGCTTCAGATCATAGAGCAGGTCAAGCGCCTCGCGCGGGCTGAGCGCGTCTATATCCAGCGCCTCGATCCTTGCGCGCAGTTCATCCCCCATCTCTGGCGCCGCCGCTTCGCGCGAGGCGGCAAACAAGGGCAGATCGCCAAGGCCCGCGGCCAGCCCGCCGGTTTGCTTGCGGGCCTGTTCCAGCCGGTCGAGCACTTCCCTGGCGCGTGCCACCACATCGGCGGGAACGCCGGCCAGCCGGGCGACGGCCAGCCCGTAGCTGCGATCGGCAGGCCCCTCGGCCAGTTCGTGCAGCAGCACCAGATCGCCCTTCCATTCGCGCGCCCTGACATGATGCAGCGAGAGCGCCTCGCAGCTTTCAGCCAGCCGTGCCAGTTCGTGATAATGCGTGGCGAACAGGCAGCGGCAGCGATTGTGGCTATGTATCGCTTCAGCCACCGCCCAGGCCAGCGCCAGCCCGTCATAGGTGGAAGTGCCGCGCCCGACCTCGTCGAGAATGACGAAGCTGCGCGGTGTGGCCTGAGCGAGAATGGCGGCGGTTTCCACCATTTCGACCATGAAGGTGGAGCGCCCGCGCGCGAGATTGTCGGACGCGCCGACCCGGCTGAACAGGCGGTCGACCAGCCCGACCTGTGCCGAGGAGGCAGGCACGAAGCCGCCCGCCTGAGCCAGCAGAACGATCAGCGCATTCTGGCGCAAAAAGGTTGATTTGCCGCCCATGTTCGGCCCGCCTACCAGCCACAGGCGGTCATCTTCGGCGAGGCGGCAATCATTGGCGACAAATCGCTCGCCTCCGCGCGCCAGGGCCGCTTCCACCACCGGATGCCGGCCTGCTTCGATCGCAAGGCAGCTTTCCTCGCGGATTTCCGGGCGGCACCACTGGCCCTCGGCAGCCCTTTCAGCCTGGCCAGCGCCGACATCGATCCGGGCAAGGGCGTCGGCGGTGTCGGCAATGGCGGTCGCATCGGCGCAGACCACGCTCACCATATCCTCGAAATGGCGTTCCTCTGCAGCCAGCGCATGGCCGCCCGCTTCGGCGATGCGGCTGGCTTCCTCGTGAAGCTGCACCGAATTGAAACGCACGGCGCCCGCCATGGTCTGGCGGTGAGTAAAGCCGCTGTCGGGCGCCATCAAGACATCGGCCGAACGCGCGGGGACTTCGATGAAATAGCCCAGCACGCCATTATGCTTGATCTTGAGGCCAGCGATGCCGGTCTCGTCGCGATAGCGTGCCTCCAGCGCGGCGATGGCGCGCCGGGCATTGCCGGAAACCGCGCGCAGCTCGTCGAGAGATGCATCGTAGCCTTGCGCAATATAGCCGCCCTGGCTGCGTTCGGTGGGGGGCGAGGGCACAAGGCAGCGTTGCAGATGATCGACCAGAGCGCCATGGCCGGAAAGGCGGGGCAGAAGGCTTTCCAGCAAGGCGGGCTTGTCTGGCCTTGATTGCAGCAGATCCCTCAGAATGCGGGCCTGTGACAATCCATCGCGGATCTGACCCAGATCGCGGGGCGAGCCGCGTGCCGCCACAATACGGCCCAGCGCGCGCCCGATATCGGGCAGGGCGCGCAGGCCTTGGCGCAGGTCGGCGCGCAGCAACGGGTCGTCATGCAGCCATTGCACCATCCCCAGCCGTGCCTCTATCGCCGCGCTATAGGTCAGCGGCGCGCAGAGGTCTTCGGCCAGTTGCCGCGCCCCGGCACCTGTCTGGCAACGGTCTATCGCTGCGATCAGGCTGCCCTCGCGCCCGCCTTGCGCGCTTGTCAGGATTTCGAGGCTGTTGCGGGTCGCCTCGTCCATGGCGAGATGGGCTTCGCCAGAGCGGGCAGCAGGCGGCAATAACAGGGGCAATTTGCCCCGTCCGACATGATCGAGATAGGCAACAAGGCCCCCGGCTGCGGCCAGCATCGGGCGGGTGAAATCGCCAAAGCCATCGAGCGTGCCGACCCCGTGGATCGTTTTCAGCCGCGTTTCGCCAGGCTCGCTCGCAAAGCTTGCCTTGTCGCGCAGGATCGCACCCTGCGGTGCATCGGCCCAGCCTTCCGGTGCGACAAGCTCGCTTGCCCCGATCCGGGCGAGAGCGGCGCCCAGCAAGTCGGCCGGGCATTGTTCCAGCTCCATCCGGCCGGTCGAAATATCGCAACTGGCGATGCCGCACAGATCGCGCAGCTGGCATATGGCGGCCAGAATATTGGCCTGACGCGGTTCGAGGAGGGTTTCTTCGGTCAGGGTTCCCGCGGTAACGAAGCGCACGATATCGCGTTTGACCAGGGCCTTGGAACCGCCACGTCGCTTTGCCTCCTCCGGCGTTTCGACCTGTTCGGCGATCGCCACACGGCATCCGGCGCGGATCAGCCGGGCAAGATAGTTTTCGGCCGAATGCACCGGCACCCCGCACATCGGCAAAGGCTGGCCTTCATGCTCGCCCCGGCTGGTCAGCGCGATGTCGAGGATGCGGGTCGCGGTTCTGGCATCGTCGAAAAACAGTTCGAAGAAATCGCCCATGCGATAGAACAGCAGGCAGTCGCCCGCCTCGCGCTTGAGCGCGAAATATTGCTGCATCATCGGGGTGGCGGCACCGGACATTGCGCAGGCCTAGCGGCTCATGGGCCGATTCGGAAAGCGGCAAGCCTTTGACTTTCCCCTGCCGCTTGCGCCGGTGCCCGGCTCGGACTAGGGCAAAGGCTCTTCAGGAGGATATTTCCTTGGCCGATGACAATAATGCGCGCTTTCTCTATCGTGAGGCGCTGTTCTATCACGAGACGATCCGCCCCGGTAAGATCGAGATTGTCGCCTCCAAGCCGATGGCGACCCAGCGCGATCTGAGCCTGGCCTATTCCCCCGGCGTGGCCGCGCCGGTCGAAGCGATCGCCGAAGATCCGGCCAAGGCCTATGATTACACCGCGCGGGGCAACCTGGTCGCGGTCATCTCCAATGGCACCGCCATTCTGGGCATGGGCAATCTTGGTGCGCTGGCGTCCAAGCCGGTGATGGAAGGCAAGGCGGTGCTGTTCAAGCGCTTTGCCGATGTCGATTCGATAGACATCGAACTCGATACCGAGGATTGCGATGCCTTCATCGAGGCGGTGGCTTTGATGGAGCCGAGCTTTGGCGGCATCAACCTTGAAGACATTAAGGCGCCGGAATGTTTCATCATCGAGCAGGCCTTGCGCGAACGGATGAAGATTCCGGTGATGCATGACGACCAGCACGGCACCGCGATCATCGCGGCGGCTGGCCTGATCAATGCTTGCCATCTGACCGGGCGCAAGATGGACGAGGTCCGCGTGGTGGTGAACGGGGCGGGCGCATCAGCACTGGCCTGCACCGCGCTCATCAAGGCGCTCGGCGTGCGTCACGATCATGTCACCGTCTGCGACAGCAAGGGCGTGATCTATATCGGGCGCGAGAATGTCGACCAGTTCAAATCCGCTCATGCGGTCAAGACCGATGCGCGCACCCTTGATGAAGCGATCAAGGGCGCAGATGTGTTTCTCGGCCTTTCGGTTGCCGGTGCGGTGAGCCAGGACATGGTGAAATCGATGGCGGCCAAGCCGATCATCTTCGCCATGGCCAATCCCGACCCCGAAATCACTCCGGATGATGTGAAAGCGGTGCGCCCGGACGCCATCGTTGCAACGGGACGTTCGGATTATCCCAATCAGGTCAATAATGTGCTCGGTTTCCCCTTCATCTTCCGCGGCGCGATCGATGTTCAGGCGACCGCGATCAACGAGGAAATGAAGGTGGCCTGCG
>CAZWEY010000052.1:0-13591 GCA_964632055.1 uncultured Sphingomonadaceae bacterium
CCTTGCCATCCTGCTTGGGATCGTCGGGTCCGAAGAGGACCCAGCTCCCGCCGACCAGCAGGACAGCGCCAACGCCGGCCAGAAGCAGCTGCTGGCGCTTTGCAGTCCGGGCATTGAGGCGGACGAGATTGCCGCCTTCGTGTTCATCCGGCTGCGCGGCGGGGGCGGGGGATGCCGCCTCGCGGGTCGTATCAGTCATGGGTCTGCTCCCCATTGGGGCCGACGACGTAAGCAGTCGTGCTGGCGCCGGGTTCGAGGGCGGGATTGGCGATCGCCACGGCCAGCGCATCGCGCGGCGCCAGATCGTGCTCGGCGATGACCATCGGCCGGTTGCCGCGATTGGTGAGCTGAATGACCTTGCCGGTCAGCGCCGCACCCCGGTAATCGGCGATCAGCTGTACTTCGAGAGCGTCGACCCGGGCCGGCAGCGCAGCCGATTGGCGTATCTGGTAGCCGTCGATCGATGCATTGTTCGCCATGGCCTGGACCAGGCGCACCGCGGTCTCGCCTAGAGGAGTCTCGGTTTCCCAGCGGGTCGCATCATTTTTGGCGATCGCCGGATTGGTGATGAAAACCTGCTGAGCCTCGATCCGTTCGACCGGGCAAGCGAGCTTGTAGACGTAGCCCTTCTTCGTCGTCGCAAAGAAGCTAATCTTGGCCGCCGCGTAGGTCTCGGGAACAGAGACGTAGATGTCCCCGCGCACCGGCTCGTTGGTCACGGCAAAGTCGTTGTACGGGTAGCCGGTCGAGAGCTTCGACACGCTGGCGAACTGGTCGCCGACGAGCGCAAACCGGGTCAGTTCGCGCGCCGAGACCGAACATTCGATCGTGCCGCCATCGGCGGTCTGTTTGAACTGATCGGCCAGGGCAGGGCTTGCGAACAGGGCCGCGAACAGGGGGAGGGCTGCGGCGGTTCGCCGCAACTGGGGCATGAGGTCCATCACTGGCGCTCCTTGGGTTTGTCGTCGGTGGGAAGCTGGGCAAACCCGGCCAGCGCGAGACGCAGGCCCCGGTAGGTCCAGATGAAGCGGAAGCGCCGGTCGTCGCTGGCAATGACCTGGGCGCCGACAAAGGTCTTGAGCGTGCCCTTGACCTCCGAAGTCAGCCCCTTGGGGTCGACCGTCATCGACTTGATGACGAAGGCCTGGGTCACATCGGAGCCGCGCTGTTCCTCGACGATCCGTACCAGGTCGGCTTTCAGGCGGCCGTGGCTTGCCGGATCGGCAAGGTCGAGGATCGCCGCCATCCAGTAGTCGAGACCTTCAGGGCTGCGGTTAAGCAGCATAAGCGCGGCATCGCGGGTGACGAACTCGAGGTATTCGGCGCTGGCGCCGGCGCTCGATACCGTCAGCGGTGCGCGCATTGTCGGCAGCAGTACGACCTCGCGGTCACGGGTGGCGGCAAGTCCGCCCGTGACGACCACCGCGAGGGCGAGGCCTGCACTTGCCAGCGCGAACATATTGCGCTGACGCAGCAGGGCCTGGCTGCGTTCATGGGAAAACTGGGCAAGCATAAGCCTCTCCCCTCAACCGGCCAGCAGCCGGCAATGGGAGGGCGGCGTCATCTTGAGGCCGGTGAACCCCGCAGGTAGATACCAGTAGGCGGCATGCAAAACCCAGGAGCTAGCGCGTCCTGCTTTCGCCTTTCGCAGTGCGAACCAGGCGCCAAACGAGAGCCCGATGCCGATAAAGATATGCTGTGCGAGGATTCCCCAGGTGAAGGGGATGATCATCCCGGCGAACTCGTCGAGGGTCCAGAAGCCGATGAGCTCCGGATCGTCGAGCCGACGAGGAATGATGTACCGATCGTTCATGATGACGCGCGCCCTCCTGTCCGCCGCCGTCAGATGATGGCGGTGACGACCGAAGTGACGATCGGCACGCCCGTGCCGACGCCGATGCCGACGCCAACAGGGACTGCGATCTGCGACAGGGTGAAGCGGCCCGAGGCAAGGCCGATGAGGCCGCCCGCGAGGCTCAGCACAGTGATGATCTTGCCGCCCGAACCTTCGAGAAAATCGGTGAATTTGCTCAATGCCGGGGCGAAGGTGGTGTCCGCGCCGGCATAGGCAGCGCTTGCTGCGAGCGCGGCAACCGCGACCGGGAGAACGAGGCTGGCTGCGTGGGTGAGACGAGGGGCGCCGAGGCGCCGGGTGAGGGCAAGTGCAGGCATGAAGAAAGCTCCGTTTGGAGGGTTGGACACAGCGCTTTGCGTTCGCTGTGTGTTCTTCATGACTCTAGGAAATGATCGTAGGAAAGTGAGAATGCGTGATCGGGCTGGAATGTGGATGCATACGGACATCTGGGAGTGGGGGGAGGTGGCTATAAGCGGCTTAATAGCCGTATTATTGCGGATATATCGACGCGGGAATCGGCGGAGCAGGACGGAGATTCACGGCGCCTCAATGCCTCGCATCGAATCACCTAGAAACGAGATGTTCTTTTATTGTTCTTTTCTATTTCCTACAGATAGAGCGCTGCGATATGCCTGCGAATCATGTGATCGTGATGGAGTGACGCGACGATGCCCGACCAGCCTGCCATGCCCGACGCGGCCAATGAGCGCCTTGCACGCACGCTGTGCTGCGCAGTGGATGGAGCGGGCAAGCCGCGTCACCAGATTGCCCGCGAAGCCGGTATGCACAAGGATACGCTGCTGCGCGTCATCCGCGGCGAACGCCCGATTACGCTGGGCGAGGCGGCTCGGATCCTCGAGGCCTGCGGCGCGCCTGTACGCGCCACTCTGGCGCTGGTGCTCGCCGGACATGAAGCGCTTGCCGCGCAGTGGATGCACCATGAGATGGGTGCATTCCTCGACGAGTTCTTCTCCGCGCTGCCCGGAGAATTGAACGAGGCGCTGGGCGACAGGATTGGTGATTTGCGCCCGCGCTGGGCGATCGGCACGTCGCGACTGGTTGCCCGTATGCTGTCCAAGCACATCGATGAATTTGCCGCTCGCGACATGTCGCTCGCGATCGGTAGGTGAGGGGGAAGCAATGATCGGAGGGGAACCCGACAATTGCTTTGTCCAAGGATTTTCTCATGGCCCCCGCTCAATTGAAAACTGAATCGTCTGCCTTGCTTGCACGCGCTGACGTCACCCCGGCTCCGCCGGCGCCGAGGCTAATTCGCCTGCCCGAAGTGATGTCCCGTGTCGGACTGAAGCGGTCCGCAATCTACCAGCGCATGAGTGAGGGCCGGTTTCCTAAATCGCGGTCGCTTGGCGGCAAGTGCACGGTTTGGGTTGAGGCCGAAATCGATGATTGGGTCAATTCGGTGGCTGCGCGCTAAAAAGAGGCGCGCCAAACTTCAGGGATCACGGCCAGACCGCCCGATATCGGCGGCGTGCGAGTTTAGCGTTGCGATGGCACTGTTAAGCCCTTCCCGGCCACTTCAGGCCACCTCTACTGTCTCCACCGAGTCGCGTAAGTAGAATCCTGCGCAACCCCGTTCCGCTTGGAAGTGAAGTCGCGCAGCCGGCTATCGCAAGCCCCTAGCTCTGCTTTTTAACGTCATATTGTTGTTCGACAGCACCAAATCCTGCCCCTCCCGCTGTTTCGATCCGTACGGTATCGGTTCTGGACATACGCTGTTGAAACTGTGGGACGGCCGTTTTTCCGTTGATTAAAAAGCGGCTGAGCTCGCCCGGATCGCCGCCGTCCATGCCATTGGGTGGGTTATGCAAAGCTGTGCATTGCGCGCTCAACAGCCATTCCTTGTCACTGCGGACGCGAAATTCAACGACCTGGCCATCGCCACCATGCTGGCGGCCCGTGCCACCAGAACCACGACGAAGCTCCTTCTTGATGAAGACGATCGGTGCCTCACGCTCCAACATTTCAACCGGCGTTGACCGCACACCCGTGGGATAGTTCGTCGCATCCATACCGGGCTTGAGGCGGCGAGCGCCCATGCCGCCGGCTACGGTGAAGAAGATATTATAGTGCTTTCCGGCGTCATCGAGCCCCGACACCACCGCGGTGCTTGGGCAACCGGGGCCGTTCGCTAGCACACGATCGGGAACGGCATTGAACAGAGCGTCGAGGATGGGCATCGGAACATACATGCCCACAACGTGGCGCGATGCGACTGGCGCGGGATAGGTGCAGTTGATGATGCTCCCTGCGGGTGCCGAAAACTTGATGGGACGCAAGCTACCGGTATTGTTAGGAAGTTCTGCAGCAAGACATGACCGCACCGCGAAAGTGGCGTAGGCGCGAGCGTAGTTTTCAACAACATTGACGCCCATGTTCAGCTGATCGGAACTGCCAGCGAAATCGAGGCTCACCTCGCCGCGCTCATTGTCGATTGTCAATCTGAGGTCGAGATGGATCGAAGTGTCGGCCGTCAGTTCGAATTCGCATCGGCTGGTCCAGGTGCCCGCAGGGCAGGCGCGGATTGCCACGCGCATCGCTTCTTCTGATCGTTGAATGATTTCGGATGAAAGCTCCTCTATATCGTCGAGACCATGGCGATCGCACATCTCGTTGATGGCCACGCCGCCGCTCAGGGCGCTGGAAATTTGCGCTGCAAGATCGCCGACCACGACATCAGGCACACGGACGTTCGACCGGATGATGTCGTAGAGTACCGCGTTGGGTTCTCCCGCCTCGACCAATTTCATTGGCGGAATCGAAAGTCCTTCCTGGTGGACATCGATCGCCATCGACGACATGCCCAGCCCTCCAATGTCGGCATGATGGTTGGTCGAGCCGAGATAAGCGATAATCTTGCCATTGCGAAACACCGGAGCCAGGATCGTGATATCGAAATAGTGACCGGCACCGAGCCAGGGGTCATTGGTGATAAGGACGTCGCCTTCCGCAATGTTCCCGGCGAACTTCTCGATCAGAAACTTGCCGCAGGCCTCCAGGCAATTTACATGACCAGGCGTGCCCGTTTCGGCTTGCGCGACCATGCGGCCCTCTGCGTCGAATACCGCATAGGCTAGATCGCCTGCCTCACGCACAACGGCGGCGAAGGCCGAGCGTTGCATCACCTTCGCCCGCTCTGACACAAGGCTGCGCAGGCTCGTCCAGTACTGTTCCAGTTCCAATGGACTCATGACTTCAATCCTCTCTTTCGGCCACGACGCATCCGAGTGGACCGGCGCGAACGGTCCAGCCCGGGCAAATTACTAATGTTGTTTCCCGCTCTTCAATAAGCAGCGGACCCTTGATCCGCGTATCAAGATCCAAACTGCGTCGCTGGACCACCTTCACGTCGTGCGATCCCCAGGCGTGCACCGGACGTGTCTTCTCCTCTGCAAACCTCTCTCCCGTGTGTGAAAAGGCGGGACCCGCGCTTGCAGGCCCGCTGGCGGCAATGCGCCAATTGACGATTTCGACGTCCAGCTGAGGCTGGCATACTGAGTGACGGCGGCGCAATTCCGCTTCGAACAGTTCCCGCAAAGGTGTCGCGGGCGAGGGACGCTCGGGGAACGTCACCGGAACTTCGTAATGCTGGCCATAGTAGCGCATATCAGCGCTGAATTTGAGTTCGACATCGCCATCTTGCACGCAAGCCACATTGAGGGCCTTACGGCTTTCGGCCTCGATGTGCCCGAGGAGTTCGTGAACCATTGGCCAATCCATATCCTCGAGTCGCATCAAAGCGCTCTGCGTCAGATCGAAGCGGACGGGAGTGACGAGGGCACCGAAAGCGGAGAAGACGCTTGCGAGCGGCGGGTATATGACCTTGCTACTGTTAAGAAGGTCGGCGACCTGGCAGGCATAGACTGGACCAGACCCACCAAATGCGAGCAGCGGCACCCCGCGATAGTCAACGCCGCGTTCAGCCGCGTGTGTTCGAACTGCACCGGCCATCGCCTCACAAACAATGTCATAGACGCCACGTGCCACTTCAACCGAGCCGATTCCGAGCTTCTCTCCCACCACCGCAAGCGCATTAGCAGCAGCGCGGGCGTCGAGTTTCATCTCGCCACCCAGGAAGTTATTCGGGTCAAGAAGGCCAAGATGAACCGCAGCATCGGTTACCGTCGCATTGGTCCCGCCGCGCGCGTAGCAGGCAGGACCCGGACTCGCGCCGGCGCTTCGCGGGCCGACCTTGAGCAATCCCATGTCGTTTATGTGGGCAATGCTTCCGCCGCCCGCGCCGATTTCGATGAGGTCGACCGTCGGCACATTTACCGGGAAGCCGCTGCCCTCTTTGAGCTGATACGCCCGATCAACCTCGAATTCAGCGGCTACGAGCGGTTCGTAATTCTGTATAAGGCAGACTTTTGCGGTTGTTCCGCCCATGTCGAAGCCAAGAATCTCGGGGGCATTGAGAGACTTAGCAAAAAATGCTGTTGCGAGGGCGCCTGCGGCGGGGCCGCTCTCAATCATTCGCACAGGGAAGCGCGCGGCCGTTTCCACCGCTACAAGGCCGCCTGAGCTAAGCACCATCAACGGCTCGGGACGGAACCCCTCTTCCGTAAGTTTGCGCTCAAGTTCGTCCAAATATGGCTTTGTCACGGGGACGGCATAAGCGTTTACCGCCGTTGTGGAGGCACGCACATACTCGCGGATCTGAGGCGAAACCTCTGATGACAGCGAGATTTCAAGTTCTGGCAAAAGCTTTTTCAAGCGCTCCGCGACGAATCTCTCGTTGGTCGGATCAATGTAGCTGTGCATGAAACAGATGCCGATCGATTGCACTCTATGCTCTGCCAGAGTTGCAGCAAGCGCATTGATTTCGGCTTCTGAGGGTGCCTTGCCGTTTGTGCCATCGGCATAAACCCGCTCATCGATCGTGAAGGTTTGATCTATGATAGGTTCGGGTGCTTCAATCTGCGTATCATAGATATCGAAGCGGTCTTCCCGACGAATGCGCAAAGTGTCTGCGAAACCATCGGTGAATAACATCGCAGATTTGGCGCCACGCCGCTCGATCAAGGCGTTGGTAACGGTGGTGGTGGCGTGCACTATCCTGTCGTTAACATCGGCCGGCGCCAGGCCGGCTTTCGTCAAGACGCCGGTAATTCCTCTGAAAAAGCCCTCAAGCAGGTTGTCCGGTGTCGTGAGCGTCTTTTCGACGAACGAGGTATTGCCATTGATTAGAACGACATCCGTGAACGTTCCTCCGATATCGACAGCAATTGAAATACTCACCATGAGAATAGGCCTTTCCAATATGCTTCTATGAATGGCTCGGATTTGGGGCTGGAACAGCGCCCGGCGATGCGAGATCTGGAATGGTACCGAACACAACCTGCGCCAAGCGCGACTTGAATTTCCAGGTACCATCGTGACGGACATATTGGTCGTGGAAATCTGCTATCAGGACAGGCGCAGCCGAAGACGTCGCCGTTCCGTCAGCCGCATAAAGCTGAAGAACGATGATTCCGACCGCGCTTTCCGAAGTTAGAGATGCAAGTCTGAGGTTCGAGAAGAGGTGCCGCGAAATGCGATGGCCGCGCATCCGGCGAGCCTCATAAAATGCCTCGATCCGTTCTCTGCCATCGAGCTCAAGGCGTCCCCTAGCAGATTCAATATGATAGCTACCATTGGCAGCAAATAGCTCGGCCACGCCTGATCCGCCGTCATGGTCGATTCGCCAGGCGAATTCAGTATTGAGTTGCAGAATCTGCCACCAGTTTATGTCTTCATTCATTGCTTCACCCGGAGCTTTGATCGTCGATGCGCATCTTTCGCGGCCCACTGCAGGTTGACCGTCGGCCTTCATTTAACATGCTTGCGCGATAGCAACTATCATAGACAACCGTGAAGCGCAAGCGCGTCGGCGCGCGACAGCTGGTTGATTAGGCCACCAGCTAGACACGGCGCATGTAGGTGGTGCTCTGCCACCTGAAAATTGGATCGTTTTGAGTTAGAGTTTTCGGCCTCAGATTTCCTTGGCTGGGCAAGGAGGCGTGGCATGAAGGCATCGAAGTTTTCGGATGCGCAGAAGGCGTTCGTGATCAAGCAGGGTAAGGAAGGGACGCCGGTGGCGGAGGTCTGCCGCAAGGCGGGGATCAGCCAGGCGACGTACTTCAACTGGAAGAAGAAGTACGCGGGGCTGCTGCCAACGGAGATGCGGCGGCTGCGTGAGCTCGAGGAGGAGAACGGCCGCCTCAAGAACATCGTCGCCGACCTGACGCTCGATCGGGAGATGCTTCAGGATATCGTCCGCCGGAGCCGCAGGCGGCCAAGCGAAGCGCGGCCAACGCTCTGAGGCCGGATCGGAAGCGCGAGCTGTTCGGCGGGATGCTGGCGGACTGGGGCGTGTCGATCCGCAGGGCTTGCAAGGTCCTGCCGTTCGTACGCCTCCGATAGCGGCCGCCTTGAGGATGCTCGCCAATAGTGGATGTAAGCATCGGTGCTAGTTCTGTAGCTTGCACTGGTGCGAAGGGCGAAGCGTTGGGTCAGGTGACAGTATTCGCGGGCGCGCAGCGGCGCCGGCGGTGGGATGATGCGGACAAGCTATCGCTGGTTGCGCGGGCGTTTGCGCCGGGAGCGGTGGTGTCGCACGTGGCTCGTGCGGTCGATGTTCATCCGAGCCAGCTTTACCGCTGGCGCAGGGAATTTGGCTCTGCGCGAAACGACGAGGCGCAAGGCTTTGCGCAAGTCGTCGTGCATGACGATGCTGGCGAGATCGAGGCCAAACCCTGTGCGATCAGGGTGCGCCTGGAACGGGCGGAAGTGGAGATCGCCGACCATGCGCCGGCCGCATTGGCCGCCGCCGTCTTGCAGGCGCTGTCGCAGTGATCCCAGTTCCGAGCAATGCGCGGATCTGGCTGGCGCTGGGTCATACCGACATGCGACGGGGGATGCGCTCGCTTGCGCTACAGGTGCAGCAGGTGCTGAGGAAGGACGTCCACGCCGGCGATCTGTTCGTGTTCAGGGGCCGCAGCGGATCCCTGTGCAAGATCCTGTGGCACGATGGCATCGCGATGTCCTTGTACATCCGGCGTCTGGAACGAGGCAGGTATGTATGGCCGGCGGCAAAAGACGGGACGGTGGCCATACCCGCGTCGGCGCTGGCCTGTTTACTCGAAGGGATCGACTGGCGCACGCCGCAAGAGACTTGGCGCCCCAAGCAGGTGGGCTGACGGCGTCCGCGACAATCAGGATGAGAATCCGGGCCTCGAATTAGTGGCGAACTGGGGGCAAGAATGGCGAAAACACTGGGGTTTTGGAGCCCCTTGTGCTATGCGGCCCCATGCCCGCGAGCGATGCATCCGACGAGCTTTTGCAACTACGCGCCGAGCTTGCTGCCGCTCGGGAAAGGGCCGACAGGACACAGGCCCATGCCCTTGAGGCGGAGGCCGAGTTGGCCAGGGTTCGGGCGGTCAACGCCGATCTGCTAGCCCGCAACGCGCACCTTGAGTTGATGAATGAGAAGATGCGCCGCGACAAATATGGCGCCAGCTCCGAGCGCAGCCGCCGTCTGCTCGAACAGCTCGAGATCGCCTTCGAGGAGTTGGAGGCCGACGCCAGCGCCGCCGAGATCGAAGGCGAAATCGCCGCGGCCAGGACCACGAGCGTTACCGCCTTCACTCGCAAGCGTGGCACCCGGCGGGACTTCCCCGCGGACCTGCCCCGCGAGGACGTGGTCATCCCGGCGAGCGAGCAATGCCCGTGCTGCGGATCGGATGATCTTGGCCGTCTGCCCCCCGACATCACCGAGACGCTCGAGAAGGTACCGGCACGTCACAAGGTGATCCGCACGATCCGCGAGAAAGTCTCGTGCCGGCAATGCGAGAAGATCAGCCAACCCCCGGCGCCCTTCCATGTGACGCCGCGCGGAATGTTCGGGGCGCACTTCCTCGCTAACCTCGTTTTCCAGAAATACGGCCTGCATCAGCCGCTCAACAGTCAGCGCGACCGGCTTGAAGCGGAAGGCATCCCGCTGAGCCTGTCGACGCTGGCCGATCAGGTTGGTGCCGTTGCTGCGGCAACCCGGCCCCTGTTCCTGCTGCTTGAAGCGCATGTTCTGGCGGCAGACCGGCTCCACGCCGACGACACGACGGTCCCGCTGCTGGCCAAGTACAAGACCGATATCGCCAGGATCTGGGATTATGTGCGCGACGACGAACCCTTCGGCGGCCTCTCGCCGCCCGGCGTGCTGTGCTACTACTCCCGCAATCGCAAGGGCGAGCATCCCCGCGGTCATCTGGCCGGATACAGCGGCATCCTCCAGGTCGACCGCTTTGCGGGCTTCAACGAGATGTTCCGTGAGAGCGCTATGATCCGTGCCAACTGCTGGGCCCATGCCCGCCGCCAGTTCTTCGAACTGGTCGACGTCGCGCGCCAGCTCAAGCGCAAGAGGGGCGCGTCACCGATCGTCTCGCCGCTCGCTAAGGAAGCCCTGGAACAGATCGACCGGATCTTCGCCATCGAGCGGGAGATCAATGGCCAGTCTGTCGCCGAGCGCCTGCGCGTGCGTCAGGAGAGTGTCGCCCCGATCATTCGTGATCTGGAAGCCTGGATGCGCGAGCAACGTGGCGGGCTCTCCCGCCACGATGCCGTCGCCAAAGCGATCGCCTATCTTCTCAACGACTGGGAGGGCTTCACCGCGTTCCTTGTCGATGGGAGAATCTGCATCACGAACAACGCTGCCGAGCGGCAGCTCCGCGGTGTTGCCCGCGGCAGGAAAGCATGGCTGTTCGTCGGCTCCGACCGCGGCGGTGAGCGCGCGGCTATGATGTACAGCTTCTTCGGTACGGCAAAGCTCAACGGCGTCGATCCACTGGCCTGGTTCACCGATGTACTAGCGCGCATCGCCGACATCCCCCAAAGCCAGCTCCATGAGTTGCTCCCCTGGAACTGGAAAGCCACCCAGTCTCCACCAATCGAGCTCGCCGCCTGATGCAGCGGAACAAAGTCTACGCCGTGACCACGCTCGCCCAGGTCGCGCTCGAGCTCGGTGAAGCCGAGGACTTCCTCTTCGAGCTCACCGATCAGATGGACACTGAGGACGGGCTTATCTGGGGCTATGGCACCGCTGAAGATCCCGTGCTCGCCCCGTCCGGCGATGGCATCGACTGCATGCGCGACCTCATCGCCGAACATCGACGCAGCCAATCCTAGATTGCTACGCGGCCGCTATCGGAGGCGTACTGCCGTTCGACACCTCGAGCTACCATTACAAGTCCCGCCGCACCGATCCGGCCGCGATCAAGAAGCGCCTCAAGGTCATCTGCGAGACGCACGTCCGCTACGGCTACCGCCGCGTGTACTACATTCTTCGCCGAGAGGGCTGGGTCGTAAGCGCGAAGAAGGTTTATCGGCTTTACAGGGAGTTGGGTCTGCAGCTGCGCAACAAGACGCCCAAGCGACGGGTGAAGGCAAAGCTACGGGAGGATCGTGCGCCGGCGGTCCGGACGAACGATGTATGGGCGATGGACTTCGTCCACGACCAGCTCGCAACGGGTCGCAAGCGGCGGATCCTGACGGTGGTCGACACGTTCAGCCGGTTCTCGCCGGTGATCGACGCACGGTTCAGCTACCGCGGAAAGGACGTTGTGGCGACGCTTGAGCAGGCCTGCAGGAAGGCGGGCTAGGCGAGCGCACCCTCGCCTGTCTCAATCGCAACCGCCAGCTCCCCAAGGACTTCGAGCAGACCATCGCCTCGGCCACTGCATGGCTGTTTGTTGGCTCGATCCAGCTCCTCACGCGCCGCATCTCAAGGCTTTGAAATTTCGATAGATAATTTCGAATTAGCTCTAGCACTATCTCTCGCTGAGGCAGATATTCCATCATCAGGCCGGTCGCGCCGATGTCTTGTCGTCAGGGGCGAATAATTTTGAGAATTATGCTCCGCGTTGAGTCGTGCATCGCAGCGGGATTTACCTCGGCTGGCGACATCAACCACTGCAACACAGTGCCGCGCAGCATACCGACAATCAACGTGGCTGCGTGATTGGCGTCGAGCAAAGAGCTCACATCTCCAGCTGCAATCCCCTCTTCTAGACCACCCCGAACGATGGACCGGAACCACTCGTCGATCTCCTGAAACCGCTTCCTGAACTGGACTTCGCCCACCGCCGCCTCGGCACGAAGCCTGTAGATCGCGCTCATTTCTGCCGGAATGTGTTCGATGGCTGCCAGATAGCTTTCTGCGAAAGCTAATATCTTTTCAACTCCGGCGCGTCCCTCCAGCGCAGGGGATAGGAAACCGTTGAAAACATCGCGTATGCTTTCCAATACCAGTTCGAACAGCCGCTCTTTCGTCCCAAAGCGCTCGCGAACGATGCCGCGGCTGTATCCGGCTGCTTGGCCGATTTCAGCGAGTGACGTGCGCGTATAGCCTTGCTCGGCAAAGAGCTTGGTCGCGGCCAAAATTACTGCGTCCGCAGACAGCGCACGCCGTTGCGCCTGCGTCCGCCGCACAGGGCTCTCGATTGCAGCCTTAAGGGATATTGGTGCCATGACCCATACTAGGATCTGAACCCTTCACTTGCAACGCACCTCGCAAGTATGTTAGTTGCATGGGCACAAGCAAATAACATGCTGATTCACGACGATGCTCCTAGGCGAGATTTAGTACCAATGGAGCTGCTAATGGCAGGAAGGACCGAGTGCTATGCATCTGCTCCGGCGCGGCCCCTGCCGGCCCTTCCGTCGCAGCCCCGTCGCTCGCCTGATCGTGCCAGCGCTTTGCATGAGTGCACTGACACTGATGGGCATTTGCTTTGACTTCGGCGCACGCTTGCGCCGGGTCGATGGTCTTTCGAGGTTCGCGACCTCACCAGATTCCAGTCTCGATAAGGAGATTCACCGATGAAACTATTGAGTTATATGGCCGACGGCGAGGGACGCGTCGGCGCTCTTCTCGACGACGACAGAGTACTTGATCTGCGGGACGTTCCCGGAGTCGAGCTCCCTGCGGATGTTGCAGGAGATATGATGCGGCTGATTGAGGCAGGAGATGGAACATGGGAGGCACTGCGCCAGGCGCTTTCCACCATCGACGGCGCGCTGCTCAGTGAACGTGCAGTCTCAATTGCCGGCATCGAGTGGCTTCCACCCGTGCGCCGGCCGTCCAAGATCGTCTGTGTTGTCACTAACAACCGCGCTCTCGATGCTATCAAGGTTCGCGCCCCGACCGACCATCCAGCGTTCTTCATCAAGCCAAGTTCCGCGCTCATCGGCCACCTCCAGCCGATTGAGATTCACAAGAGCTATGGCTTGACCCACCCTGAGCCCGAACTGGCGGTCGTAATTGGGAAAACGATCAAAGGCGCTTCCGAGCAAGAGGCTGCCGCCGCTGTGTTCGGCTATTCCATTGTCAACGACGTGACGTCGGTTGGTCTGAGAGAGGAAGATTCCTTCTCCCTGCAGGTGTTCATACCTACAGAAGGGCATGCAGAGCCCCAACCGACCTTGGTGCACACGAGCTACGCGGGACGGTACAAAGGCGCCGACACTTTTGCTCCGATGGGCCCTGTGCTTGTAACGCGCGACGAAATTCCGGATCCGTCTCAACTCGCGATACGGTGCATGGTCGGTGACGAGCTGATCGCTGCCGACCCACTGAAAAATTATATCTGGTCAGTTGCAGCGGCGCTGTCCCATATCAGCCGAACAACAACCTTATATCCTGGCGACGTTGTCGCGATGGGGACAGCAACCGGTAATTCCGCCGAG
>CAZWEY010000053.1:0-13471 GCA_964632055.1 uncultured Sphingomonadaceae bacterium
ACTGGCGCACCATGCCCATCCATTCATTGTTGAGGATGAACACCTTGACCGGCAGGCGATACTGACTGGCCGTCCCCATTTCCTGAATATTCATCTGGATCGAGGCATCGCCTGCAATGTCGATGACAAGGCTTCCGGGGTTGCCCAGCTGCGCCCCGATGGCAGCTGGCAGGCCATAGCCCATGGTGCCAAGCCCGCCTGAAGTCAGCCATTTGTTGGGGCCGGAGAAACCGAAATACTGCGCGGCCCACATCTGGTGCTGGCCGACTTCGGTGGTGATGATCGGATCCTTGCCCGCTGTCAGCGCGAACAGCCGCTCCACCGCATATTGGGGCATGATCGGGCCGCTCTTTTTGGGATAGGCGAGACTGTCGCGGGCGCGCCAGCCGTCAATGCGGGCCTTCCATTCGGTCAGGTCGGCCGGCTTGCGCTTGCCCCATGCGGCGATGAGCTGTTCCAGCACGGTCGCGCAATCGCCGATAATGCCAAGATCGACAGGGATGACCTTGTTGATGGAAGAACGGTCGATATCGATGTGGATCTTCTTCGAATGCGGCGAGAAGGCATCCAGCCGCCCGGTCACCCGATCATCGAAACGCGCGCCGATGTTGATCATCAGATCGCAGCGGTTCATCGCCATGTTCGATTCGTAGGTGCCATGCATCCCCAGCATGCCCAGCCAGTCGGCATGGTCGTGCGGGAAGGCGCCCAGCCCCATGAGGGTGGAGGTGACAGGCGCGCCAGTGAGCTTCTGGAACTCGCGCAGCAATTCCGTTGCACGCGGACCGGAGTTGATCACGCCGCCGCCGGTATAGAGGATCGGCGCCCTGGCCGCGGCGATCATGGCGATCGCCTGTTCGATCTCGCCATCGCTTGCCGCCATGCGCGGGGCATAGCGCTCCGGGCGTTGCGGAGCAGCATCACCTAAAGGCGCAGTTGCGACCTGCACATTCTTGGGAATGTCGATCAGGACGGGACCGGGGCGGCCCGAGGTGGCTATCTCGAAGGCTTCGTCGAGCGTGGCTGCGAGTTCCGACGGATCCTTCACCAGATAATTATGCTTGGTGCAATGACGGGTAATACCGACCGTATCGGCTTCCTGAAAGGCATCCGAGCCAATCAGATTGGTCGCGACCTGCCCGGTGATGACGACCAGCGGGATGGAGTCGAGGAAGGCGTCGGCGATGCCGGTGACCGCATTGGTCGCACCGGGGCCGGAGGTCACGAGCACCACGCCGGGCTTGCCGGTGGAGCGGGCGTAGCCTTCTGCCGCATGCGCCGCGCCTGCTTCATGGCGGACAAGGATGTGGCGGATGCGGCTGTCGCTGAACAGCGTATCGTAGATTGGCAGCACCGCGCCGCCCGGATAGCCGAACACATATTCGACGCCCTGGCGGACCAGCGTTTCGACCAATATTTCCGCGCCGCTGCGCTCTTGTGACACGTCTTCTTCCTTTCAGGCGATACAGCAAAAACACAACCCGGCGCAGAGGGCTGCACCGGGTTGCGATCTGTCCAAGTTCATCTTCAGTAGGGGAAATGAAATGACGCGTCAAGCCTCATGTTTGTAATAATATTTCAAAATTAGGCAGGAAATCGGAATCGGTCTGCGCGCGGCCGCGAAGATTTTGTGGCCAGAAATCCGGCATCTGCCTTGAAAACCAGGTATATTGGCGCTTGGCATAATTTCGGGTTGCCTGAGCGCCCATGGCGATTGCAGTCTCTCGGTCCCATTCGCCGCCAAGCCATCCGGCAATGGCGCGCACCCCGATGGCGCGCATAACCGGAAGGTCAGGCGCAAGATTGCGGGAAAGCAGCACCTCCACCTCTGCGACCGCGCCTTGCTCCATCATCATCCCGAAGCGGCGGTCGCAGCGTTCATAAAGCCAGTCTCGTGGGGGCAGCAGGACCAGCGGGTGAAGCTGCACCTTGTCTGCTATGCCGCCTTGCTTGCGTTGCTGCCAATCATCCAGCACCCGCCCGGTAGAGCGCACCACCTCCAGAGCGCGGGCGATGCGGGTGCGGTCGGCAGGGGCCAGACGGGCAGCGCGGGCCGGATCTTCCAGCATCAGTGCGGCATAGGCATCGCATGTTTCCATCGCCCGCACCTCGGCGCGGATAGCCGGATCGATCGGAGGGACTGGAGCAATGCCTTCCAGAAGGGTGCGGATATAGAGGCCTGTTCCACCGACAAGGATGGGCACCGCGCCATCGCCATGCAAATGCGCGATTTCGCGTCTGGCCGCTTCGGCCCAGTCTGCCGCAGAGCAGGCTTGCCCCCCGTCCCAGGTGCCAAACAGGCGGTGTTCGACGCCCTGCATCTCTTCTTGCGAAGGGCGGGCCGAGAGGACGGCGAGATCGGCATAGACCTGAGCACTGTCGGCATTGAGGATCACCGCACGCCGGCCCTTGCTTTCCAGAGCCAATGCAAGCCGGATCGCGCAATCGCTCTTGCCGCTGGCGGTCGGCCCTGCAATGAGCGCGAGCGGCGGCAGGGCCGCCAGCGTGTTCGAAAGGGAATTATCAGTGCTCATTGCCCGGCTGATAGCAGATCAGGCCAGCCTGTCCGCAAATTGTGACGCAGCGCTTGCCGCTTTGCAGGCGCGCGGCATGGCGGCCGGGGTTTCCCCGCTCGATGTGGCTGGCGGATTGCAGTTCCGCACAGAAGGCGGGGATCGCACCGCTCTGGCAGATGTGCTCGACCGTGCCTTTACCCCATCCGACCTGCTGATTGCCGATCATGAAGTGCGCGTGCCGCAGCTTTTCGTGTCCGACATGGATTCGACCATGATTCAGGCGGAATGCATCGACGAGCTGGCAGATTTTGCCGGATTGAAGCCGCAGATCGCGGCCATCACCGAGCGCGCGATGCAGGGCGAACTCGATTTCGAAAGCGCGCTTCGCGAGCGGGTCATGCTTTTGCGCGGACTTTCCGATGGTGCGATTGCGGAATGTCTGGCCACCCGCATCAGCGCGATGCCGGGCGCAAAGACGCTGGTCGCGACGCTGAAGGCCAAAGGATGCAAAACCGTTCTGGTGACAGGTGGCTTTCATCATTTTGCCGATCCGGTTGCAGCCGACCTCGGCTTTGAACTGGTGGTGGCGAACCGGCTGGAAGTGACGGGCGGCGCTCTGACCGGCGGGCTGGTCGGCGGGATTACGGACAGCAGCGTCAAGCGCAAGGTGCTGGAAGAAGAAGCGGCGGCGATCGGGGAAGGGGCGGTGACCCTTGCCACGGGCGATGGCGCAAACGACATCCCCATGCTGATTGCAGCGACTTATGGGCTGGCCTATAGCGCGAAACCGAAAGCCCGCGCTGCCGCCGATGGCTGGGTCGACCGGGGCGATCTGACCGGCGTGCTGGATCTTCTGGGCATCCCGCGGACCGAATGGGTCAGCGGCTGAAAAGCCCTTTCGGGCTGATCAGCCTTCCATCCAGTCGCGGAAGAAGCTGTCGCTGGCTTCGCGCAGATCGGCGAGCGGGATTTCAGGATAGATCGGATCCTCGCCTGCGCACAGCGCGATGGTGTCGCCTCCGGTCCAGCCGACAAAGCAGCAGCCGATATCGCATTCACGCGCCATTTTCTCGACAATATGCGAGTCGAACGGTTCGGTGACGAGATAGCGGCCCTGATTTTCGGCAAAGAGCGACCAGGCATGGCGCCGCTTTTCCTTGTCGACGCGGTTTTCGAACGAGGGCAGTTCGAGCCGCGCCCCCACGTCACCTGCCAGCGCCATTTCGGCGATTGCCACCAATATGCCGCCGTCCGACACATCATGCACCGCGCTGACCAGCCCCTGCGCGATCAGCTCGCGGACGAATTCGCCATGGCGGCGCTCTGCTGCGAGATCGACCGTGGGCGCTGGCCCCATGCGCTTGCCATGGCAGACATCGAGCCATAGCGACTGGCCAAGCTGCGGTTCCATGCGCGGATCGGCGCCGATCAGGATGATCTTCTGTGCGCCATCCTTGAAGGCGATGGTCGCCATTTTTTCATGATCATCAAGCAAGCCGACGCCGCCGATCGCAGGCGTTGGCAGGATGGCAGAGCCACCGCCGGTCGCCTTGCTTTCATTGTAGAGCGAAACATTGCCCGACACGATCGGATAGTCGAGCGCGCGGCAGGCATCGCCCATGCCTTCGAGGCAGCCGACGATCTGGGCCATGATTTCGGGTCGCTGAGGATTGGCGAAATTGAGGCAGTTGGTGATCGCCAGCGGCAGAGCGCCGACGGCCGAAATATTGCGATAGGTTTCAGCGACTGCCTGCTTGCCGCCTTCATAGGGGTCGGCATAGCAATAGCGCGGGGTGCAGTCGGTGCTCATCGCCAGCGCCTTGCCGGTGCCATGAACCCGCACTACAGCGGCATCACCGCCCGATTTCTGCAAGGTGTCGGCGCCGACCTGGCTGTCATATTGTTCCCAGATCCAGCGCCGGCTGGCGAGGTTGGGGCTGCCCATCAGCCGGACAAGATCAGCGCCGATATCCGCATTCTCGGGCACATCGGCAAGAGGCGGCACAGCGGCCCAGCTCTTGTATTGGGCAGGGGTGACATAGGGGCGTTCATATTCGGGCGCATCGTCTGCGAGCGGACCAAGCGGGATATCGCACACCACCTCGCCGTTCCATTCCAGCACCATGTGGCCGGTGTCGGTCACTTCGCCGATCACGGCGAAATCCAGCTCCCACTTGCGGAAGATCGCCTCTGCCATCGCCTCCTTGCCGGGCTTCAGCACCATGAGCATGCGCTCCTGGCTCTCGCTCAGCATCATTTCGTAAGGCGTCATTGCCTCTTCGCGGCAGGGCACCTTGTTCATGTCGAGCCGGATGCCGGCACCGCCCTTGCTGGCCATTTCAACGGATGAGGAGGTGAGGCCGGCCGCACCCATGTCCTGAATCGCGACAATGGCGTCGGTCGCCATCAGCTCAAGGCATGCCTCGATCAGCAGCTTTTCGGTGAAGGGATCGCCCACCTGCACGGTGGGGCGTTTTTCCTCGGATTTTTCGTCGAAATCGGCGCTGGCCATGGTTGCGCCATGAATGCCGTCGCGCCCGGTCTTGGAGCCGACATAGACGATGGGATTGCCGAGGCCCGTGGCCGCACAATAGAAAATCTTGTCGGTATCGGCGACGCCCACGGTCATGGCATTGACGAGGATATTGCCATCGTAAGCCGGGTCGAAATTGGTTTCGCCGCCCACCGTGGGCACGCCCACGCAATTGCCATAACCGCCAATTCCGGCCACCACGCCTTGCACCAGGTGCTTCATCTTGGGGTGGTCCGGCCTGCCGAAACGCAGCGCGTTCATGTTGGCGACGGGCCGCGCGCCCATGGTGAAGACATCGCGCAATATGCCGCCAACGCCGGTTGCCGCGCCCTGATAGGGTTCGATATAGGAGGGGTGGTTGTGGCTCTCCATCTTGAAGATCGCAGCCTGCCCGTCACCGATATCTATGACGCCCGCATTCTCGCCCGGCCCCTGGATGACCCAGGGCGCTTGCGTCGGCAGCTTCTTGAGGTGAAACCGGCTCGACTTGTAGGAGCAGTGTTCGGACCACATGACTGAAAAGATGCCCAGTTCGACAAGGTTGGGCTCGCGTCCCAGCGCATGCAGCACGCGCGCATATTCATCCTCGGAAAGGCCGTGGGCCGCGACGATCTCGGGGGTAATTTCGCTCATGGGGCGCCCTTAGCGTTGCACAGCCCTGATCGCTAGTCCCGTGGCGCTTGACCGGGCCGCTTATGCCCGTCAATGCTGCAGTTCATGGAAGATCAGGCGACAGATACACAGGCTATGAGCTTCGAGCAGGCGTTGAAAGCGCTCGAAGCGGTGGTGCAAAAGCTGGAAAGCGGGGATGTCGCGCTCGACGAGTCGATTGCGCTTTACGAGAGAGGCGAAGCGTTGCGCCAGCATTGCCAGGCAAGGCTGGATGCCGCTCAGGAACGAATCGAACGCATCGTTGCGGGAGCCGATGGCAAGGCTGCCGGAACCCGGCCTTTCGACGAAGACGCATGACTGCGTCGGCCTTGATCGAAGGCAGGCTTGGCGCAGCCCTCGCAACAATCCAGCGCGAGATCGATGCAGGCTTCGATCACCTGCTGCCCGTTCCAGACGATGCTCGTGCAAGGCTGGTTGAGGCGATGCGCTATGCCACGATCGGCGGCGGCAAGAGATTGCGCCCCTTGTTGCTAGCCGCAACGGCCGAGATGTATGGGGCTGATCGTCAGTCCGCCATTCGTGCCGGGTGCGCGATAGAAGCGATCCATGCCTATTCGCTGATCCATGATGATCTGCCCTGCATGGATGATGACGATCTGCGTCACAACAAACCGACAGTGCACAAGGCCTTTGACGAGGCGACCGCGGTGCTCGCGGGCGATGCGCTGCATGCGCTCGCCTTCGAGATCCTATCCGACCCGGAGCTGTCGGGCGATCCCTTCACCCGCGCCGAACTGGTGCATTGCCTGGCCACTGGCAGCGGCCTTGGCGGCATGGCGGGCGGGCAGATGATGGACATGATGGCCGAGCGCGAATCCTTCGACCTGCACACCATCACCCGTCTGCAGCAGCTGAAGACCGGAGCTTTGCTGTCGGCTGCGGTCGAGATGGGGGCCATCCTGGCCAGAGTGCCTGCTGAAGGGCGCGCTCACCTCAAGGCCTATGCCCGCGATATCGGTCTGGCATTCCAGATTGCCGATGATCTGCTTGACCACGAAGGCGACGAGCAACTGGCTGGAAAGGCGTTGCGCAAGGATGCCGAGGCTGGAAAGCAGACATTCGTTTCCCTGCTGGGCCCGCAACGGGCGCGCGAGCAGGCGCATATGCTGGTCGAACAGGCGGTGGGGCACCTGGTCGGCCATGGAGCAGAAGCCGATCTGCTGCGCATGGTGGCGCGTTACATCGTCGAAAGGAAGCATTGATGGGGGCAAGCGGAACCGGCGAGCGCGTGGGCGTTTATCCCGGAACATTCGATCCGATCACACTGGGCCATGCCGACATCATCCGTCGCGGGGCCAAGCTGGTTGACCGGCTGATCATCGGCGTGACCACCAATATTTCCAAGGACCCGATGTTCTCTCCGGAAGAGCGCATGGATATGGTGCGGCGCGAAGTCGCCAGCCTTGGCCTCGACAATGTCGAAGTGGTCGGATTCCATTCTCTGCTGATGAAATTTGCGGAACGCCAGGGAGCCAGCGTGATCGTGCGTGGCCTGCGGGCGGTGGCGGATTTCGAGTATGAATATCAGATGGCGGGCATGAACCAGCAGCTCAATGCCGAGATCGAGACTGTGTTTCTCATGGCCGATGTCAGCCTCCAGCCGATCGCTTCGCGCCTGGTCAAGGAAATCGCGTTGTTCGGAGGAGATATAACACCCTTTGTCAGCCGCGAAGTGCGCGACGATGTGCTCGCCCGCGTCGCATTGCGCGGGCGGCTTGGCGATTGATCGGGGGAACCTTCCCTAACATTCATTGAAGCGACAGTCGGCAGCGGCTAGACGGCGCTGCGCAAGCTTATTGCAGGAACGAGAGCCTTTCATGTTCAAGAAACTCGCCATTGCCATGCTGACCCTGTCCCTGGCACTTGCTCCGGGGGCCGCGATGGCCAAGAAGAAGGACAAGGACGCTGGCCTTGCCAAGACAACACGTGTCTATGCTCCTGTGGACTTCAACCCGGCAAATGACCCTGAGAACGTGCTGCTGCTCGATCTTTCCACCGGGCAAAGAGTGAGCATCCGCCTGATGCCCGACTGGGCGCCCAATCATGTCGAACGCATCAAGACGCTGGCTCGTCGCGGTTTCTACAATGGCGTGATTTTCCACCGCGTGATCGAGGATTTCATGGCCCAGACGGGCGATCCGACGGGAACCGGGCGTGGCAATTCCGACCTGCCGGATGTGGCCGAGGAGTTCAACGACATGCCGCATGTGCGCGGCAGCGTCTCGATGGCGCGTGCCGGCGACGTCAACAGCGCCAACAGCCAGTTCTTCATCGTGTTCTATCCGCGCTTTGCGCTCGACCGCAAATATACCAATTTTGGGCGCGTCATCGAGAATATGGAAGCGGTCGATGCGATTGCACGGGGCGAGCCTCCGGCCAATCCGACAAAGATTGTGAGGGCTTCGCTCGCTGCCGATGGGCTGGCGGCCCCGGCTGCACCTTCGGGCGATCCTGTGGGCAGCGAGATCACCGCCGACATGCTGAGCAACTCGGCCTCGGAATAGTCGGAGCAATCCGCGCGCGATGCGTGTTGATCTGTTCGATTTTGCGCTTCCGCCAGAACGGATAGCTCTGCGCCCTGTCCGGCCGCGCGATGCTGCGCGGATGCTGGTGGCAAAATACGCCGGCCCGTTTGCCGATTATCATGTGCGCGATCTGCCGCAATTGCTGCGCCGGGGCGATGTTCTGGTGTTCAACGACACCCGCGTGATCCCGGCCCAGCTCGAAGGCAGGCGCGCGGGCCGTGGTGGCGAAGGGGCGCGCATCGGTGCTACTTTGCACAAGCGTATCGACCTGCGCCGCTGGCAGGCATTCGTGCGCAATGCGAAGCGGTTGAGGCCGGGCGACAGGGTCGAATTTGCCGCAGGCGTCATGGCCGAGGCCGAACAAAGCCATGCCGATGGCAGCTGGACCCTTTGCTTTGCAGGCGACGAACCGGTCGAAGTTTTGCTGGAGCGGGCGGGCACCATGCCCTTGCCGCCCTATATCGCAGGAAAGCGTCCCACTGACGATGCCGACCGCGACGATTACCAGACCATCTTCGCACGCGAGAAGGGAGCGGTGGCCGCACCCACCGCGGCACTGCATTTCACGCCTGAATTGCTGGCGGCGCTGGACGAAGCAGGCATCGGGCGCGAAACGCTCACCCTGCATGTCGGGGCGGGCACGTTTCTGCCCGTCAAGGCGGAGGATACGGCCGACCATGCCATGCATGCCGAATGGGGCCGGATCGAGACTGGGACTGCTGATCGCCTCAATCAAGCGCGTGCTGCAGGCGGGCGGATCATTGCGGTAGGCACCACCAGCCTGCGCCTGCTCGAAAGTGCCGCAGGCGAAGACGGCATCATTCGCCCCTTTGCCGGAGACACGGCGATTTTCATCACGCCCGGCTATCGCTTTCGCGCCATCGACGGGCTGATGTCCAATTTCCACCTGCCCCGTTCAACCCTGTTCATGCTGGTCAGCGCGCTGATGGGGCTGGACCGGATGCAGGCAGCCTATGCCCATGCCATCGCAGGCGAATATCGTTTCTATTCCTATGGGGATGCGAGCCTTTTGCTGCCAGGGTGAATAGATCGGCCAAGGCATTTCGCACCCAATGCGCGAGCTGGCGGAACTAAAGCCTGTAGCTCAGAACTCCGGTAATCACGTGCTCCTTGTAGTCGTAGACTGGGTTGTTAGAATCCCTGTCAACGAAGCGGAAGCTAGGCTTGAAGGTGATTGCCTTGTTGAGGGGCACCTCCAGCGCGACGTTCCAGGTCGAGCGCTTCTCGAACCGTTCTTTGCCGATGGATGGAGTGATATTGCGGTAATTGCGTTCGCCATAGCTATAGCTAAGCTTGGCGCGAGCGTTGCGCTTCAGCAGGCGGAAGGGGATTTGCGCCTTCACGCTGCCCTGCAACCCGCGATAATCATATTGCGGGCCCGCCGCGTTCTCGTCCTCGTAACGCAGGCCCAGGGCAATGTAGCCCTTGAGCTTCGCGAAGAAGCGGTATGCGTCGAAGGCTGCCATGTCGGTGTTGGTGTCGAGATTGGCCGAGGTGACGAAGCCCTTGCGCAGATATGTGTAGGCCGCCCTCAGGAACAGCCTGTCGCTGGCGAACCCGCTGATCGAAGGCGAGACAAGGTGCATGTCGAGATAGCTGTCATTGTCGAGCAGGATGTGGCTGTACTGGTAATCCGCTGCGATCGTCACCTTGCCAATACGCCGGGCAACGCCAGCAGTGAGCGTATGCATCTCGAGATCGTATTCCGTGCTCTGGTCATAGAAGGTCTCGTCGAAGTCGTAACCGACTCGCAAGCTCCAGGCCCTGGTGTCCACCGGCGTCGCGCGCAGGCTGACCGAGATCAGTCCGGCCTCGTCGCCCTTGCGCAGGTTGATGTCGGCATCGTCGACCGAGACATTGCTGTCATATTGCGCGCCCGCCGAGATCGTGGCCGAATAGCGGTCAGCTGCCATTGCAGGCAAAGCCGCCGCCAGCAGGGGCAACGCGATCAGCCAGCGCAGCGGGCTGCAGGACCTTGGCTCGTGAGGCATGGGCAATTCAAAGGGCCGTCCGGCAGAACCGGGCAGCCCTTTTCCTCGCAAACCGCTGTGAGGCTTATTCGACGTTGGCGGGGACGCGGCTGCTGGAGGCCACTTCGACGCGATCAAGCGCCTTGTCGGCAGCATTGTCGGCGGCGGCTTCTGCAGCATCATCTGCGGCCGAGCTTGCCAAATCTTCGCCCGCAGCGCCACCCATCATGTACATGATTTCGGGATTGTCCGTGCCGTCCAATTCACGTTCGAAGGGCAGGGGATCGTCATTCTTGTGCTCGACCAGCTCGCCCGGATCGCCGACTGCGTCATCCACGACCGGATCGCCTGCCTCCTCCCCAACACCTGAGTCGGCAATGCCGCTATCGTCATAAGTGACTGTAGCGCCATCATCGTCCAGCGTGAGTTCGCCCGATGCGTCGACAGCATCGTTGCCGGAGACTTCTGCAAATGCCGGAACGGTGCCGAATGTCAGTGCCGTGGTTGCGGTAAGGACCGCGAATGCCCGAAATGCCTTCATACCCCTCACTCCTTCTATTGGCCTGGCAGGCGATCCCGGATTGTCCAGAAGAGCTTTGCCATTGAAACTTAACCCCTTTGATTATGAATATCATGAGTCCCAGCCAGGTAAATATCCGCAGCAACGGTTT
The DNA here is from genome assembly GCA_964632055.1 of uncultured Sphingomonadaceae bacterium. GTDB lineage: Bacteria > Pseudomonadota > Alphaproteobacteria > Sphingomonadales > Sphingomonadaceae > CANJYE01. The sequence goes on from CAZWEY010000053.1 coordinate 10,909, forward strand.
GGCGCATTTTTTCTGTATTTCATCGCTTTTTCGGGTCTCCGGCGCATATCTCGCCTAGGTACCGCCAGACGCTTGCAATGCAACAGTTTGTTGCGCCATGACGGGTACATGGAATGGATTCTTGAGATCGAAGGGCTGACCAAGGCTTACCCCAAGGGGCCGGTCGCTCTCGATCATGTCGACCTTAAGGTGCGCCAAGGCGAAATCTTCGCGCTGCTTGGCCCCAATGGGGCAGGCAAGACCACGCTGATCGGCTCTGTCTGCGGGCTGGTGAGGCCGACATCCGGCACAATCCGCGCCTTCGGGCTGGACCTTTCACGCGACTGGCGCAAAGCGCGCGCCCGCATCGGGCTGGTGCCTCAGGAAATGGGGTTTGATATTTTCGACAGCGTGCTGCGCGCGGTCAGCCATTCCCGTGCCTTGTTCGGCTCTGCTCCCAATCCTGCGCTGATCGAGGAAATCCTGCGCGCACTCTCGCTTTGGGACAAGCGTGATGCGCAGATCCGTCATCTTTCGGGCGGAATGAAACGGCGCGTGCTGATTGCCAAGGCGCTGGCGCATGAGCCGGAACTGCTGTTTCTTGATGAGCCGACCGCTGGCGTCGATGTCGAATTGCGTCGCGACATGTGGCGGCTGATCGACGGCTTGCGCTCCAGAGGGACGACCATCATCCTCACCTCCCATTATATCGAAGAAGCAGAGGAAATGGCCGACCGGGTCGGTGTCATACAGGGTGGGCGGCTGCTGCTGGTCGATGAAAAGCACAGCCTCATGGCCCGCATGGGAAGCGTGGAAGCGCTGTTCCGGCTGGCTGAGCCGCTCAGCGCACTTCCTGCCGCGCTGGAAGGCTGGCCACTGAGCCTTGAGGAGGGCAACAGCCGCCTGCGCTATCGCGGGGTTGCCAGCGAGGCAGGCGGTCAGGTGGCCGCGCTGGTTCAGGCGCTGGTGGCGCAGAACATCCGCTTCACGGATATCGACATGCACCAGTCCAGCCTTGAAGACATCTTTGTCGACCTGGTGGAGAACGGGCGATGAGCTTCAATGCCAGGGGCGCATGGGCGATCTATATTTATGAATTGTCGCGTGCCTGGCGCACATTCGGGCAGACCATCCTCGCGCCGGTGCTGACCACCACCTTGTATTTTGTCGTGTTTGGCGGAGCTATCGGCGGGCGGATCGAGGAGGTGGGCGGGGTGCCTTATGCCGCATTCATCATCCCCGGTCTCTTGTTGCTGACCCTTCTTGCCGAAACCACCCTCAACGCCAGTTTCGGCATCTACATGCCGCGCTTCACCGGATCGGTGTTCGAGATCCTGTCAGCCCCGGTGGGGGTAGCAGAAACGCTGATCGGCTTTGTCGGCGCTGCGGCCAGCAAGTCCCTGCTGATCGGCGGTATCATCCTTGGCACGGCCAGCCTGTTTGTCGATTACTCGATCGCGCATCCGTTCTGGGCGATCTGTTTCATCATCCTGACAGCCTGCGCCTTTGCCCTGTTCGGCTTCATACTCGGCATATGGGCCGACAGTTTCGAGCGGCTTCAGGCCATCCCTTTGCTCGTGCTCCAGCCGCTGGCGTTCCTCGGCGGGACTTTCTATTCGATTGACATGCTGGGCGAGCCTTGGCGGTCCATCGCGATGCTCAACCCGATCGTCTATCTGGTCAACGGCTTGCGATGGACCTTCTATGGCAAGGCCGATGTCGGGATCGAACTGGCGGTGGGGCTGACATTGCTGTTCCTCGCGCTGTGTGTGGCTGCGCTGGCATGGATATTCCAGACGGGGTGGAAATTGCGCAGCTGATCACCTGGCAGTCCATCCGATTTGACATTGCGCAAGTCGCCCCTGCTTAACCTCGCTAGAGAAGTGTTACGAATGGAAGTTCAAGGAGCCAGGCATGGGAAAGCTGACGCGCGAGGATAAGCGCCAGTTAATCGAGCAGGGCCTCGAACGCGCAGCTGTCTCCATCGGTGATATCACTCAGCCGACCATGGACCGGTTCTACGCCTGCATTCCTGCAGCGCGCGCGGCCTTCTTGCGCCTTGCAGGTTCGGACGCAGACCGTGTCGAGGCGCGCATGGTGGAAAACTGCCTCTATTGCATGATGTATTGGTTCGGCCGTCCCGGCGAAGTGCGAGGCGTGATCGAAGACCAGATCCCGCATCATATCCGCACGCTGGAAGTTCCAGCACTATGGTATTGGGAAATGCTGCGCGCCTCGCTTGAAGTGGTGATCGGGACAATTCCGGAGAAGGCCCTGGACGAGCAGGCTGTCTGGGCGGAGATGTCGGAAGGACTGAAGGCCATGATTTTTTCCGCGCAAGCTTACTGAACTTTCCAACCGGCGCGCAGACGGCTAGGCGCGGCGCATGAGCGCGCGTTTCCATTTCCAGATCCATGCCACCGACGGCAAGGCCCGCACCGGCACAATCGCCATGCTGCGCGGGGAAATTCGCACGCCGGCCTTCATGCCGGTGGGCACGGCTGCGACAGTGAAGGCGATGAAGCCCGAAAGCGTGTGGGCAACCGGCGCGGATATCATCCTTGGCAACACCTATCACCTGATG